>CAYMZV010000099.1:0-13092 GCA_964394965.1 uncultured Chryseobacterium sp.
CACATCTCCATTACCGGAGTTCAACGTCATGTCAACCGTATTGAAATAAACACCTTGGTTAGGTCCACCGTATCCGCCCTGGTCGGCAGTGAAAATATAATAGAGATTCGGATTTCCGGGAGCGGGACAGATTACGGCTGATTGTGTGGAGGAAGAATTTCCAAGCAGTCCAAATCCATTCGGCATCTGATTGTTATTCCTGTCATACACCAAAGTGCCATCGGTATAAAACAACATTTGTCCTGCAGCGTCACTGATGGAAGCCGATCCTTCATTGGCAACAATCATGGCACCGCCAACGGAAACAGGAGTTCCCGAGTTGAAAGTGACTTCGGCATTGGATCCAAAAACCCAATTGCTGTTTACTCCCGGTTGTGCATAAAGCGATTTTCCAAGGGAAAAAAACACGATGCAGAAAAGCAGGAAGAGGCGGAAAGAAAGTTTCATGCAGTTGGTTGATCGAGGTTAGAAAATAAAGATAACGCAAGTTCATTAACCGTACAACTTGGATAAAAAAATCACTTGGTAAGTTGAAAAGTTGGAAGGTTGAAAAAGTTTCGTCCCTCTTCGCTATTTCCGAAGCCTCGGGAGTGTTTCTGAGGCGATTCGTTAACAAGAAAACATTTTTCAATATTTTTTTGCTGCAAGGAAAAAAACAATCACTCCCCCATTCACCACTTTCTCCAATGGATTTGCATCTTATCACCTGTCACCTGTCACTTGCCACTGCTCCCAAATGCATTCAATTGTGCAAAAGGATGTTAAAAGGTTGTTTGCAAATGAAATCAAAATGCTTGTTTATCCGTTATTTTTGAGGCGTCCCCACATTATATATGTATTCACTCTTTGTCAAAGAAATCCGCAGTTTCCTTTCTTCCCTGATAGGGTACATCGTGATTGTGGTTTTTCTGCTCGCCATCAGTTTGTTCATGTGGATCATCAAGGGCGAATCGAATGTGCTCGACAGTGGCTATGCGAATATCGACACCTTATTTGCCATTGCGCCTTGGGTTTTTCTTTTTCTCATTCCCGCCATTACCATGCGCTCTTTTGCCGATGAAAAAAAATCGGGAACAATTGAATTGCTGCTCACCCGCCCGATCACCGATTTGCAGATCATCCTCGCAAAATATTTCGCTGGATTCATTCTTGTCCTGATTTCGTTGCTGCCAACATTGGTTTATTATTACAGCGTTTACATTCTCGGAAGTCCCAAAGGGAATATCGATGCGGGTGGAACGTGGGGCTCCTATGTCGGATTGCTTTTCCTGGGATCGTCTTTTGTAGCCATTGGCATTTTTGCATCTTCGCTCACCGACAACCAGATCATTTCCTTCATTCTTTCCCTTGCACTTTGTTTTTTCTGTTACACCGGATTTGAAATGATCAGCTCCCTTTCACTATTCGGGAAAACCGATACATTCATTCAGGCGCTTGGAATCAATTTGCATTACAATTCACTCGCACGTGGCGTAATTGACACGCGTGATGTTGTCTATTTCTTGAGCTTCAACGCTTTTTTCGTCTTATTGACAAAAACGGTTTTGGAAAGCAGGAAATGGTGAAAACAGAAAACAGACGTTAGACATTAGACATGAAACTTGGGATGACAAAAATGGGAATCAACAACGAAAAATAATTTTCCCTCGCCACCCGTCCAACTTCTCAAGTCTACGCAAAAAGACAAATGAGTACAGAAAATAAAAAACGATCCGATTTGATCAACCTTGCATTGGGGTTGTTCATTGTCGTGTTGTTGAATGTCATCTCGCAATATGTTTTCACACGTTTTGATTTAACGACAGAGAAACGTTACACACTTGCCGAGAGCACAAAGGAAATGGTCGAGAATCTCGATGACCTTGTTTATTTCAAGGTTTATCTCGATGGCGATTTTCCACAGGGTGCCGGCGATTACAAACGATTGCGTGATGAAACAAAAATCATGTTGGATGAATTCCGTGCATTCGGCGGCGACAAGATCCAATATGAATTCATCAATCCGGGAGAAAATCCGGAAGAGAAAGAGCGGATAAAATTCCAGAAACAGCTGTATGAAAAAGGAATGATTCCGCAGCCCGCCACTTTTACGGACGACAATGGTGCGGAAGTGCAGAAACTTTTATTCCCTTGGGCGGTTGCTTCGTATCACGGACAGGAAGTTTTGGTTCCGTTGATGGGTTACAGTTCGAAACCGAATGAAAACCAGTTGAACCATGCAGTGGAAGGATTGGAATATGAATTGTCGAATGCGATCCGGAAATTGCAAATGCGTATCAAGCCGAGAGTGGCTATCACGATGGGGCACGGCGAACCGGACACATTGGAGCTGAGTGATTTGGTAAAAGGTTTGCGCGAATATTACACGGTTGATTTTGTTGACTTCCACAATAACCTGAATGCATTCCGTGATACCGTCCAGAATGCAACGCAGATCACAAACAAGTATGCCGCCATTCTCATTGATGGACCGGACTCCGCATTTTCCCCGCGCGAACTTTTTGTGATTGACCAATTCATCATGTACGGTGGCAAGGCATTGTTCCTCATCGATCCTGTTTATACGAACATGGACAGTCTCCGCCTGACAGGAATGACATTGGGAATGCCGCGGCAACTCGGAATCGAGGAATTGACTTTCCGTTATGGCGCACGGTTGAATTCCACCTTGGTCGAAGATCTTTATTGCGCACAAATTGAAATGCCTGAACGCGGAGCGCAAACACAATTCATTCCCGCACCTTGGTATTTTTCACCCACCATCCTTCCAGCTGAAAATCATCCCATCGTAAAAAACCTTGACCGCATCAAGTTTGATTTCCTGAGTACGGTTGATACGGTTGAAACGTCTCCCGGAATCCAGAAAACAATCTTGCTCAAGGCTTCCGACAAATCGCGTTTCCAGCGCACACCTACGCGCATCGGATTGAAAATGGCTTTGGTGGAACGCGACCCAAGAAGTTTTGATCATCCCGACCAACCGGTTGCCGTTTTACTCGAAGGGAGTTTCGATTCCTATTTCAAGAATAAATTCTTGCCTCCCGAATTCAAGAACAGTCCGCTCATCGGTTACAAAAGCCATGGCGTAAAATCAAAAATCATTGTAGTCGGCGATGGCGATGTGGCGAGAAATCCTGTTTACAAGGGAAAGCCGCTTCCTCTCGGATTGGATTTGATGAATGAAATGAACCAGGAATTTTATGCGAACAAAACATTCCTGTTGAATTGCATGAATTATTTGTGTGACGACAAGGGACTTTTGTCCGTTCGTTCGCGCGAAGTGACATTGCGATTGTTGGACAAGGGAAAAATAAAAGACCATCGCTTGAAATGGCAAATGGTCAATACACTCGGGCCGATATTTGTGGTCATCGCTTTCGGTTTCCTGAGTTTCTGGCTCAGGCGGAGAAGATACATTTACGGCAAGAGAATACCTGCCGTGGTTAGTTATGTGCTTTGGGGAATCGTTGCCTTCATCACACTTTTCATCTTCCATTCCATTTGGGGATTCCATTTGGGCTTTTATGTTTCGTTGGCCGTTGAAGTAATCGTAGTTGTTGCGGCACGATTCGGCAAAACCCTGCTTTACCAAAAAGACGAATGATCCCGACAGCAATCCCATTTCAACCAGCTGACGATTCATTTCAACCGTCAACAAGTTCGCCTCGAAATTTCCATTGCCAATCACGATATTTGATTACTACAATTTCCCCAGCCACAATCAATTCAAAATTCAAAGATTCAATCATGAAAAATAAACTCCGGAAAAAATAATCTGCGGGAAATTTTTGAATGCTTGAATCTTCTGATTTTCGAATCTTTGAATTCTCTCTATGAATCGCAACACAATTACACTTCTCATTGCACTCGCTCTTGGTGGTTTGACTTTCTGGCTGATCCATCGTCAGGGTTCAGGAACAATTCCTCCCGCCTTGCGAGATTTCGCTGTCACGGATACGGCTTCCATCACAAAAATTTTCCTTGCCGATAAAGCGCAGAAACAGGTTACACTGACAAAAGAAAGTGATGGCCGTTGGAAAGTGGATGGAAAATATTATGCGCGACCCGATGCCATTCAAATATTGCTGGTGACCATTCATGATGTTTCCGTTCGTGAACCGGTCAGCAACAAGGCCAAAGACAATGTGATCAAAGCGTTGGCAACGGGTGGAACAAAATGTGAAATTTATGCAGGCGACAAACTGATCAAGCAATATTATGTGGGACAGGAAACGCAGGATATGATGGGAACTTACATGCTGCTCAGCGATATTTCCGATCCTGATGATATCGTGAATTCCTCCGAACCATTCATCATGGAAATCAAGGGATTCAATGGTTACCTCACGACAAGGTATTTTACAAAGGAAACGGAATGGCGCGACAGGAATGTTTTCCGCTATTTCGTTCCGAATATCCGTTCCATAAAAATCGAACACAAGGGACAACCCGAACAATCGTTTGTTGTTACCCAATCTTCCTCGGAGAAAGGTTTTGGATTGCAGAATTTATCCGGACAACCGCTTCCATTCGACACGGTTGCCGTCAAACAATTCATTTCCTATTTCGGAAATATCGGATTCGAGAATTTTGTCACCGATTTGCCGAAACCGGAAATGGATTCCATTCTCCACTCCACACCCGAACACATCATTACCATTACCGATGATGCCAACAGGAAGAATGAAATAAAAATGTTCCTGAAAAAAGGCGACGGAACGGAAGACACAACCGGAAATGTACAACCGTATGATGTCGACAGGATGTATGCACAAATTAACAACGGGCAGGATTTTGTAATTGTGCAGTATTATGTTTTCGGAAAATTATTGGAAACTCCCGAATATTTTTTACCGAGAAAGATTGTCATGCCGAAGAAAAAGTGACGCGCGGCAGGCAACACGCCACAAGTTTGATTTTATTTTTTCGCTTCTCACCTGTCTCTTGCCCCTTGTCGCCGCCCTTCATCCCGCGTCCCCATTACGTTGTTAAAAAGTTGTTCAATACTTGGATTTTTTGTGACGACGAAGGCCATTTAAAGGGATATTTTTGCAATTGCAACTAACGTAGCCTTACTCTATTCACTATGAAATTTATTGTATCCAGTACTTCACTCCTGAAGCAGGTTCAAATGTTGAGCGGTGTCCTCAATTCCAGCAACACACTCCCGATTCTCGATAATTTTCTTTTTGAAGTCGATAAAGGCTCCCTGACAATTTCCGCTTCCGATCTTGAAACAACCATTTCAACACAATTGAATGTCGAGTCGAAAGATTCCGGCAATGTGGCTGTTCCTGCTCGATTGCTCATGGATACACTCAAGACTTTTCCTGAACAACCATTGACTTTTTCAATTGACAAAAAACGTTTCGCGATTGAAATTTCCTCGGATTACGGAAAATATAAAATCACCGGACAGAATGGGGATGAGTTTCCAAAAGCTCCCGCAGTTGATGGTGGACAATCGATTGACATGGATGGAGCGGTACTCGGCCGTGCAATTTCCAAAACCCTTTTTGCCGCCGGCAACGATGAACTCCGTCCTGTGATGTCAGGTGTGTTTGTGCAGTTTTCTCCTGAAGGAACAATTTTTGTTGCCACCGACGCACACAAACTGGTTCGTTACCGTCGCAGCGATGTAAAATCAACCGGCAGTGCTTCATTCATTCTCCCACGCAAACCGTTGAATCTTTTGAAAGGGATTCTCGGTGGTATTGAAGGAATCATCCGTGTGGAATACAATGCAACCAACGCACGTTTCTCTTGGGGAATAGCTCCGGATGGAACAGTAGGTTCAACCCTGATCTGCCGATTGATTGACGGAAAATATCCGAACTACGAAGCGGTCATTCCAAAAAACAATCCGAATAAATTGACGGTTGACACTTCCGCCTTGCTCGGAAGCATTCGCCGCGTTTCCATTTTTGCCAACAAGACAACCCATCAAGTGCGTTTGAAAATGGCGGGAAGCGAATTGAATATTTCCGCTGAAGATTTGGACTTTTCAAATGAAGCGGCTGAACGCTTGACCTGTTCTTATGCAGGTGATGATATGGAAATCGGTTTCAATTCCAAATTCCTTGCAGAAATGCTGGTGAATATCGGAAGCGATGAAGCGATGATTGAAATGTCGGCACCGAATCGTGCGGGAATCCTTTTACCGGTTGCCAAACAAACCGAAGCGGAAGATACATTGATGCTGGTGATGCCTGTGATGTTGAATAACTGATTGCATAACCCACTGGACCCAATTGCAAAGGATGAAGGAAACTTCGTCCTTTTTTTATGGAATGATTGATCGTAAATTGTGTGATCGGACAAAACAAGAACATGTAACAGCAGCACGATAAATCACAGCAATCTTTCTCAATGAAAAAACGTCTGCGTTCGTTCCGTCATGCGTTCAATGGAATCCGTCTCGCCATTTCCGGTGAACACAACATGCGCATTCATCTTGTTGCAATGATACTTGTTGTTGCTGCCGGTTTCATTCTCGGAATCTCATCACACGATTGGATTGCAATTGTTTTCGCCATCGGATTTGTTTTCGCTGCGGAACTTTTCAATTCCGCAATAGAATCCCTCGCCGATTTCATTTCACAGGGACATCATGTTGACATTGGAAAAATAAAAGACATCGCAGCGGCAGCCGTCTTGATTTCGGCATTCACCGCTTTTGCAATTGGAATATTGGTTTTCTGGCCACACGTCAAAACACTTTTTGGCGTTGCAATCCTTATCACGGAAAACTAGAAACCTCTATGCCGCATATTGGATTTCAAAAGCAGATAACAGATCCGAATTTGGAATCTGGAAGTTTGGAATCTGAAACCTCTATTGCGAATTTCGGATTTTGAGATAAGTCCTAACCCCATTTATTTCTGTTGCGGCTGTTCCGCCTTCACCTTTTTCTTCACCTGAAAAACATATCCCAATTTGAATCCGACACTCGTTCCCGAAAAAGTGAATCCACCGTATTGGTGATCGGGAGTGCCGGGAAGAATGCCGTAATTGCCTGTAAACGCGGCAAACGGAAGATATTGGAATTGCAAACCGAATTGCCAATTGCCGAATCGCGCAGCATGTTCTTCCATGATTGCCAATGAAAAATCGGGAACAAGGTTCCTTCTGTTGTTTTGCATCGACTCGGAATAAACGACAGAATAATTTCTCGGTGAAGTAAGTGTAAGGTTGGGATTTGAATTGGAATAACTCCTTGCAACGAACCGGCTGTCTTGAAAAAACCAATACCTCACGCCCACTCCCGCTTCCAGGATCAACCGGTTTTTTTCCCTTTCACGCAGACAATAATCGTAAGCAATGCGCGGCATTACATAGGAAAATCCATACGTGTGCGATGTAAAATTCCTATTGTTCGGAAGTGACGGAAGAACCGACTGGTTCAAATCGACTTGCATTTTTTCGGAAGCCCTGCCGTATTGGATTTCCACAACGAAAACCTGCTTGAATAAAATCATCCGTCGCGCAATGTTCGCATCCCAACCCGTCGTCCATTTTGCGACTGGATGAACCGATCCATAAATTCTTGTCAGTTCCACCGGTGCAATGCGGTTCGGTTGAATGGAAAAAATCCAATTGTTTCCGAATGAACGGAATGCAACCGGTTTGCGCTTTGGTTTTTCCACATTATAATCTTCATCATTGGTTTCATTTTTTTTCTTCACCTTCCTGTTCCTGAAAACATAATCCACTTTGACCCCGATGAACGATCCGTCAACCGTAAATCTCCCTGTCGATTCACTTGAAAAATTGCGCAACATCGTATAGTTTCCCCGCACAGGCGCAAGCGGAACATATTCCAATTCCAATCCCGCACGAAAACGGCTCTCCCTTTTGAAAGTCCACTCTTCCATGATTTCTCCCGAAACAACCGGAGCCAATCTTCTGGCACGCAAGCGCACATAAGCGAGTTGATAGGTTGTATCGGCTGTCGATGCATCATACCAATTTGTTGAGCGGCGAAAAACATAGTCACGCAATCCAACGCTGGCACCCACCCATATTTTATCATTCAATCCTTCACTGATCAATCTCAAATAGGAGAAATGAAGTGAAACATAAATCATCGAGAAATCCGAAAATTTGACTTGCTGATCGGGAAGCAAAAATTGCATCGACTCCGATTTGATGTTGTTGTCGAATTTCATGGACGTGCGTCCTGCCATGTACGAAACCGCGAATGCATTTTTTTTATGTTCATATTCATAACCGGCAGTCCATTGCCAACCTGTCGACCAAACACTTTGAATGGGAATGCTTCCGGTACGCGGAGAAATTTTTGCCGGCAAATTAAAACTGGGAATGATTCCGATATTGAAATTCCCCTGCGCCGAAAGCGGATGAAAGGAATTTCCAAGAAAGAAAAGGCAGGAAATGAAAAAATAAAGCTGTCCCTGTTTCATTAAAAAACAAATAAGATTTGGTCGGGGCGAAACTTTCCATCAAATTTGGGGAAATCTTCCTTACGGTGAACATCAAATGAATGATTCCCAAAAGGGAAAATCATTTTTTTGCCACAAAAAAAACAAAAAATGGGTCTAGCTTGTGGATTCGGGATTTCAGGCTGTCTTGCACATGATGCGAGCCATGCCGTAAAATTGGATGCCGTAAAGGAATTCGCTCAACATCGTTTCACCGAAGAATTTTTCGAACTCATTGACCAAACGGTTTACAGATTTTCTTTCGCCGATAATGAATTGAAAGTGGAAGTCCATCAACTGTTTGCCGATGCGGAATTCCTTGCGGAATGGGAAAAGGGACACACTTCGATGTCCAACGGAACTTGGATGGATATTTTTTATGACGAGGCTGCGTTGTTCATTCCCAACAGCAAACTGAAACAATATGACGCCATCGGATTGGATGGGATCAATAATGGAGGATTCAGTTTCGGTGTGGATGACATTGAGAATGGATTTGCCTGCATTGATTCTTATGTTGCCGATTGTGAAGAAACGGACGATGCCGAATTCGCAGAATACCTTAAGGGAATATTGGACACCGCGAAAAAAAACAAATTCGTGTGGGGTGCCATTTGACAAAATCGAAAAATAGATATTCCTGAAAACGGAAACGCAAAATAAATCATGGAACAAATCAAACTCGCCATTACCGATTCCGACATTCAACGTTGTTTTCCCGCATTGAAAGAATTACGTCCGTTTCTGAAGGAAGAGGAATTCCTGCCGAGAATAAAACGCATGATGCAAAACGGTTTTCAGTTGGTATTCGTTGAATTGGAAAACGGTAAGGTTCCTGCCGTCGGTGGATTCCGAAGGGAGGAAATGTTGCACCGTGGAAAAAGCATTTATCTCGACGACCTCAGCACAATGGAAGAATTCCGCAGCTCGGGTTATGGCGGAAAAATAATCGACTACCTTATTGATCTTGCAAAAAAGGAAAATTGTGCAACCTTGCATCTCGATTCGGGTGTACAACGTTTTGATGCGCACCGATTCTATCTGAAGAAAGGATTCAACATCATCAGCCATCACTTTGCAATTCAGTTTAAACCTGTCGATTGAGAACATGCTGATCAATCAATCTCCAAAAAGCAATCCGACTCCGACTTGGTTAAAAACCATTCGGGAATTCATTTTTCTTGGAATAATTCCCGCCGCGATTTACACAACTCTTTATTGCGTCGGATCAACGAATATCTATCTTGAACTTCTGCAACTCGTGTCGTTGCTTGTTGCATTGCGAGGCACCTTCCTGTTCATCATCAAGATAATACGGATGAATGTTGAAGACTGGAAAAAATGATTTCAATTCACAGCATCTTTCAACCATCAGTACTTTAAAAACAACCAAGCATCGAAAGGTTGCCGGTTCACTTTTGCGCATTGGGTAAATTAGTGTGAACCTTAAAATCAATCGCCATGAAAACCGTCTTTTTCTGTGGCATGCTTGTCGCACTGACTTTGGGTTGTGAAATTCCCAATTATTTCCCGGCAACCAAGTTGAATGAAAATCCTTCTGCGTATAAACCCGTACCGATCAATTGGGTGGGCACATTTACCAATGAAACGGGAATAACATTGCAAATAAAAGATGCGCCGCTGTCGGACAACCGTTTGAAATTCGAACTGGTGCAACAGAATCCCGATTGTCTCGAAAGCATCAAGGGAAATGCAAATCTCATCAAATCGGATATGGCAACTTACACGGTACACGATACAGTCATCATCACACTGCTTTACCGCACCGATCAAATTGATGTTTCGGAAATCGGTTATACGCACGGGGCGTCTTGCACCACTTTCGCAGGCACTTACATGCGGCAAATGTTGAAATGATCCTGATTTTTTTCGGTGATTTTTTCGGAATTGTTTTCCGGTTAGAAATTCCCGATCGAAAGCATCACCAACGTACAGGCTTCCACCACTTCGATTCCATTCTGTTCTGCAAGTTTTTCAAACTCGGGATTTTCAGCACCCGGATTGAAAATGATCCGTTTCGGTTTCAATGACAAGACATAATCGTACCAATCTTTCTGGTGTGCGGGACCCACATACATCGTAACCGTATCCACATTTTCAATTGCAGGTTTTCCCGTCAGGATTTTCACGCCATCGATTTCGCCCTCTTTCAATCCGACAGCAACCACTTCCTGTTCGTGACGCAATAACGATTTCACGGCACGGTTGCTGTACCGTTCCGGATTTTCAGATGCGCCGATCACTACTGTTTTTCTGTTCATTTTTCGATGTAGTCTAAATCTTTTCCGAAAGTGTCTTTCAAATGATACAATGCAAAATAAGCGATTGCAATAAGTATTCCACCGGTAATCAAAGTGTAAGTGATCTTGTCATGAAAGGCAAGTGAAATGAGGCTGAGCAAAAACGAGATCAGGATGGTGGAACCACGCACAAAATTCGGCGCTGTTGTTGTTGCCGTTGCACGGATATTCGTTCCGAAAGATTCCGCCGCCGTACTCATGAACACCGCCCAATAACCGGTTGCCACACCACCGAAAATGACAACCGCATAAAACATGAATACGGAAATCCCGCCGAGAATGAAATACAAAGCGATGGCCAATGTTGTCAGCGATAAAAATATGCCGAGTGTTTTTTTCCTGCTCTTGATCAACTGACTCATCAATCCGGAAATGAAATCCCCGCAGGTGATGCCCATGTAAGCGTACATGATGGCATGCGCAGCGGAGATTGATCCTTTCGGCAAACCCATTGCTTCGGCATATTCGGGTGCAAAGAAAACAAGCGTGCCGATAAAATACCAAACCGGAACCGTAACGAAAATAATGCTCAGGTATTTTTTCATGCTTTCACGGTTCGCAAACAGTTGGAAAAAATTTCCGCGCGAAACATTTTCCTGCTTGATTCCCTTGAACAATCCCGATTCATAAACGCCTATCCGCAGCAACAGCAATCCGAATCCCATTCCACCTCCAACATAAAAGGAATATCGCCAATTGTGAATGACACCTCCCATATATCCTGCCACCACCGCTCCGAACACACCAACGGTTGCAACTATCATTGTTCCGTATCCGCGTCTTTCTTTCGACATGGATTCGCTGACCAACGTTATTCCCGCACCCAATTCACCGGCAAGACCGAAACCTGAAATGAAACGCAGAATGGAATATGCGGTTGTGGTGGTAATCATTCCATTGAGAATATTTGCAACGGAATAGAGAATGATGGAACCGAATAAAACGGAAAGTCTTCCCTTTTTGTCACCGATCATTCCCCAGATGATTCCTCCCGTGAGCATTCCCGCCATTTGCCAATTCAACAAAAGTTTTCCGAAATACACATTGAGGTTGGCAAGTGCATCTGCCGACATGGGACCGAATTGCAGCTGGAGAATTTCGTTGAGGGAATCTTTTCTGATGACACCGAATAAAAGCAAATCGTAGATGTCGACAAAATATCCGAGTGCCGCCACCAACACGAGTAATCCGATTTTTCCTGAATAGCTTTTCTGTTCGTTCAACATGGCTGCAAAGATAGACATCTGCTGTTAGACAAGAGAGATGGACGGGAGGCATGGGACGAGGGACGGGAGAGATGGGACGGGAGAGATGGGACGAGGGACGTCATAGATGGGACGGGAGGCATGGGACGAGGGACGTCAGAGATGGGACGGGGAAAAAATCGTTTCGTTGGAACACTCTCATCTCTTTTCATCTGTCATCTGCACATTTGAAATCAGTAATCCCTTTCCTTGTGAAGTCACACGCGAATTCCTGAGATGCCTGTCGATAAAGGGTTCCAGGGTTGATTCATTTTTATGATCTTATTCTATCTGACCTGAAATGCAAACACTTTCGATTTCTGTTGGCTCGGTTTTGGCATCCTTTGCATCCATCCCGAATGTTCGGGACTAAACCATAAAAACAAAAACCATGAAAACGAAAACCTTACTTTTTTCCGCTGCACTTTTTCTTGCAGGACTGAAACTCTCCGCCCAGGATCTCGCTCCGGGAATCAATTACGCTTACAATCCTCCCGGCGCCAATGGAATCATCACGAGCATTTCTGTGGATGTGGTGAACAATGACAACAACAGTGCGGGCGCATTTGACGTTGCCATGTACCTGTATGATCCGAACACAACGAATCATTGGGTCATTGGCACAACGAATGTTCCTTCGCTTTCCGGAAATTCTTTGATCACGATTTCCAATTGGAACATTGACATCAACAACACACCGGGAATTCCTGCGGGCACTTACCGTCTGGGTGTATGGGTGGACTCCAATAATGATGTGAGTGAAACCGATGAAACGAACAACACCGGATTGTTGGCTGGAAATATCAATTACTCACCAAGCTCAAGCGGCATTGCAACTTCGCCGATTGAAATCGGATCGATCGGTTTATTCCCGAACCCATCTAATGAAAATGCGACAGTGAATTTTACGCTCACTGAAAATTCCTGCGTGTCGTTGAAAATTTATGACATGACCGGAAATCTTGTGAGCATTGTTTCCGACAAACAGCAAATGACTTCAGGAAATTATTCCATGAACGTTGCAACGGCTGAACTTTCTTCCGGAATTTATTTCATGACACTTTCAACGGGAGATGGAAGTGTTAC
>CAYMZV010000100.1:0-12929 GCA_964394965.1 uncultured Chryseobacterium sp.
CCGTTCACTCGAGTACCATGCCTGATGGAACTTACGGCGGACAACCGATGGGATTTGTGATTGAAAGCGATGAAGGGAATTTTTATTACGCCGGTGACACTGCATTGACGTACGACATGAAACTCATTGGCGAATTCCGCCAAATTGATTTTGCCTTTTTACCGATCGGCGACAATTTCACAATGGGAGTTGACAATGGCATCATTGCCGCTGATTTTGTAAATTGTTCTGACATTATCGGAATGCATTATGACACTTTCGGATACATCAAGATCAATCACGAAGAATCGGAACGGAAATTTTCGCGCGCAGGAAAAAAATTGACGCTGATGAAAATCGGTGAAACAATGGAAATGAAAAATTCAAAAACACAAAAAGCAGGTTCCAAAAGCGCGCACACCAACTAATGTCGATTTGGAATTGGAAATTGGGAATCTTAACTAGTTATGGGAAAAATAATCGCAGTAGCAAATCAAAAAGGCGGAGTTGGAAAAACCACAACGGCCATCAATCTCGCAGCGAGTTTCGCCGTGTTGGAATACCGCACACTTCTTGTTGATGCTGATCCACAGGCAAACTCAACTTCGGGTGTTGGCTTCGATCCGAAAAATATCAAGACAAGCATTTACGAATGCATCATTGACGGTAAGGATCCGAAAGACATTATCCTGCAAACCACTACGCCCAATCTCGATTTGCTTCCCGCACACATCGATCTTGTCGGTGCCGAAATTGAAATGATCAATCTTCCGAATCGCGAGAAGATGATGAAACACGCACTCGCAAAAGTGAAAGGCGATTACGATTTCATCATCATCGATTGTTCACCTTCACTCGGATTGGTTACTGTCAATTCGCTTTCCGCCGCCGATTCTGTTCTGATTCCGGTTCAATGCGAATATTTTGCGCTGGAAGGTCTCGGAAAATTATTGAACACCATAAAAATCGTCCAGACCCGTCTCAATCCCGAACTTGCCATCGAAGGAATCCTGTTGACGATGTATGACATCCGTTTGCGCTTGAGCAATCAAGTGGTGGAAGAAGTGAAAACACATTTCCAGTCAATGGTTTTTGACACCATCATCCAACGCAATACCAAACTCGGTGAAGCACCAAGTTTCGGTGAAACCATCATCATGCACGATGCCACTAGCAAAGGCGCGATCAATTACCTGAATCTTGCACGTGAAATCCTTCAGAAAAACAATATGACACGATTGAGCGACGAGGAGAAAATCATAAACATTACACAGAATTAAATTTGTAGTCAGCGCCATGTGCACTGTGCCATGTATAAGCGCAACGCACTCCGCACAGTATACAGAATACTATTTCACAATGAGCAACAAACGCAACGCACTCGGAAAAGGACTCAGCGCATTATTGGAAAGCGCAAGCACAGATATTACCACCACCACACGTTCCTCCAATGAATTGGGTGCCGTAGTTGGTGCCGTCACAAACATTCCACTCGCATTGATTGAAGCGAATCCGTTTCAGCCACGATCGCATTTCGAAGAGCAGGCGCTTTCCGAATTGGCCGATTCCATCAAACTGCACGGCATCATTCAACCGGTTACCGTTCGCAAAATGGGCTACGACCGTTTCCAATTGATTTCCGGTGAACGCCGTTTCCGCGCTTCACAGCTTGCAGGATTGGAAAATGTTCCTGCGTATGTGCGCGTGGCGAATGATCAGGCGATGTTGGAAATGGCATTGGTGGAAAACATCCAACGTGAAAATCTGGATGCGATCGAGATTGCCATCAGTTATAAAAGGTTAATTGACGAATGCAGCTTGACCCAGGAACAACTCAGCGAAAAAGTTTCCAAACAGCGATCGACAGTTACCAATTATTTGCGTTTGCTCAAACTTCCCGCTGAAGTCCAATTGGGAATCCGCGAAAAGAAAATTTCCATGGGACATGCCAGAGCCCTCATCAACGTTGAGAAAGCGGATGACATGGTGGATATCTATCACCGCATCATGGAAGACGGATTGTCGGTTCGTGAAGTGGAGGAATTGACGCGCGACAAGAAAAAAATAGAGCCGAGAATCAAGCATAAGAATTTCCAGGGTGAATTGGATGAGAAATACAAGGACAAGATCAAGAGCCTTTCGAAACAATATGGCGCGAAAATTGAGCTGAAAAGCAATACACAGGGAGAGGGAAAAATCATCATCCCTTTCACAAACGAAGATGAACTCGACAAGATCATTGACGCACTTGATATTTAGCCTTAAGAACCGATTCCCAATTTCCATTTTTAAATTCCGGAAATCGAAAATTGTTGTGGGGATTTTTTCCTTCGCATTGATTGTCATTTTTCCAAATCCGATGAAAGCGCAACTTTCATTCGGGATGCAAGCTTCGTATCGGAATTCACTTTCCTTTTTTCCAAGCGATACAATTCCACACGACACATTGAAAATCGCGAGAAAAAAAATGCCGACGACGGAAAAGGCAACCATCATGAGTGCCTGTGTACCCGGACTCGGACAGATTTACAATAAGAAATGGTGGAAACTGCCGATCATCTATGCCGGTTTCGGCGGATTGGGTTATGCCTTCTGGGTGAACAACCGTTATGTAAAAGAATATGGCGGCGCGCTCCGTTTCCGTTATGACAACAATCCGGCAACAGTTGATACGTTATCGAGATATTCGGACGACAATCTGGTTACGCTGAAAAATTATTACCAGCGCTTTCGCGATTTGAGTGTGATTGGAATGGCCGCCCTGTACACGTTGCAGGTGGTGGATGCCTGTGTGGATGCGCACCTTGCGACATTTGACGTGAGTGATGATTTGTCGATGAACATTTCCCCTGCGATTTATAAAACCCCGCAAGGCATGGTGACTTCCGTCGGGTTGCGTTTTTATTATCGGTGAGTGATTTTACTTTTCTTTTTTCAGCAATTGATACTATGTTGGTTGTCATTTTCAGCATACTTTCTATAATTCATTGCGTACTCGCCGCATTTCTCCAACGGAAAATAATCAGGACTTCCGATTTGAATCAACGGCAACGGATCGTCAATTCGATTTTACTTTGGATCATTCCAATTTTATGGTCGGTGGTTTTGCATTATGCAATCAATGACAATCCTGTTGAAATTGTTACGCAGGATATCAATGAACATATCCGCAAAAATTGGGGACAACCGGACAACAGAGGTCCTTATGGTTCATGAGATTTGAAGAATAAAATTCATTTTGAATTTCAATTGAACTTGGAAGAAATAAAAAAATGCATGGCAAATTGAAAAATGGAGTTGGGGAAAATGTCAATCCCAATTTTTCAAGTCAATCCAACACATCAAATCATTCCCTCTTCGATTCTTTTTTCTCCAGGAGAATTCCTGAAAACAATATTGCAAATCCCAATAGAAAATAAACGAGTTGGAGAATTCCATGATCACTGACCATGAAAAACTGTACGGTAATCCATCCGATCAAAACCATTCCCTGAATGATAATCCAGAAAGGAAAGTTTTTTATCCGGATGAGCGTGATCACCATCACGACCAACGATAATATGCCATTCATCAAAAGCAAGATAATTCCGGGTATTAGAAAATCATTAAACGGTGAACTTTCAAGCACTTCCACATTCGCATGCAAACTGCTTCCATCGGGATGCGCAATCAATTCATAACCTCCAAAAATTGCCGTGATTCCATTCAAGAGGAGAAGCACAATTGCTGCATTTCGCATAGGACAAAATTATTTCGCCGATCCATGAATTGCGATGACCTGTGTCAAACCAAGAAGTGATCTTTTTCAGGATCCAACACGTTTGCCTGATTTGCGGCAGAAGTGAAAAATCGAACTTCATTGGCAGATCGTGATTTGTCCGTTGGTAATAATTGCCAAAAAAAGCCTCCTTTCACACAATATTCCGTCATTAACACAGTTACACTAAAGCATGCCTCTTTTTTTCACTAAATTTGGGGATGCGGTTGAAAATTTTCATGCATAAATTCCTGTTGCTGTGTGCGCTCGGTTTTGCATTTCCTTTTTTGGGAGTGTCGCAAACCGTTACGGACACTTCGAGAAAAGTAATTCAGTTTTCAGGAATTGCCGTGGATGCCGACAGCCTTAGCCCGCTTCCTTTTGTTGCGATCGTCATTCGTCATACGGAGCGTGGTGTTTACAGCAATGAAAAAGGATATTATTCAATTGTGGCACAGGAAAAAGACACCATCGATTTTTTTGCACTGGGATATCACAAGGCGACATTCGTTCTTCCCGATACTTTCAGGACAACTCAATACACGCATGTGCAAGCATTGAAAACGGATACGATTTTGCTCAGGACAACCACCATTTATCCATGGCCGTCGAGAGAGGAATTCAGGAATGCATTCCTAACCGCGAATGTTCCCGACGACGATCTTGCACGTGCTCAACAGAATCTTTCCCCTTCCGCAATGGCAAAAGTGGCTGCAAATGTTACAATGGATGCTGGAATGGTTTACAATTCTTCCGTAATGATGCGTGAAAACAAGAATTATTATGCCGGACAAAAACCGCCGAACAATTTATTGAATCCGATTGCGTGGTCGCGCTTCATTCAATCCATTCAGAACGGCGATTACAAAAACAACCAGTAAGATTCAGGCTTCGAGACCTAAGACGAAAATTCAGGCTGACAAATCAAATCCAACTCAACTTTTCGCCACTTATAAATTCCAACTTCCAAATTATCAAGCACAGTATGTTTCATAAAAAGGTTTGGAATCTTATTTTTTTTGAGTTCGGTGATTTACGATTGAGGCGTTTTATTTTTTGTTCCGCATTTCTCCTTTCCGCATTTTTCTCGCCGTTATTTTCCCAAACCGCAACAGTTGTCGGAACGGTAAGGGATTCTGCAGGAGTTGCGATTCCGAATGCATTTGTTTATTTCGTGGGCAGTACAACCCCTCCGGCTGTTACAAATGAACACGGTGATTTTTCACTTACGATTCCGGCCAATCAAAAAGTCGTTGTTGTTGTTCACCTTACCAATTACAAAGATGCACGACAGGAAGTGAATGTGGCGTCAGATCAAAAAACAACCTTGGATTTTTCCCTGATTCCCGTCATTGAAAATATAGTGGACATCAACAGTCATCGCGAACCTGAAATCATTCCAACAAAACCTTTTGAACCGCTTCCCGGACCGAGCACCGATGTTTCTGCCATCCTTCGTTTTGTCGGTGCCACTTCCAACAATGAATTGAGCAATCAATATTCCGTTCGCGGTGGAAATTTCGACGAGAATCTCGTTTATGTGAATGACATTGAAGTGTACCGTCCGTTTTTGATTCGAAGTGGCCAACAGGAAGGATTGAGTTTCGTGAATCTGGACATGGTGGACAATTTATATTTTTCCGCCGGCGGTTTTGAAGCGAAGTATGGAGATAAAATGTCGAGTGTGCTGGACATTCATTATCGTGAACCGAAAGAATTCAGGGGAACCGCATCGGCGAGTTTGTTGGGATTCTCCGCTGAAGTGGAAGGTTCACTGGATTCCAATCACCGTTTCACATTCATGATCGGGATCCGGAACAAATCGAATTCTTATGTGTTGCATTCGCTCGACACAAAAGGAGATTACAAAACGGATTTCATCGATGTGCAAACCTTGTTGCATTATCAAATCACCGACAAATGGTCGCTGGAATATCTTGGAGGCTATGCGCAAAACCGTTACAATCTGATTCCATCGACACGCCAAACGGATTTCGGTACCGTGAATAATGCACTGCGATTCACCGTTTATTTTGACGGAGAGGAATTGAACCATTTCAATACGCTCACAAACGCACTCTCGCTGAATTTCGACGATCACCATAAATGGAAATCGAAATTCATTTTGTCTTCGTTCAACACTTATGAAAGCGAAACGTTCGATGTGCAAGGCCAATATTACATTGACCAATTGGAAACGGATTTTGGAAAACCGACTTTCGGACAAGTGGCTTTCAATCGCGGTGTGGGAACATTCCTGAATCACGGGCGGAATTATTTGAATGCGTGGGTGAACAGTGCGGAAGTGAAAACGTGGCGGACAACGGAAAAATTCATTTGGCAATTCGGTGCCAAAGTGCAGAATGAACGCATCAACAACCAACTCAGCGAATGGAACATGATTGACTCGGCAGGATATTCCATTCCCTATTTGCCGACGAACGAAATCGATTTGCAGAATGTAATCAAGACGAACGCGCAACTTTTTTCAAACCGTTACATGGGTTATGCGCAAGTGAAATATTTCAAGACACTGAAAGACACTTCTGAAATTTCAGTCATCCTCGGTTTGCGTGCAAACTATTGGGATCTCAACGGACAATTGATCGTGAGTCCACGTGCGCAATTGAATTGGAAACCGCACTGGAAAAAAAATATCCTGTTCAAGGTTGCCGGTGGATTATACGATCAACCTCCCTTCTACCATGAGTTGCTTGGATTCGATGGATCAATCAACCGCAATGTGAAAGCGCAAACTTCAGTGCATGCCGTTGTCGGAAGCGATTTCAGTTTCAAGGCGTGGGGACGTCCATTCCGTTTTATTGCCGAAGGATATTATAAATACCTCGACAATTTGGTTCCGTATGAAGTGGATGATGTGCGCATCCAATATTTCGGAGCGAACCTTTCACACGGTTATGCATACGGATTGGATTTGAAACTGAATGGCGAATTTGTCAATCACGCGCAGTCGTGGGTGAATGTCTCGCTCTTGCGCACGCGCGAGGATTTATACAATGACGTTTATTACATCCGCAGAAATGCCGAAGGCGACACCATCATTCCCGGTTACACGTATGACCAGCATGCGGTGGACAGCATAAAAAAAACACCGGGATATATTCCGCGTCCAACCGATCAGCTGTTGACATTCGCACTTTATTTCCAGGATTATCTTCCCGTGCTTCCCGATTGCAAAATGAATCTCGGTTTGATTTTCGGAAGCGGTTTGCCTTTTGGTCCGCCTTCACACCAACGTTATCTCGATGTTTTCCGAATGCCTCCCTATCGAAGGGTCGACATTGGTTTCTCGTACCAAATCATCAAGGACGACAAACCGCTGCGACCGCAGAATCCATTTCATTTCATGAAATCGCTGTGGGTGGGATTGGAAGTTTATAATTTATTGCAAGTGCAGAATACGTTATCGTATTATTGGGTGCAAGACGTAACGGGGCGATCGTATGCAATTCCGAATTATCTCACCAATCGGCAATTGAGTGTGAAGATGGTGGTGCATTTCTAGCCGCTGATTGTACAGATTTTTCGCAGATTCTTTTTGTGTTCAGGTTTTGACTTTTCATTGGGGAACGCGCCAACTTTTTTTTCATTTCGCAAAATTCCCTTTCCTGATTTCAAATTGTATTTCACAATTTTCACCTGCCCCCTGCCGTTTTTTTCCACCAACTTTTTTCACTGATCCTCTTTCAATGGCGGACATTACGCTTCGATCCTTTCAAGGAATCATGCGTCTCACACAAAAACAATTGCCGATTCATCCATTCCCAATCCCAATCATTTTACAATCGAAAACCGGCAATCAACAAATCGGCAATTTCCCGAATGCTTATCGTGCAAACGGCCAGAATCTTTTCCAGGAAAACTTTTTCCCTTTTTCCTCTTGTGGCAATCTTCCGCCCGAAGAAATTGTTTCGTAAGTGAGAATGGCATCCAATGTTGCGAGGTAATCGGCATCTTCAACGTGATTGATTTTTTCGTGGATGCTGCGTTTGAGTTGTGTGACGTAAATGTTCATGGCTAAAAAAATTAATGATGAATGATTAAAAATTGTTTTTCGGATAAAATATTCTTGCGATTCTACTGTTTCATTTTTTTCTCGAGATCGAGCAACCGCTGTTCCATGTGCGAAAGGCGATCGCCTTCATTCTGTTTGCTCAACTTTTTCGTGATGCGCGCCTGCACGTGCCAGATCTGTACAATGTCTGAAGCGTTGACTGCATAAGGTTCATACGTTTCATTGTCGGAACGCAATTCATATTTGTGATCGCCAAGCGATGAAACCCTTTTTGCCACAATGCTTCCGTCTTGCGTCACCACTATATAGACATCACCTTTTTTGATGTGTTCCAATTTTTCCTCATAGGCGCCAACCAATAAATCACCGGGATGAATGGCGGGAGTCATGCTGTCGCCGGAAATTTCAAATGCGCGAAAAGTTTTTCCGTGAAATCCAGGCAAACGGAACGAGGGGAGTTTTCCAACATAATCCGGATCGGATTGTCCCTGCAAATATCCTGCGGCGGCTTTTTTGTCCACCATCACGATATTTTCCTCCTCATCATTTCCCACTTGTACAACAAGCGGAAGTGCGCTGCTTTTTTTATTTGAATCGGCA
Organism: uncultured Chryseobacterium sp.; assembly: GCA_964394965.1. Lineage (GTDB taxonomy): Bacteria > Bacteroidota > Bacteroidia > Palsa-965 > Palsa-965. Next base: position 8,373 of record CAYMZV010000100.1, read on the forward strand.
CTCCGATACATTTCACCGTTACCATCCATCAGCCAGGAAGGATTCACGTCGAATTTTTCCACGATGGCTTTATATACATCGTATGAAATTCCATTTTTCTCACCTTCCAATTGTGAAAGCGAGGTTTGTGTAATGCCAATATCATTGGCAAATTCCGTCTGACTCATTCCGAGTTGCTTGCGGATAATTTTAATTCGTTGAGCTAGTGTCATTTGGATCGTTTATGGCACAAAGTTAATAAAAATATTTGGATTGTATTAAGTTTAACTATAATATTGTGTCGTGATGTTGCTTTTATCACAGCAACTATAAGCAAAGTTAATAATAATGATTCAATAATTGGGAGGAGCATTTAGATGAACTTAACGACAAGAACGAACCAGGCACTTCACATCAGCCAATTGATTCCGAAAGCCTTTATGCCCTTTAACGTCCCTAATGGCGAAAATCTTTTTCCTCCCGCGGACGAAATGATCCAGAGTGCAACATCACAAAACCTATTATTCCCATTCGAAGGGGGTGACCCCGTAAGGTCAACGGAGCGCGTGCCGGAATCCTCTTCGAACCTACTTGGCCGGGAACGGTCCGCCAGCAGCGATGCCTCCGTCTGCTCAGGAACGACCGACCAGGCCTTTCAAGTTGAAGCGGCGTGAAATTGCCTTCCCGAACGTCGAATCCCCTACATCGACGTTTGGTTTCAGTAAGCCCCAAAGCCTCTACTGAGCAACGCCGCAACAACTTCAATAACGTCCCGACACTTCTTCGTTTCCAGAGGAGTCGGGGCGTTTGTTTTTTTCTACGATTCAAAACCGACTGAAAAGAATAATTCCCAGAGATATTATTTGAAAAATAAGTTGTGCGGTTTTTCTGAAATGATGTTTGAAAAAGTCAAACGATTGATTTGAAAAAGGAATTTTGAATTTGAAAGAATCCATTCAGCCCGATTCGGAAAAGAAAAAAACGGAGCAAAAAATATTGGCAAAAAATAACTTGTCCGGCAATAAAACCGAATTCGGATAATTGGCTACAGGCAATCGATACAATTGCTTGCATCGGGATGAACTTGCAGATTTTCCACTCTTAAAATTGCCTTTTCACATTTCCATTTTTAACCAAATTCTAATTTTGATCGCTGATAGTAGAATTAAATTTACGCTTCATGCGCGTTAGGTACACCTTGGTGGGCGCAACTATTGAAGCGCACTCGGTAAATCCGGTGCGTTTTTTTATTCATTCATCGGGAACAGACTATCTTTAATTTTTAATTTCCATATGCAACGATTGCTGATCATTGAAGACGAAATAAAAACCGCCCAATCCATTAAACAGGGATTGGAAGAGCATCAGTACAAAGTGGAGCTTGCCAATAACGGAACTCTCGGCAAGGAAATGGCAATGCTCAACAAGCATGATCTGATCATCACCGACATCATCCTTCCGGGAATAAATGGCATTGACCTTTGCAGGCAATTGCGTGAAGCGAAAATATTGACACCGATATTGATGCTTACCGCTTTGAGCACAGTCGACGACAAAGTGGAAGGTTTCAATTCCGGAGCTGATGATTATCTGGCGAAACCTTTTGAATTCAAGGAACTGTTGGCGCGAATCAGGGCCTTGCTGAAACGGAATCCACAGAGCTTTTCGCAGGAAAATGTCTTGTCGATTGCCGACATGGAGTTGAATCTTGATACAAAAAAAGCGTGGCGCAACGGAAAGGAAATTGATCTTACCGCCCGCGAATTCGCATTGCTGGAATATTTCATCCGGAACAAGGGGCGTGTGATTTCGAAAACGGAAATTGCCGAACAGGTTTGGGGAATAGGTTTTGATACGGGCACAAATGTGGTCGAGGTGTACATCAATTATGTGCGGAAAAAAATCGACAAGGACTTTCCCAAAAAACTGATTCATACACAATTCGGAATGGGATATATCATGAAGGAAAAATAAATGCAGATACGCAGCCGCTTAACGATACAATTTGTAGGAATAGTCGCATTGATTCTGCTCATCTCCTATCTCGTTACTTATTTCTTTTCGGCCAAGTACAGGGAAAATCACTTTTACGAAGGACTGCGCAACAGGGCGACCACAACGGGCCAATTGCTTTTCAAGGTGAATCAAATCAGTCCGTCGCTGCTGAAAATAATCGACCAGAATAAAAAAAGTTCGTTGACCAGCGAAAACATAACGGTTTACAACAGCAAAAACGAACAGGTCTATACCAACAATGATTCGCTCAATTTCGACACCACAAATGGTTTATTGAACCGGATTCGCGTCAATGGTGAGTTGCGTTGGCATCAAGGTGATTATACAATAATCGGAATCGCATACGGAGATCCTGGAAATGGAATTGTGATCACGGCAGGTGCGATCGACAGTTTTGGCAATAGCCAATCGAGCAATCTCGCAATCGTGATGCTCATTTCATTTTTTGTAATTCTCGGTGTAGTGGGATTGTCGGGATGGATATACGCAGGAAGTGCATTGCGTCCGATCAACAGAATCATTGACAAGACAAAAAACATTTCGGCAACCAACTTGAGTGCGCGGCTTGATGAAGGGAATAAAAAAGATGAGATAGCCGTTCTTTCCGCCACCTTCAATCAAATGCTGAATCGTTTGGAATCCACTTTCCAATTGCAAAAGACATTTGTTGCAAATGCTTCCCACGAATTGAAAAATCCATTGACCGTCATTACCTCGCAGCTGGAAGTCATCCTTTTGCGTGAACGTACACCCGAAGAATACAAAAAGACAATTGATTCCGTGCTTGATGATATCCGGGATCTCAATGAGGTTTCCCTTCGACTTCTCGATCTTGCCCGTTTGAATTCGGACGAGATTGAAATCAATTTCAAGCAGACACGAGTGGATGAACTTTTGTGGCAATGCAAAGAGGAATTGCAGGAAAGGCAACCGGATTATAAAATATCCTTTTCGCTTGACCTTCCTGAAGACGAAAAAAAATTGATTGTTTTGGGAAATGAATATCTTTTGAAAACCGCTTTCCTCAATATCATGGATAATGCCTGCAAGTTCGGTGATGATAAGGAAGTAATCATTTCATTGCAGACGATAGAAAATCATGTCACTGTCCTATTCAAGGACAATGGAATAGGGATCAAACAGTCCGATCTTCCGAATATTTTCGAACCATTTTACCGGGCAACCAATGTTGTCGGAATCAGTGGACATGGAATCGGCCTTTCGCTGGTTGAAAAAATAATCAGGCTTCATAAATCCTCAATTAAGGTAAACAGCAAATCCGGTGAAGGATCTTTGTTTACAATTACCATTCCTGCAGCTTTCTGAAAACGATTGCATAGGATATGGTTAATTCATTTTTAAGTATTTTTTAATCTTTACAATAGTGGCTTGGTCTAACTTGCGTCGTTTCACCCCCTACTGCAGCTGTAGGCAAATTAGAAGTTGAAAACCGCTAACCCCCTTAATCAAAATTTTCATGGAAAAGAGTTCCTCATTCAGCCCAATGGGAAAACTTTGTTATGCAATTTGCATTTCATTTTCAGTTTTTCTTGTGTCATCATTAAAAGCACAGGTTGCAACCCTGTATTCGTTTAACCAGCATGTAGCTTCCTATACTCCCATCACGGCAGGAACACTCTGGCTGGATGCAAGCAGCGCTTCAATGGATGATGTCATTTCATCGCCCATAACCATTCCGACCTTTTGGTATGACGGTGTTTTTTACAATTCAATTCAGATTTCAACAAATGGTTTTATTGTATTCGGGCCCACTGCCCCGTCGGCAACGGAATATACACCGATCTCTTCAATCGCAAGTTACAACGGTTGTGTGTCACCATTCGGCGATAATCTTGATAAGTCAACGAGTGGCACACCTGAAATCCGCTACGATCAGGTGGGAAGCGAATTTGTAATCCAGTGGCAGGACGTTTGTCGCGCCGGTGTTGCGGGTGAAAGCATCAGTTTTCAGGTAAGGCTCGATTCCATTTCAAACGCAATAAATGTTGTTTATGGCGGAACGATTGTCCCTGGCAATAATGCGGTCTTTCCTGAAGTCGGATTGCGCGGACTCAATAATTCATTTTCAAATAATGTCAACAACCGTCGGGTTGGTGTCGCTAGCGGAGCATGGACGAATTCCTTGGCCGGAATCAACAATAACAACAGGTGTTTTTTCAGTTCGACAACCGCATCGACAGTTCCATCAGTGGGTACCACTTTTACGTGGACGCCTTCTGCGATTGACATGCAAACGACATCGCTTGCCTCGCCAGGCGTAAGCGGATGTTTCGGAACAAATCAAATCGTTTCTGTCAATGTAAAAAATGACGGATTCAGCACAATCGATTTTTCATTGAATCCACTCACTGTAAATTGTAATGTGACAGGACCCAATCCAGCTACATTTTCACCCGTAGTAGTCAATTCCGGAACACTTGCATCAGGTTCAACAATGACAGTCACAGTTTCTTCAACCTATAACATGTCATTGGGCGGAAGTTATACATTCAATGCAAATTGTTCCGTTATCGGCGACAGCAATCCGGGCAATGATGTAAT
>CAYMZV010000101.1:0-12875 GCA_964394965.1 uncultured Chryseobacterium sp.
CAAGAAGTTGAGAAGGAAAACATCCTGAAATATCATTAAAAAAATCCCGACTTGAAACGTTCGGGATTTTTTTATTCCATAGCGATTGTAAATTATTGCTTGACGCCTTTCTTATATTTTATTTTTGACAACACCGCTCCGGTTTTGTCGTCATAATAAATCCATGTTCCATTTGGCTTGCTGACGTAACGGGTCGTGTAAACCTTCTTTCCGTTTTTCTTTGTCAACATGTATTCCTTTTCCTTGTAAATCTTATTGTGCGTGACACTTTGCTTCTTTGCATTGTCGTAATAATTTATCGTTTTGCCCGACAGCTTTCCCATCTTGTATTTGGTTACTGTTTTCAAGGCCCCAGTTTCCCAATAGTAATACCATTTGCCATTCGATTTGTCGAGATGATACGTTCCGGTCTCATCCATGATTCCGGTTTCATTCCAAGTGGTCCATTTGCCTTCCTTCAATCCATTTTTGTAATAGCCGGTTTGATGGTCTTTCCCATTGTCCCACCAGAATTTCCATAACCCGTCTTTCATTCCATCCTTGTAATTTCCCGAATAGGTGGCTTTGCCATTGTAATACCAGCCGTTCCAATCTCCAACCATCAACGCCAATTTAAATGATCCATCATCTTTCATTTGCCCGTTATCATACCAGGATGTCCAATGTCCGTCCTCCTTGTCATCAATGAAATTTCCCTCCTGCAATTTCTGCCCATTCTCGAACCAAAAAGTCCAGTACCCGTTTTTCTTGCCTTCCTTGAATGTTCCGGTTTTATACATCTGCCCATTCTTGTACCAGAATGTCCAGAGACTGTCTTCCTTGTCATCCTTGTACCAACCGTCAATCTGTTTCTGTTCACTGTCGCTGAAATAATATTCCCAATGTCCATCGCGCAAATCATTCTTGAACTCACCTTTCTGATCCACATTTCCATCCGGTTTGTACCATGTCCATGTGCCTGTTTTTTTATCGTTTTCATATTCGCCTTCGAGACTCACTTTCCCGTCTTCATACCAATGGGTTGATTTCCCGTTCTTTTTCCCATTGCTGAATTCATCCTTGAAATCCAATTTCCCATCGGCAGTCCAGAATGTCCATGTGCTGTCTTTCAATCCATCGCGATAAATTCCCTCTCCCTGCTTTGCCCCATTGTCATATACCAGCAAAATTTTTCCATATCCGCTTTTGACAATCTGTTTTCCGTCTTCACTCCACATGTTCCAGATATACTGGACTCCGTTTTTGTATTCGGTTTCCTGAAGCGGTTTCCCATTTTCGTAAAACTCGTCCCATTTCCCCGATTTGTTGCCTTTCAAATATTCACCCTCCTTTTTTTTATTCCCATTCGCATACCACTCCGAATATTTGCCATTCAATGTGTCATTGACAAAAAAACCATCGCTTTCCGGATATCCGTTTTCCTGCCAATATTGAAAATGTCCATCCTTGGTTGTTTTCCATTGAAAATCCTTGAATTGGATTTTAAACTGTTCAATGCTTTTTGTTTTCCCGTTTTCAAAATAGGATGTCCATGTACTGTCGGGAAGATCCTCGACAAATTTTCCAGTCATGTAAACCGTTCCATTCTTATACCAATATTTTGCCTGACCGCTTCGTTTGCCTTCGAAATATCTTTCCTCGCTTTTTTTCGATCCTTCCTTGTAATAAAAAGTCCAAAGGCTGTCCTGCAATCCATTCTTATATGCGCCGGTGTGATCTATTTTTCCATCTTCAAAATAAAAAACGGCCTTGCCCTGCAATTTTCCATCGACCATGAACTCTTCGCTTTTTTTCTTCTTTTTCTGCTCATCCCAATATTCGATTTTTTTGGTTGGCTTAACGGCAACCTGTTTTGTTTGCGCCGCCTTTTTCCCTTTTTTATCGCCTTGATAAACCGGAACAGTGCTTTGCGCATGGGAGAAGATCCAAATGAAAAAAAATAGAATCGGGAGAACTCGTTTCATATTATGAATAACGTAAAAAGCGTGGTGTTTAGTTTTCAAAACTATTTTAAAATAGCGACGGGTGGCAAACGACAGGCGGCAAGATATTAACCGCGCAACTGTGACAAGTCACGGGTGAACAACAGCATTTATTTTTTACAAACACTTGTCACCTGCCACATCTCACTATTCGGCATAACGCAGTTTCTTGATTTCGTTACAAAAATCCTTGGCGGCTTGCATGACTTCCCCCTCTTTTGAAAATTTCCCGAGCGATATGCGAATGGAAGAACGTGCCATTTCATCATTTATTCCCATGGCCTTTAAAACATGTGACGGCTCCGGAATGGCGGAGGTGCATGCGGAACCGGTGGAGAAAGCAAGGTGTGGCAATTTCGAAATCAATTCATCGGCTTTTATTCCGGAAATTGAAATGTTCGTTGTGTTTGGAATGCGGTTGCGGATATTGCCATTGATGAAAACAGTTGGAAGTTCATTCAATTGCTGTTCGAATTTTGTGCGCATGACAGATAATTTTCCGGCATCTTCCCACCATTCGTCTTTCGCGATTTCAGCCGCTTTTCCCAAACCCACAATTCCCGGAACATTGAGCGTGCCCGAACGCAATCCGCGCTCGTGACCACCGCCGTGCAGCAATGGGATCAATGTCACTCTCGGATTTTTCCTGCGTACAAACAATGCACCCGATCCTTTTGGTCCGTAAATCTTATGCGCGGAAATGCAACACAGATCGATTCCGAGTTCCTGCACATCCACATTCATTTTCCCGAATGCCTGTGTTGCATCGCAGAAAAAAATGGAATTGTTTTCATGCGTGATCGAAGAAAGTTTTTGAATGTCCTGAACCGTTCCCGTTTCATTGTTCGCAAGCATGATAGCAACAAGAATGGTATCGGGGCGAAGTGTCGATTTCAATTCATCCGCATCCACATTCCCTTCGTGATCGACTTTCAGGAAAGAAATTTCAGCACCATTCTCCTCGAGAAACCTGCACGTATCGAGAACGGCCTTGTGTTCCGTTTGAACGGTGATGATGTGGCGGCCTTTCGATTTATACGCGGAAAAAACACCCTTGAGTGCGAGATTGATCGCCTCGGTGGAACCCGATGTGAAGATCAGTTCCTGCGTTTCGCAATTCATCAATGCAGCAACCTTTTCACGCGCATCATCCACCGCCTGCGCCGCTGTCCACCCGTATGCATGCGTGCGACTCGCTGCATTTCCGAAATGTGCCGAAAAAAAGGGGAGCATCATTTCCAACACGCGCGCATCAACAGGCGTGGTTGAATTATAGTCGAGGTAAATGGACATGATGCAAAGTTAGCCACAGACTTCAATACGTTCGGCAAATCGCCAATTAATTGCCAATGGAAAACCGTCGTTGCAAAACCTTTCAGCCGGACAAAAAAATGGAGGGTGCCATCTCCCGTCGGCACCCTCCTGGGTTATCCTCTAAAAAACACACTGAAAATCAGAGGAAGAGAATCGTGTAATGTTATTTATTCCTGATGGGAAACAATCATCTTCGTGGTTGTGACCTCACCGTTCAGATTTGACTTGATAAAATAAACTCCCGGAGAAAAATCGCCTGTATTGATTTGCAGGTTTTGTTTTCCGGTTGAAAAATGCGCGGAGGAAATTTCCCTGACCATTCTTCCCGAAACATCGAACACACTGAAAGTTGCATCGGAAGGTTGGCTGAGGTAAAATGAAAAGTTTGCATTTGCATCCGATGGATTCGGCGCAAGCGTGAGTTCGGAAATCCTGTTTTTGTTTTCGTGCACACCCAACAGATTGGTCACGGTAACATAATGGCAAGTCGAGTCGCAGAAATTCTGAAGCGAATCATAAGCCGTAAGACAAACCAAAAATGTTCCTGTCGAATCGTAAATATGGGAAGGGTTGTATTGCGTACTCGTGAATCCATCGCCGAAATCCCAGAAATAAACTCCCGCGCTTCCCAGAGTGGAATTGTTGACGAAGAAAATATATCCCATCGAATCGATCGTCGTGAAATCGGCATTGCAACTTGCAACTGAATTTTGCGAATGGACATTGCCCGCCTGCGCTTTCAAACCAAACGGGGATACAATGAGAAAAAGGAAAAAAATTCCGCGAAACATTTTCATAACTGTAGTATTGACAAAACAAAGATGATCCGATTCCAATTCATTCGCAAAGGGAATTCGGAATATCTTACGCACTCAAATTGTCGATTTTCCGCCCCTCAAAAACCCGTTACCTTTGTTCCCACCAATCGCTTTTTGTGCTCCCGAACCGGAAAAATTATTTTCTTCTTCATTTCATCGTTTTCATCTGGGGATGGACTGCCATTCTCGGAAAAACAATCACACTCCCCGCCGATAAATTGGTTTGGCTGCGGCTGCCGATTGCCATGACGGGAATCATCGTCTATCTTCTCCTTACAAAAAAACCGATCCATGCATCGCCGAAAAACATCCTGAAATACCTTGCCGTCGGATTGATCGTTGCGCTGCATTGGATTTGTTTTTACAGTGCCATCAAGGAAAGCAATGTTTCAGTCACCCTCGCCTGTTTTTCCACCGGATCGCTTTTCACGGCTTTCATCGAACCGCTTTTCCTGAAACGGAAAATCCGGCTGTATGAAATTGTTTTCGGATTGATGGTGATCGGAGCCTTGTGCATCATTTTCCAAGTTGAAACACAATACAAATGGGGAATTTTCCTTGGCGTCATGGCCGCATTGACCTCTTCCGTTTTCGGTGTGCTGAATGGTTTTATGGTTCAACGCGGACATAACGGAACACACATTTCACTCTACGAAATGTTGGGCGGATTTTTGGGAATGACTGTTTTTGTTCTTCTCGCAAAACCGTGGGAAGGTCCCTGGATTGAAATGTCGCGACACGATTTATTTTATCTCGTCGTTTTGGGAATTGCCGCAACCGCCGTTCCATTTCTCATCAGCCTTCATATTCTAAAAACAATTTCCCCCTATACCGTTTCACTCACCTTGAACCTGGAAACCGTTTACGGAATCATCTTCGCCTATTTTATTTTTCACGAAGACCAACAACTGACCGGATATTTTTATCTCGGTGCCGCCATCATCCTTTCCACGGTTTTTCTCAACGCGTATATGAAAATGCGGAAAACGTAGGGAATGGATTGCGGATCGGCGAATATTCTATCCAATGAAAATCAATCCGAACCAATTATGAATTTTTCACCTGCCCCCTGCCACTTGTCACCTGCCCCTCCCCTATCTTTGCATCAATGAATTCCTTCCTCCCATACTGCAATTCCCTTACCGGATATTCACGTTGGAAAACGCGCGTGGTGAATATCGGTGATGTTCCGATGGGCGGGGAGAATCCGATCCGCTTGCAATCCATGACCACCACCGATACACTCGATACAAAAGCGACGGTGGAACAATCGATTCGCATGATTGAAGCGGGATGCGAATATGTGCGCATCACGGCACCGAGCCTGAAGGAAGCGCAGAATCTTGAAAACATCAAAAGGGAAATTCGTAACCGCGGTTATCAAACTCCCCTCATCGCCGATATCCATTTCACACCGAATGCCGCCGAACTCGCTGCACGGATCGTGGAAAAAGTGCGCGTCAATCCGGGAAATTACGCCGACCGGAAAAAATTCGAACACATCGAATACACCGATGCCGCTTACGATTCGGAATTGGCGAGAATACGCGAACGTTTCATCCCGCTCATAAAAGTCTGTAAGGAATATGGAACCGCCATGCGCATCGGAACCAATCACGGTTCATTGAGCGATCGCATTCTTTCACGTTATGGCGATACCCCATTGGGAATGGTGGAAAGCGCGATGGAATTCCTGCGCATTTGCGAAGACGAAAATTACCACAGCATCGTGCTTTCCATGAAGGCGAGCAACGCGCAGGTGATGGTGCAGGCGTATCGTCTGCTCGTGCAGCACATGATGCATGCGGGAATGAATTATCCGCTTCATCTTGGCGTGACCGAAGCGGGAGACGGTGAAGACGGAAGAATAAAATCGGCAGTGGGAATCGGGACTTTGTTGGAAGACGGATTGGGCGATACGGTCCGCGTTTCATTGACGGAAGATCCGGAGTTTGAAATCCCCGTTGCAAAAATGCTGGTGGACCGTTATGCAAACAGGAAAAACCATGCGGCAATTCCGGAAATAAAAAAGGAGAATGAAAAAATAATCTTGCCTTATTCACCTTACGAATACAACCGTCGCCTTACCGAAAGTGTCGGGAATATCGGCGAAGCGAATGTTCCGCGTGTGATTGCGGATTTTTCCGACAAAAGTGAAATCACTCCCGCATCTTTTTTTGCAATCGGTTACAACTATTCCGTTCCGCTCGACAAATGGAATCTCACCGACCTTGCGTGCGATTATGTATATGCAGGTGACAATGCTGTTGATTTTGAATTCCCGGGGACACTCGGAATCATTTTCAATTGGAAGAAATGGATCTCGCTTGAAAATACCGATCGCCGTTATCCGATTTTTTGCGGCAATGAATATTTCGCATCTGAAAAAAAATCTTCCGAGTTGAATTTTATTGCGGCGGATTTGAAAACACTTTCCACGGAGTTCATCGGCAAGATTAAAAATGAAAAAACAGTTGTGCTTGTTTTGCACACGTCCAACGAGCATGCCATGCCCGAAGAGCGCAGGGCTTTCATTGCCTTGATGGAAAACAATTGCAACGTGCCCGTCATTATCAAGCGCAGTTACAAAAACACCGATGAGAATAATTTCCGCCTTTATGCCGCAACCGATCTCGGTGGATTGTTACTCGAAGGAATGGGAGACGGCGCATGGATATCGGCAAAAAACAAGGTGGGTGCGCTGAGTGTCAATTCCACTTCATTCGGAATTCTCCAGGCAACACGTACACGCATTTCGAAAACGGAATATATTTCCTGCCCTTCCTGCGGCCGCACACTTTTTGATTTGCAGATCACCACAAATAAGATCCGCAAGCGAACCGAACATTTGAAAGGCGTCAAAATCGGAATCATGGGTTGCATTGTAAATGGTCCGGGAGAAATGGCCGATGCGGATTACGGCTATGTGGGAACTGGAGTCGGGAAAATAACTTTGTACAAAGGCAAGGAAGTGGTGAAAAGAAATATTGACGAGAACAACGCAGTGGATGCATTGATCGATTTGATCCGCGAACATGGCGATTGGGTGGAGAAGGAGTAATGATTTTAGATTTGATGATTTCCGATTCTAGGAAATATCAGCAGGCTAATTCCCTTGACTTATTAACTTATTTCCGCCCGTTCCGGAATACTAATGAACCGTTGAAACCCCTGCAAATGCTGGGAAATCAAGGGAAATCAACAATGGGTTATTAACAACTAAAAGGCGTTTTACTTGAGGGCTAAGCTGTGCCGTCTAATTTTGCAATAGAAACTCAAACCGCTACATGAAAAAGTTATTGATCCTTGCCGCCTTATCATTACCACTTTTTGCGAATGCCGGCGGACCCGGTGTAAACTCAGCAATTGTTCCCCAATATGTAGAGGGAGCTTCGCTTACACTCAACAACAACCGTGTTCCATTTTGGTTCTGGGGAGAAATTTCCGGATTGACTCCCGGTGCTGCCTATCGCTATTATGTGGCAATAGACACGTTGAATGCGCCCACGGGCAATGGTGCAGGACTTCCCTATCTCATCAATCCGACCAGCCGTTCGGTAAGACGAATTCTCAATCCGTCCGTTTCCATTGCCGGAGATTATGATTCACTCGTTGCCGACAACTCAGGAATGATAAAAGGATGGTTCGGTGTTGAACCAACTGCCAATCCGAGATTCACACCGGGAAATACCCTGTATCCTAAAATCATGCTGAATAATGGCGCAGGGGGAAATACGGTTGTCACCCGTCTGTATTTCTCTTCGTATCCCGTAACCGTAATCGGATTCGGAACCACTTCAATGAGCCCAACACAAGGATCGGCATTGTATGATTCGCTTAACGCCGCTCCGAAAAATTTCATTTGTGCGTATGACAATGTCACCGCAAGCGGAAGACCGATTGCCATTTCCATTGTGGAAAATGATTCGATGGCGCTCAAACAATTGCCAACCACAGCCGCATTTTATAAAAACAAGGTTGACTCGCTGAATTTCCATTGGGGAGCAATCATTCCGAACAATCTTCCCAATGGCATCCGTGCATTGGAAGAAAGAATGTTCGGCACTTCCAATCCCGTTGATACGGCAATTGATGCGGACGGAATCTGGTGTTGGGGGACAAACACGGTGAACATGAGCAACGGTGTGAATGCAAAATACCTCAACTCCACTTTTGTACTCAGCAGTTCCGCTTTCATGCCCGATACAACCTGGACCGGATTCACTTCCACCTTTACCGCCAATTCGAATTCACCGAACGCAACCTACACTTGGGATTTCGGTGATTTGGGAACAGGGTCGGGTGCAGTGGTTACGCACATGTACAACACACCGGGAATCATGAATGGTCAGGTAATCATTTCCACCGGCGGATGCAGCGATACAATCAATCAAACGGTTGTCGTCATGCTCACCACAGGAATCATCACACCGCTTCCACTTTCTTTTCAGGTCATGCCGAATCCAACGAACGGCGAACTTTTCATTTCCACAAGGGAGAACGACGAAAAGATGGTTACTGTAGTGAACGTTCTCGGCGAAACGGTTTTTTCCCAAATGCTTACTGGAAATAAAATCTCAATCGATCTTGCCGGACAAGCGAATGGAATTTATTTTGTTCAGGTAAATGATAAAATTACCGGCAAGTCCGGTGTGAAGAAAATCGTTTTGCAATAATGCCATGGTAAAATGGTAGGAGGTCGTTCCGTTTTGGAGCGACTTTCTTTTTTATTGTTTGAATTTCCCCTTCATCTCGTTCGTATACGGTTCCGGAATTGGGAAATCACCCATTGTCTTGCACAAGTCATAAAAATGTTTCGCATTGACATAATCTCCCTTATCCCAATAATATTGTGAAAGCTGATACGTGTTCAATCCTGTCGGTTGCTCTTGATACGATTTCATGAGATAGGCAAAAACCGCATCCGTGTTTTTGCTGATCCGGTTTTCGTCAACGTATTCCTTCGGAATTTTAAAAAGTGAGTCCGCTACGGGCACGGCGAAAACCGCTGTTACCGAATAGCTGTTCTCCTCTTCAAGAATCGCTCCATTGATTTTGTCAAACCCCCTTGAAATGCCCGAACTGTTTATTGGAACGATTTTATCTGTGACCCAGAAAACAGTTGTATCATAAGAGCCGGCAAAATCAACGATCACTTTTTTGCATTCATATCCCGCAATGATTTTTTTCTCGTTTGTATAAGTGACATTTGGACGATACAAAAAATTGCCCGTCATATCATCCTTGTCTTGAGTGTCCTTTGTGTAATATTTCCCTTTCGCTTTCACAGGTATAAAACCGCCATAAAAATATTCCAACTGACGTTCCGTATCATTCATCAACGTAATCATATCTTTTCCGATGTTCAGCACAACCGGATTGTTGTTTGAAGGCAGGAATTCAGTCCGCGTATTCCCATTTTTAAAATAAATTTTCTGTGTGATCGACAAACTGTCGTTCCCATTCGGGCCCATTATTTTTTTTATAATGTATCCTTCCTTAATGGCAGGATCATTGTGCATAAGGCAACCTGAAATGACAACCAATGCCGCGGAATAGAATTGTCTGAATTTCATTTTAAAGACGCAAAATAAAACCGAACACTGTATCCAAGGGATTCAAAAAACTAGTCCAGCTTCAACACCGCCATGAATGCGCTCTGTGGCACCTCTACACTTCCGATCTGGCGCATGCGTTTCTTCCCTTCCTTCTGCTTCTCCAACAATTTCCGTTTCCTCGAAATGTCACCGCCATAACATTTTGCGGTAACGTCTTTTCTCATCGCCGAAATATTTTCACGCGCAACAATTTTCGCACCGATTGCAGCCTGTATTGCAATCTGGAATTGCTGGCGTGGAATCAACTCCTTCAGTTTCTCGCAAATCTTTTTTCCGAACTCATGCGCACGCGAGCGATGGATGAGTGCGGATAATGCATCCACCTGATCGCTATTGATGAGGATATCCAATTTCACCAAATCACTCTGGCGATAATCGACCGGATGATAATCGAAAGAGGCATAACCTTTCGAAATGGATTTCAACTTGTCATAAAAATCAAAAACGATTTCCCCGAGCGGCAATTCGAAAACCAATTCAACACGGTCGGTGGTGAGATACGTTTGGTTTTTTATCAAGCCCCGTTTATCCATGCACAATTTGATGATGGCGCCAACGTATTCGGATTTCGAAATGATATTCGCAACGATGTAAGGCTCTTCAATGAATTCGAGTTTCGTTGCATCGGGCATGTCACTCGGATTGTTCATGTGCACCACTTCCCCATTGGAAAGATGTGCGATATAGGAAACGTTCGGTACGGTTGTAATCACCGTCATGTTGAATTCGCGTTCCAGCCTTTCCTGAACAATTTCCATGTGCAGCATTCCGAGAAATCCACAACGGAAACCGAATCCCAAGGCAGCGGATGCTTCCGGTTCCCAAGTGAGTGAGGCGTCGTTCAATTGCAGTTTCTCCATTGAATAACGCAATTCTTCAAAGTCGTCCGTGTCCACCGGATAAATTCCTGCGAAAACCATTGGCTTCACATCTTCAAATCCATCCACACCTTTTTCACAGGGATTTTCGACACTCGTAATCGTATCGCCGACTTTCACTTCCCGCGCCGCTTTTATTCCTGAAATGATATAACCCACGTCACCCGTCTTCACCGAATCGCGCGGATCCAATCCGAGTTTCAAAATTCCGACTTCATCTGCAAGGTATTCGCTTCCCGTATTGAAAAATTTCACCTTTTCACCTTTGCGGATTTCCCCGTTCAATACTTTGTAATAGGCGATGATGCCGCGGAAAGAATTGAATACGGAATCGAAAATCAGGGCCTGTAAGGGAGCGTTCGGATCGCCTTTCGGAGGTGGAATGCGTTCAATGATGGCATCGATGATTTCCTGGATTCCAACTCCTGTTTTTCCCGAAGCGGCAATGATCTCTTCGCGTTTGCAACCGAGCAAATCGACAATCTGGTCTTTCACCACTTCAGGTTCCGCACTCGGCAAATCGATTTTATTGAGGACTGGAATTATTTCCAAATCATTCCCGAGTGCGAGATATAAATTCGAAATCGTTTGCGCCTGGATTCCCTGGGCAGCGTCCACAATCAACAGTGCGCCTTCACAACTTGCAATGGACCGAGAAACTTCATAGGAAAAATCGACGTGACCGGGAGTGTCAATCAGATTGAGTGCGAATTTTTCGCCGTTGCGCACAATGTTCATTTGGATCGCGTGACTCTTGATGGTAATGCCGCGCTCCTTCTCCAAATCCATATCGTCCAACACCTGATTCTCCATGTCGCGTTTGGAAATGGTTCCGGTAAATTCAAGCAAACGGTCTGCCAACGTGCTTTTGCCGTGGTCGATGTGCGCGATGATGCAGAAATTGCGAATGTGTTTCATAGTGGAAAGGGACGCGAATTTACGGAAAAAAGGGACGGAGAACGGAAAACCGAACGGTCAGATTTCCACCTTTTTCCCTTTGGCTTGACCGAGTGTCCTTCCCCATTTTGCAATCGCATCCAAAACAGGAATGAGCGATTTTCCAAAATCCGTCAGGCTGTATTCCACCCGCAACGGAACTTCCGCAAACACCTTGCGCTTGATCAGTCCATCCTCTTCCAATGTTTTCAACTGGATGCTCAGCATTTTTTCGGTGATGTCTGGAATCTGCTTTTTCAATTCCCCGAAACGGAGTGTTCCATCCTTGAGGTACCACAGCACAATGGTTTTCCATTTACCGCCGATATAATCCATGGTAATGTCCATGGCACAGTGGTAATTCTTGCCGTTCATCTTCACGACAAATTGTTTTCCCTGATAGATCATAAAAAGTTCATGCTGTCAAGTTTGACAGTTATTGCAAAGGTAAATTACTGTACTTAGTTTTGCAACTGTCAAAAGTATAGTAACTAAGACGCAAAAGAAACTCATGAAAGACAAGATCGTTGTAATCACCGGCGCGAATTCCGGAATGGGAAAAGCCACCGCGCTCGCACTCGCTGCAAAAGGCGCGCACACCGTATTGATTTGCCGTAACCCGGCTTCGGGTGAAGCCGCACAACATGAAATCATACAGGAAAGCGGAAATACAAAAGTGGACCTGCTCATTGCCGACCTCTCCGTTCAAAAATCCATCCGCGAATTGGCGGAGAAAATCAACAGCACTTATCCGCGCATCGACGTGCTGGTGAATAATGCGGGACTTGCGCTGACGAATTATTCCGAGACAAAAGACGGGATTGAAACCACATTCGCCACCAATGTGCTGTCGATGTACCAACTCACCGTTTTGCTGATTGACAAACTGAAGAGCGCTCCTGCTGCGCGCATCGTGAACGTGTCTTCTTCCATTCACACAAGTGGAAAAATGAGTTGGGAGGATATCGGCTTCAAGAAAAACTACAAGCTTTTCAGTTCCTACAATCAATCCAAGCTCGCAAATATTTTATTGACCAATGAATTTGCACGCAGGCTGAAAGGAACAAACATCACGGTCAACAGTTTGAATCCGGGACCGGTCAAGACAGGATTGGCGAGAGACATGAGTACGATGTTCAAATTGATGGCGAAATTGTTTTTCCCTTCCGCCGAGAAAGCGTCCGCCACCGCGATTTATCTTGCGTCATCTCCCGACGTGAATGGCATAACCGGAAAATATTTTGCAAAATGCAAACCGATCGCCTCAAGTGCGGATTCCATGAATGAGGACATCGCAAAACGGTTGTGGAACCTGTGCGCCGAAATGAC
>CAYMZV010000102.1:0-12819 GCA_964394965.1 uncultured Chryseobacterium sp.
GGACATCATCAAAGAACCGATTATCCCATCGTAGACACCGATACAGTCACATATCCGATAGGCGATCAAACTGTTTGCCAACGCATCATCAAAATTACCCTGTCCCAAATTCGCATCACAGATTCTCAAGAGCACTCCCGCCTTCTCCGAATTCATTCCCAGTTGGCCATAAAGCTTAGCGGACAGATTCAAACAATTGATACCATCCTTATAATTTCCTGTAACACTTTGCACAAAACCGAGCATCGACAAGGATTTTGCCTCCAGCTTATCATTGCCGGATTGGAAAGCGAGTGTCCTTGCCTCAGCAGCCGGATCCAATGCCTTTCGCGGGGAATAATTCATGTACGCTTCACACAACTTCAGCAACACCGGAATGCGTGCAGAATCGTTCGTTTGGGAAAGGACCAGCTTAAGACTGTCTGCAGTTGTTTTTTGTGCAGCTAAAAAAAAGGGGGAAAGTATACCCTGGAGAAAAATGAATAAAATTATTTTCCGTAAGCGAGCATTCATAAAGAACAGCGTGGGGTATGTCAACGAAGATAAAAAAAACAGGTGGGCTTTTACCCACCTGCTTCGATTCATCTTTTACTTACGGAATAAATACTTATGCGATTCTCACGGTAATGGCAAGATCATCGCTTGCAACTCCTCCTGCAGGAGGGCCGGAAACCGGAGGGCCGGAAACTGTGCCGGTAGCCGAAGGAGAACTGGTTGGTGTGCCGGTAACAGTTGTCGTTCCGCCAGAAGCATAGGAAGCGGAAACGAGTGTGTATTTTACAGTAGCTCCCACTGTCAATCCGATGAGGTCCTGATTCGGTTCAAGGAAATTGATCGGTTTGCCGGAAACATTTTCAGTGATTACACCCGACATATTATCACCGGCAAGCGATGCGATGACACCGGTTGATTCACGTTCAAGATACAATATCGTTTCCGTAGCACCACTTGGGGTAATCGATTCGTAACGAACAAGGTCACCCACATGCAGGTTAGCCACCTGAGCGGAATAAGGGAGTGTAACCGTAAGATCCCTATGGGGTTTGTCGTTGGTGGTGATGGTGATGCAGTTCATTGAACCGCCACTGCCGCCATCTTTTATTCCTTTTACAATTGCTCTTGCCATAAAGTGTAGTTTTTTTAGTGAATTGTAATCTTTGTCTTTGCTAAAAATAGAAAATGAATTGAAAAGATCAACTTTTTGTTGAAAGATATCCGAGAATATTCTTTTCGACCCGATCATTGATATCAGGCACCTCTCTCCTGTCGAATTTCTTTCCTGTCACTTTTTCATAGAGCTCAATGTAACGTTCGGAGACACTTTGAACGTATTCATCCGACATTTCAGGAATCTGCTGGCCTTCCTTTCCCATGAAATTATTTTCAATCAGCCATTGACGGACAAATTCCTTGGACAATTGTTTTTGTTCTTCGCCTTTTTGCTGGCGTTCGGCATAACCATCCGCATAAAAATAACGTGATGAATCGGGTGTATGGATTTCATCCATGAGATAGATTTTTCCATTCGCTTTTCCGAATTCATATTTTGTATCCACCAGAATCAATCCTTCGTGATCCGCCATCGCACAGCCACGCTCGTATAATTTATGCGTGTACTCTTCCAACTGCGCATATTCATCTGCAGGAACAATTCCCTGTTTGATGATTTCCTCTCTGGAAATATCCTCATCATGACCGACAGATGCTTTTGTGGTGGGTGTAATGAGCGGCTTTGGAAATTTATCGTTCTCTTTCATTCCGTCCGGCATCGGCACACCGCAAATCGTTCTCTTGCCCGATTTGTATTCGCGCCACGCATGACCGGTAAGATATCCGCGAATCACCATTTCCACCTTGTAAGGTTCGCAACGGACTCCAACCGTAACATTCGGATCGGGAATAGCCAATACCCAATTCGGGACGATGTCTTTGGTCGCCTGCAAAAAATGGGCGGCAACTTCATTGAGCACTTGTCCCTTGAAAGGGATTCCTCTCGGAAGCACCACATCGAATGCGGAGATTCGGTCACTCACTACCATCACCAGCAAATCGTTGCCGATGGAATAAACGTCACGCACTTTCCCTTTGTAGAAAGCGGTTTGGTTTGGAAGATTGAAATGTGTTTCAGTCAGCGCGTTCATTTTTTTGTTTTGCGTTATCATAGATTTCAATTATTCGTTTTACAATTTTATGGCGGATTACATCTTGCTTGTCCAGAAAAACAAAGTCGATTCCTTCATTGCCCGGCAGGATTTTCATGGCCTGCATCAAACCGCTCGGCTGGTGTTTCGGCAAATCAATTTGCGTGACATCACCCGTTACCATGAATTTCGCCGACGGTCCCATGCGTGTGAGAAACATTTTCAGTTGCATCTCGGTGGCATTCTGCGCCTCGTCCAAAATTACAAAAGCATTGTCAAGTGTACGTCCGCGCATGAACGCGAGCGGTGCAATCTGTATGACATTGCTTTCAATATAGGTTTTCAGTTTGTCGGCGGGAATCATGTCGAACAAGGCATCGTACAGGGGTTGAAGATACGGATCCAATTTTTCTTTCAGATCGCCGGGAAGGAATCCGAGATTTTCTCCCGCTTCAACAGCCGGTCTTGTCAACACAATTTTACGCACTTCACGGTTGCGCAATGCACGTACGGCAAGCGCAACAGCGGTATATGTTTTTCCCGTTCCCGCAGGACCGATTGCAAAAACCATATCGTTCTTCGCGCAACTTTCCACCATGCGCAATTGACCGGGTGTACGCGCCTTCACAATCAATCCCTGGTTTCCATACACAAGGATGCCATTGTCGGCAGGCGTTCCTTCCGCACTTGCATTTTCAGTTACACCGCCCATGATACTTTCGATGTTCGCCTGCGTCATGGTGCCGTAACGTTTGAAATACTGGATGTAAGCATCAACCGATTCCTCGAAACGCTCAATCTCCGGACGGTCACCGACAGTCTTGATGACATTTCCACGCGCCACTATCTTAAGCTTCGGAAAAAATGTGCGGATATAATCCAGCTTCTCATCGTTCACACCGAAAATCACAATCGGTTCAACGGATACCAACTCAATGTTTTTTTCTGCCACTACTTGTTATATGATTGATTCGAAAAGATTTTATTTCAATCGAGACGTGGGACAATGGACGTGGGACGAGAAAAAATAGTTTTCAAATTTTCTTTTACCCTTTTCCGTCGCTCGTCCCTCCTCCCCCGTCCCTTTTCTTAATTTTACTGCAAAATAAATGGATTTCATCCGATAATCAAGATTAAAAAGCGGAATGCCGATAATTACCTTAACAACTGATTTTGGTTTGAAAGACCATTATGCGGCTTCCCTCAAGGGTGCCTTGCTCCGTCAGTTGCCTTCGGCTGCCATTGTCGACATCTCGCATCAAATTCCCGCTTACGATTTCGGTCAGGCGGCGTATGTGCTGGGGCATGCCTTCCATGAATTTCCCATTGGCAGTATTCATGTTGTGGCAGTGGGAAGCGGCGGTGGCGGACGGTTCAATCATGTGGCGTTGAAATTGCAAGGGCATTATTTCATCGGTTGCGACAATGGGATTTTTTCCTTGCTGTCGACGGAAGAGACGCCGGAATTGATTGTGGAAATTTCCGCTGCGGGAAAGGAGCCTTCCACTTTTGTTGCGAGGGATTTGTATTTGCCTGCCGCCGTAAAACTCGCAAAGGGAATTTCACTCACGTTGCTCGGCAATTCGCAGGCAGGCGTTGCGCAACGCATCCGACAGATTTCACCGCCCGAAGAGGATGTGTTGAAAGGAACCGTTGTTTACATCGACACGTTCAGCAATCTCATCACAAACATCACCGGCGAAGAATTTGACAGTGTCGGAAAAGGAAGGGCTTTTGCGATCGACCTGATCCGCGATGAGATAACTGAATTGCACCGTACCTATGCCGATGTTCCCGAAGGTGAAAAAGTGGCGTTCTTCAATTCGGCAGGTGTGTTGGAAATTGCCGTGAACAATGGAAATGCCTTGGGATTGCTCAACTTGAGATTGAATTCTGTCGTGCGGATTACTTTTTCTTGAAAAGGACATGAGACGTGAGAGGAGAGACAAAAAATATTCATTTAGCAGAAACACTTCCCGTTAAAAACATCTTTTCTCATGTCTCAAATCTCAAGTCTCAAGTCTGTCTCCCCAACAATCACCCGTCTTGTCAAGATGACATTCCGCAAAGAAGAAGTGGAAACTTTTCAGAAAATATTTTCGGAGAATAAAAAATTCATTGCGGCATTTGAAGGCTGTTTGCATTTGGAATTGCAACGTGATGTGAACGCTCCGAACATTTTTTTCACGATTTCAAAATGGCGTTCGGAAAAAGAGTTGGACAATTACCGCAACAGCGAACTTTTCAAAAACGTTTGGGCAAAGACGAAAGTTTTATTCGGGGAGAAAGCGGAGGCGTGGAGCCTGATGAATAATCAATGATGTGCTGATTAAAAATTATGGACAGCAGTATATTGTCTTACCGTCACTTTTAAAGGAACCGATTCTTATACAGTCATGCTAATCAAAACTATCATCTCCCTTTCACTGATTATCTTTTTCCTTGGCGGAACAAAACCATCTACGGAAATCATTCCGGGAGTTGGAACCGATTCGATTTCCATCGGGAAAACAAAAATCACGCAAGTCTTTGCACGTTACAGCAAGCGAGATGATTTCAATATGACCCCTGTGCAAGGAACTGATTTTTCGATGGACATCAACCGATACTATTACCACAAACCCGATCTGATTTTCATGACGAATGTGATTCAGCCTTCAAACAGTTTTGAAATGAATGGAGAGGATACCGTGAATGCCGTTGTTGCGGATATTGTTTTCGGTGCGAAATCGGGTGCGCATACGCAAGAGGGAATTATCATCGGAACGGATTCGCTCGGACAGGTGAGAAAGATTTATGGAGAGCCCGAAAAAATACAGGCATCGGGTTCGGACAAGACTTTCATCTACACAAAAAAAGGAATTTCATTTACGGCGAATACAACGAAGAATATTGTTTATGAGATAGAGGTTTTCCGTCCGAGATTGTTCAGCAGCCATTATTGATGTGCAGATTAAAAATTGTGGCGCAACATCCTATTGAAATTTCGTGCCTTCTTCGTGACTTTGTGTTTCCCGAAGTCTCGGGAGTGGCAAAACTTCCACCTTGGTATTAGTCATGGAGTGAATCCTATTTTTGATTGTGCAGCTTTATGGATATCTAAAATGTATCAGCCCATCAGTTTAAAAATTCCGACTTTTGACAATAGGATTTAGGGATTGAAAAATGGCAGACATCTTCAGCAAGAAAAAAAGGAGTTACATCATGAGCCGCATCCGCAGCAAGGATACGAAGCCGGAGATGATGGTGCGGAGGCATTTGTTTTCGAAAGGGTTCCGCTTCCGCGTAAATGATAAAAAACTTCCCGGCAAACCGGATATTGTCTTGCCGAAATACCGAACCGTGATTTTTGTGCATGGCTGCTTTTGGCACGGGCATGAACATTGCAAATATTATTCGTTGCCGAAAACACGGACGGAATGGTGGTTTGAAAAGATCGGCAAGAATAAAAGCCGCGACAAGAAAAATGTTTCCGTTTTGAAAAAGGAGAAATGGAAAGTGATTGAGATTTGGGAGTGCGAATTGAAGGAAGGGAAAGCGGAGAAGGCGTTGAGGAAGTTGGTGGGGAGATTGGTGGGGAGATTTCCAATGAATTTTATCAACAAAACTTTGATGTGACTTATAGGCCACCTTTATATGCTTTTTATTACCATACTTTGCAGTGTTGATTAAAAATAAAATATGACTCGTGAAGATTTTATGAGCTTCTTATGTGACACTGAAAAACTAGATTTATTATCTATTGATGATAAACTTGAAATTTTTTCTCGAATACTTCCCATCCTTAAAAAGGCTATGACAAGAGAAGACTTTATGGCCTTCTTTCGTAATGAAGAAAAAGTGAATCTACTTTCCAATGATGATAGGCACGAAATTTTTTCTACAATACTTTCTGGAAGTTCTGACTTTACTAAAGAATTGCTCGATGAAATTTTATCAGATTATTGCGTTTCCGATTTAATAATTATAGAACAAAACGAATGGCACAAAATCTCTGGACCAAAGAGCAGACAATAGTAGCACTTAACCTTTATTGTAAAATCCCATTCAACAGAGTTAGCTCAAACCATCCTGATATTATCAGGATCGCTAAAATCATTGGAAGAACTCCCAATTCTGTAAAAATGAAAATCGGGAATTTTGGAAGTTTCGATCCTGAATTGAAAAAAAGGGGAATCGTTGGTTTGGGAAATACGAGCAAGATGGATGAAATTGTTTGGGATGAATTCAATAACGATTGGGAAAACCTTGCCTATGAAAGTGAATTGCTTATTTCAAGGTTTACTAACCAGCCGATTGAAAAAATTGCGCAAATAAATGTTGGTGATTTGCCAATAGGGAAAGAGAGAGAGGGTATTGTCAAAACAAGGGTGAATCAAAGTTTTTTTCGTTCAACAATTCTTTCATCATACAATTTGAAATGTTGTATTACTGGTTTATCAATAACAGATTTTTTAGTTGCAAGCCATATTGTTCCTTGGGCAAAGGACGATAAAAACAGATTAAACCCACACAATGGCTTATGCTTAAATTCAATTCATGATAAAGCATTTGACAGTGGTTATTTTACGATAACGCACGACTACAAAATCAAGATGTCAAAATTCATTTCTGATTATAAAAACGAAGCTGCTGTTAATGACTTTTTTTTGAAATATAATAATCAAGCAATTATTCTTCCTGATAAATTTCTACCTGAAAAAGATTTTTTGAGCTATCACCATAAAAATATTTTCAAGAAGTGAAACATTCCGTAAATATCGTTTTCAGTGAAGAAGGTGTGGACGCATTTTACTCCGGCTCTTCGCTTTCAAAATTGAAAAGGAATTTGCTGTCAAGAAATATTCATTCAAAACGAAAAGTGAATTAGCTGCATTTCTTAAAGGAATCGATGGGGCAATAGGCTGGTTAGAATGTGCGGTCATAGAATCTATTTTGAAAAAATGAGTTTATTACTACTAAATCCCCTCAACTTCTCCATCTCAAAGCTCAAAATTTAGAATCACTGCTGCGCCTGTCCAATACTCACCTTCTCCACCGCCTTCTGAATATGCGAAATGATCTGGTTCTTGATATACGGCAAATCCATACTCGAGTGTGCGCCCATCAGATACGCTTTCAATGCAACAATCGGTTTGCCATACATCGAGTAACGGAACTTTGTGGTGATCGATAAGGCCGGCGCGGGATTGTCGGTTTCCTGCATCGCCAACAATTCCTTGTACACATCCATCTGGAATTGGTTGTATTTTCC
The DNA here is from genome assembly GCA_964394965.1 of uncultured Chryseobacterium sp. Taxonomy (GTDB): domain Bacteria; phylum Bacteroidota; class Bacteroidia; order Palsa-965; family Palsa-965. Next base: position 7,396 of record CAYMZV010000102.1, read on the forward strand.
CAACTCGTCGGCGTATTTGTCTTTGTGGTATTCGTTCTGGTACTGCAGACTTCCATCCATCCATTTCGGATAGACACGGAACAATGTAACGGCACCGTAACTGTCGTTGTTCACGACAACAATGTTTTGATGGAATTCCAATTCGTCGCGTAACGATTGTTGCAACTCGATGAGGTGACCGATCATGACCTGAAATCCTTCGAGACCGAAATATTTCAAGTGCGACCAGGCGATCAACGCAGTGCTCGATCCGCGCGAAGTTTCGAGTGTGTATTTTCCGGGATAATAAATGTTGTTCGGGTTGTGAAACAAATAGGAAACACCGCCCGCCGGAGATTTCAAAAGGTCAAATGTTTTTTCGTCGCGCACGCAGAACACGCTACTCGCATAGGAAGAGAATCCTGTTTTGTGAAAGTCGACACCCACTGCATCCACATCTTCCATGCCGCTTGCTTTCATCACACAATCCGAAATCAGTTTCATGGCGCGGGTGGAAAACTCCAATGGATTTTCATTGAAATTATAATCCTTGAACGACATCCACGCCCAACCGATCACGGCATCGGCATAAATGAAAGGGCGGTGATCGACGTAATATTCTTTCGGAATGGTTTTGCAGAGACGTGTGATCTCACGCAAATTGTCAATGGCAAACGCATCGGTTGTTCCCGCTGTGGCAACCACCATCGCAATCGGAATTCCCTGCTTGTAAAAATGATGCATCGTTTCCTCGAGGTGATCGATGTTCATGGATGAATCGGAATTCACATCAATCTCCACAATGTTCTTTTTACCGAGTCCAGTCCAATCCGCACAATTGTATTTTGCATAATGCGAACCTTTCGACGCAAGGATTTTCACATCCTGACGCACACCGTTGAAATGTGAGGAAGGTCCGAGCACATGCGTCAACGCCAGCTTTGTTGCATATAAATAATTCAATGTTCCACCTGTTGTACAAAGTCCGCCGGCGCGTTCCTGATTCCAACCGAACATTTCAGCGAGCATGCTCACCACCTCGATTTCCAGCGCAGCAATGTCGGACGACAATTCGCTTTCCACCAGATTCGCATTCACCATGGCGGCCAACATGGAAGCGGCAATGGACAAATCGGAAGAAGGCGGAACAACGTTGATCAATGTTTTCGAGTGTCCCCAATTCGGCATGCCGTTGAAATGTTCCACCAGGTCTTTCATCACTCCATCGCGATCACCCATTGCAGCGGGAACATGCGCCGCATTCTTGATTCCCTTGATCACGCCTTTCGACGATTGATCGGCACTCGCCACCAATTTCCTTTTTTTCAAATCGCCGTAATACCATTTCTCCTGATCGGGTTCATGTTTCATTTCATTCACCATGGCCACACAATTCTTCAGGAAATTTTCCAGCTGCGCATCACGCTCACGGCTGCGTTCGGGCATGGGATAAACGGAACGGACTTTTTCGTCGAGTATCTTTTTCCAGAGGGGGATATTTTTCATGTAGAGGGAATTTTATTTTTCTGCAAGCGAAATTACATCAAAAAAGGAATATCGAATGTTTGATGATTCCCATTGGAAAAGGGTATCCAATATCAGCCGTTAAAATTTTTTCTTGATACCGGATACCTGTTACTCGGGTAGTGCGTCAGTATCAATTTTATCAAGTATGGACGACTATTACTTCATAAGCGAATCCATTCATTTAAAATCCGCGCAATTCGCGTAATCCGCGGCTATATATTTAGCGCCGCGGATTGTGCGGATTTTAAAAGGGATTCTCAATAGTTAAGTGTAAACCTCAAAATTCAAACTGACCCTCTACCGCTACTTGATATCCGATACCCATTCAATTAAATATGCCTACCTTACTCTTATATTTTGTACAGATTGGAAGAATCATTAAACAATTGCATTGGTTTTTGAAAAATCAAAGATTAACATTTAAGTCTACTTACTGCTCTTGGTAGACTTGTCCAAGTAAAATATAGCGGGAAATATTGCTATTTCTATCTTTTAGCAAAGACTGAAAACCGATTGAAAGGATATTCTTTTGATTGGTCGCAAACTGTTTTACTTAAGAAATTCATTTTGAAATGGCTTTGACAAAAAAGAACCGTGCGCTTCCATCTCAAGGGCAGGAAAAAAAAGGCATTGACGAATCAATCAATCCCGATCTCATCAACCTTACCAATGACGAAGAATATATCGGGCATTTGGCTTCCATCGTGGAATCATCCGACGACGCCATCATCAGCAAATCGCTCGATGGTATCATAAAGAGCTGGAACAGGGGCAGTGAAAAGGTGTTTGGATACAGTGCCGAAGAAGTTGTCGGAAAACATATTTCCCTGATCGTTCCACCGGAATATATCAACGAGGAAAAAAGAATTGTTCAGCGGATCGCCAATAACGAAATCATTGACAATTACGAAACCATCCGAAATAAAAAAGGCGGGGAACAATTTCATGTCTCGCTTACCGTATCACCCTTGAAAGATCGGACGGGAAAGATTGTAGGCGTTTCCAAAATTGCCCGTGATATTACCGCCCGCAAAAAATCGGAAAAGGAACTCGCTTTTCAAAATGAGGAAAAGGAAAAACGTGCAAATGAATTGATCGTTGCCAACAAGGAACTCGCTTTCCAAAACGGAGAAAAGGAAAAACGTGCGAATGAATTGATTGTTGCCAACAAGGAACTCGCTTTCCAGAATGAGGAAAAGGGGAAACGTGCAAATGAATTGATCGTTGCCAACAAGGAGCTTGAATCATTCTCGTATTCCGTGTCTCACGACTTGCGTGCTCCCCTGCGTGCCATACTCGGTTACGCCCAAATGCTTAAGGCGAATGAGGAAAACAAAATGGGACCGGAAGCAAACCGGTTGATGAACAACATCGTCAACAACACCAAGAAGATGGGGCAACTCATTGACGATCTCCTCACCTTTTCGCGTCTCGGACGAAAAGAATTGGTCAAGATTACTGTTTCCATGGATGATCTTGTAAGAAGCATTTGCAACGAATTCAAAAACGAACAGCATTCGCGCGACATCGAGTTTCACATCAAACCGTTATTGTCGGCTCCCGCCGATGCCATTGCCATCAAACAGGTTTGGCTGAACCTCATCTCGAATGCGGTCAAGTATTCGAAATTGAAAGCCAAGACAATCATTGAAATCGATTCAGAAATGAAAGGCGATGAAATCATTTATTCGATAAAAGACAACGGTGCCGGTTTCGACATGCGTTATGCCAATAAATTATTCGGTGTATTCCAACGCCTTCACTCCGACGAGGAATTTGAAGGCACAGGAGTGGGATTGGCGATTGTGCAACGCATCATTATCAAGCACGGCGGACGGCTTTGGGCGGAAAGTACCGTCAATGAAGGAGCCTCATTTTTTTTCACTTTGAATAAATCATGACACGATGGATCAGGGAGACTTAATCTTATTGGTGGAAGACAGTGCCAGCGATGCGGAAATGACAATCAATGCGCTGAAGAAAAACAATTTGGCCAACCGGCTTTTTCATGTAAGGGATGGTGCCGAGGCATTGGACTTCCTTTTTGCAGAAGGGAATTATTCGGAAAGGAAAATGGAGGACAAGCCAAAACTCATCTTGCTTGATTTGAAAATGCCGAAGGTAAACGGCATAGAGGCGCTTGAAAAAATAAAGTCGGATGAACGCACGAAAAGAATTCCGGTGGTAATGCTTACCTCTTCCAAGGAAGATCCGGACATAAAAAAATGTTATGACTTGGGAGTGAACAGCTATGTGGTGAAACCGGTCGAGTTCGAGGAATTCCAAAAAGTCATTTCCAACTTGGGATTATTCTGGATGATTACCAATCAAGCTTACTGATGCAACAAAAAACAATTTTCATGGTAAAAACCAAAATACTGATCATAGAGCATGACTTGAATGACATTGAGCTTACCCTCTTCGAATTGGGCAAGAGTGGAATTGATCATGAATGCGAAATAGTAAAAGAGGAAAAGGACTTCAGGAAAGCCCTCGGAAAATTCATTCCCGACATCATACTTTCCGATTATTCGCTTCCCTCATTTGACGGACCGACCGCTTTTAAAATAAAGGAAGAGATGGCTCCCGATACCCCTTTCATTTTTGTTTCTGGAACCATCGGCGAAGAGAATGCGGTGGAACTCATCAAGAGTGGTGTTACCGATTACGTATTGAAGGATAAATTATTCACGTTGAATCCCAAGGTAATCCGTGCATTGAAGGACGCGGAAAAAAAGAAAGAGAAAACAATTACCGATGAAAAACTATACAAGGCCAATAATCTGTACGCCTTCATCAGTCAAGTCAATCAGAACATTGTCCGTGTAAAAGACGAGACAACACTCTTTCGCAATTCATGCCGTTTGGCAATTGAATTCGGGAAATTCAAAATGTCATGGGTTGGCCTGTTCGATTTTGGAAACAGGAAAATCAAACTCGTTGAGCAATGCGGCATTATTGATGAGGATGCCCATTTATTTGCCAATGCCCCCTACCTCGTTGCCGGACCACAGGATTATGTCATCCGCACCGGAAAATATTTCATCTGCAACGATATCCAGAATGATCCTGATTTGGCGAACTGGAAACCTTTTGGAAAGAAACGCAATATTCATTCGTGCATCCTGTTGCCCATCAAGAAATCGGGAAAAATCATCGGCACATTCAACCTGTATTCAACGGAAGTGGATTTTGCCGGTGACGATGAAATCAAATTGCTGATAGAGGTGACCAGCGACATTTCCTTTGCCCTTGACCTTTTTGAAAATGCAAAAAAACAAAGGGAAACGGAAGAGTTGATCATCAAGAACGAAAAACAAATAGAGTTTGACAAAAACAATTTGTCTGCCTTGATCAACAATACCAAAGACCTGATGTGGAGTGTGGATCGGAATTTCAATTTGATCACTTCCAACAAGGCGTTTGACGAAATGGCCAAAGTCAGTTTCGGAAAGACAATTGAAAAGGGAAGCAATGTCCTTTCGGTTGCATTTTCCCCTGAAATGCTGAACCATTTCAAACAATTATACAAACGGACATTTACGGGAGAAGCCTTTATCGAGAGCAATCACTTCGACATTCCTGTCGAGTTATGGTCGGAAATTTCGTACTCGCCGATTCGAAAGGGAAAGCGGGTTATTGGAGCGGCTTGCCATTCGCGCGACATTACGGAAAGGAAATTGGCGGAAAAGGAACGTGAAAAAATGATCTCCAGCATCATTCAACACAGCAAGAATCTCGAACAATTTACAGTCATTGTTTCCCATAACCTGCGGGCGCCGGTAGCCAACATCAAGGGTCTTTCCAACGTTTTGAAGAATGATATTTCAATGGAAGACAGGGCTCTCAGTCAACAATTCCTATTCGACGCAGCCGATAATCTGGATGAAATATTGAAAGACCTGAACAAGATCCTCG
>CAYMZV010000103.1:0-12663 GCA_964394965.1 uncultured Chryseobacterium sp.
GCCGCTTCATTTCCCGGTGGCCGTCATCCGTTGAATATCATCAGAAAGGAAATTCTCGATATTTTTTCACGCGTGGGTTTTACCGTTGCCGATGGTCCGGAGATTGAAGATGATTGGCATAATTTTTCTGCATTGAATTTCCCGGAAGAGCATCCCGCACGCGACATGCAGGATACGTTTTTCATCGACAAGAATATTGCATTGCGTACGCACACCTCGAGTGTGCAGGTGCGTGTACTCGAAAAAACGCCACCACCCGTTCGCATTGTCATGCCGGGAAGGGTTTACCGCAACGAAGCGATTTCCGCACGAGCCCATTGCTTTTTCCATCAGGTGGAGGGATTGTATGTCGACAAGAATGTTTCGTTTGCGGACATGAAACAGGTGTTGCTTTATTTTTCGCGCGAGATGTTCGGGGAAAAAACTGAAATACGTTTGCGTCCGAGTTATTTTCCTTTTACCGAACCCAGTGCCGAGATGGATATTTCCTGCACCATTTGCGGAGGAAAAGGCTGTAATGTTTGCAAACATTCCGGATGGGTGGAAATTCTCGGTTGCGGAATGGTGGATCCGACTGTCCTTCAAAATTGCAAAGTGGATCCTGATGTATACAGCGGTTTCGCTTTCGGAATGGGAGTTGAGCGCATCACGATGTTGAAATATGGCGTGAATGACTTGCGGCTGTTCTCGGAAAATGATGTCCGGTTTCTCTCACAATTCAATTCCGCCCTCTAAAGGGTTTGTGTCGGTTTCAGGGTTGTATTAAAACACAAGTAGAAGGAAACAAATGCCAGACAGGCTTTCCCAACTCGAAGAATTGCTGAAGGAAGATCCGCACGATCCCTTTTTGCAGTATGGAATTGCGTTGGAATATGCGAAGACGGGTGATGTGAAAAATGCGATTGTGCGAATTGAAAAAATCATTTCCGAAAAACCGGATTATCTCGGCGCCTATTATCAGCTCGGGCAATTTCATGAGCGAGAAAACAATCCCGAAAAAGCGATTGCCGTTTACCGCGAAGGAATTGCACTTGCACTGAAATTGAAAAACAATAAAACGCTGAATGAATTGCGGGAGGCATTGCAGCAGTTGGAGGATTGACAGCCCCTGATTTCACTGGTTGACGCAGATTAAAAACATTGCCACCCTCAACACACCGGCACCAACACCAAAATAAAAAAGGCGTCTCCCGCAGCAGAGACGCCTTTTCGATTCAGTAATCGCGATTATCAATTCATCATCACTTTTCTTGTTACACGAACACCGTTGATGTCAAGTGTTACGATGTAAATGCCGGGTGTCGCTTCGCCAAGTTGAAGCAGATTGTCGGCTTGTGTGAATCTTGATTCTTGTCCAAGCATGTTGTAAACGCCAATGACTTTGTAAAGCTGTCCATTGGTGTTCACTTGAATGACCCCATTCTCTTTCGAGAAAACGGAAATTTCGGAAGGGGAATAAGTTGCAATGCCGGATGGCGATTGTGTAAGTGTAATGTCATCCACGGCGAAAGAAGGATCGCTGCCTACGCCGTCATCGTTGTTGGTCCAATTGAATCCGATTTTCACCATTGAATTATTGTTTGCAGAAGCCGGAAGTATAATTGAAAATGCTGTCCACTGACCTGCAGCCGAACACGATCCTGTTGTTTTTGCAAGCGGATCGATTGTACTCCAGGTTGTGCCTCCATCGGGAGAATAACAAAGTGAACCATCATCATTTGCAGCATCTCCATTTTCGAGATAGACAAAGGAAAGTGTGATGTTTGATTTTCCGGTACAATTGATCGTTGGTGATTGTGCGCGTGCATTGGTAGCTGCACAATATCCGAAACTGCACAAGCCACCGGAAAAATAACTGGCTCCCGTATCCGCTCCGACAGTTATGAATGCTGGAACTGAAATGGCAATATTGCTCACGTGAAGCGATTGGTTGGTTGTGCTGGTCAAGCTGCAGCTTCCCGAACAATTTCCTGCGCCTGTACCTGCGCAGGTTGCGCTGGCGTACCAGGTATTTGCATACGTGTCATTGGTGCCGGTCAATCCGATTGTCCAGGCTCCGTTTGAACTCGTGTAAGCAGAAGCAAGTTGTCCGCGATTGCAACCGGTTCCAAAATTTTCTGTCCAGAAAGCCTGTGCGTTTGAAGCGACCGCGAGGAAAAGCAGCGCTGAAATGGAGTAAAGTTTTTTCATGTTTGTTTTGGATTTAATGCAAGATAAGAAAAGGATTACAAATTACCAGATTAGAATTTGCAGTGAAAAAAGCCGTGATTACCGGCTTCGTTCATTTGAATTGAAAAAAAATTAAACGGGAAATGATTCTGAATAGCCCCGTCCCGATGTTTCGGGAGTGATAGTCCGAAGGACTCATTTGGAGCGGGAAAGGTGTTTCTAAAAAACAAGAAAAGTTCCGCTCCAAAATCACAATGAAAAAAAGGGTCACTCGACAGCCGTGAGCTTGATCATGTTTGTTTTTCCCTTTTCGCTCAATGGAATGCTTGCGATGTTGATGATGAAATCGTGTGCAACAATATAGCCGTCTTTCTTCAACATGAATTTTATGTCGGCTATCGTATGGTCAGTGGAAATGTTCTTGTCGTAATAAAATCCGCGCACACCCCACACGAGACTGAGTTGCGTGAGGATGGAAAAATTATCGGTGAAGACAAAAATATTCGCTTTGGGACGGTAACTCGAAACACGGAAAGCGGTGTATCCGGAATGCGTCATGGTAATGATGGCTGATGCATCCACCTGTTTGGCAAGTTGTGTTGCAGCATAACAAATATTGTCGGAGAGATAACGTTCGTCGCTGGAGAAAAACGGAACGCGGTCGGAATAATACAGGTTATGCTCTTCTTCCACCTGCGTAATTATTTTCGACATCGCCTCGATCACTTTGGCGGGATGTTTTCCAACGGAAGTTTCACCACTGAGCATCACCGCATCGGCACCATCCATGACGGAATTCGCAACGTCATTCACTTCCGCACGTGTCGGTGAAATATTCGTGATCATGCTTTCCATCATTTGTGTCGCGATGATGACGGGCTTGCTTGCCTCGAGGCATTTTTTCACGAGCATCTTTTGCAAAACGGGAACACGCTGCATCGGAACTTCCACGCCCAAGTCACCGCGCGCAACCATGAGACCGTCAGTTTCACTGATGATGTTTTCAATATCGAGAATGGCTTCGGGTTTTTCGATTTTTGCAATCACTTTTGTGTTGCTCTTCGGTTCGAAATTCCTGATCAGGTTTTTCAATTCAACAATATCCGCTCCCGAACGCACGAATGAAAGTCCGATCCAATCGAATCGATGGCGCAAGGCAAATCCCAAATCCTTCAAATCCTTTTCCGTGAGACAGGGAAGTGAAACTTTTGTGTTGGGAAGATTCACCCCTTTTTTTCCCGAGAGTATTCCGCCATGCACCACCACCGACTTGACCTCATCTTTCCCATTGGTGGAAACCACACGCAATACCAATTTCCCATCGTCGATCAAAACGGTTTCGCCCGCTTTCACGTCTTTCGGGAATTGTTGATAGGTCATGAAAACCCGTCCCGCATTCCCGATCATCTTATTTGTAGTGAAAACCAATTCTGCTCCTTCCACCAATTCCACCGCATTGTTTTCCACTTCGCCGATGCGCAATTTCGGTCCCTGCAAATCGCCGAGAATGGAAATGTGCGTTCCGAGTTTGCGGTTGATTTCGCGGATGTTCTTGATCTGTTCTTCCACAGCGGCATAATCGCCGTGTGAAAAATTGATGCGGAATACGTCGCAACCCGCTTTTGCCATTTCCTCAAGCACTTCGGGTGAAGAGGAAGCCGGCCCGAGTGTGGCTACGATTTTTGTCCGGTTGTATTGAACACGTGATGAATTTTCTTTTGCAGACATTTTATTTCAGAATAATAGGTTTTGTTTCGATTTCAATGTTTCCGGATCAATGCGATAGGACATCAGTACAAACGGGATTTCTTTTATTCCTCCGAGCATATTTACAAAATCGATTTCATTGAACGGTCCTTTCGCGATGAAAAAATAATCGGCCTGATGGTGCTCGGGAATCAACAATCCCTTTTCATTCTTGTTTGAAATGAGGTAAACGATGGTATCCTGTTCCTGTTTCTCCTGCATGAACAATGGAAAATCGGAAGGCAAATCGTTTTTTTTCAATGCAATGGAAAGCGGATCCGCCAATTGCATTTCGAGTGCCAGTGTCTTGTTGATCGCCCAACACAAACGATACGGTTTTTCATGGCAGGAAATTCCCGTCAGGAAAAAATCATATTCATATTCAATATCGAGACGGTGTTTTGTCAATGCGGCTTTCAAGGTTTGTCAAAGATAAGGCATCTGTTGGGAGATATGAGATGGGACGGGAGAGAAGGGAGCAGGACGGAGAAAAAATAATTTGTTGCTGATGGGATAATGCGTCAAAACGATTCGCGCATTTGTGTGGCGAAAAATATATTGCAAAAAAGATTGGATCTTCAATGGGGAAATTGCTCAATGCACGAACAGGCGTTCAATATGGGACGAACCTGCATTCACGACTTTCACCAAATAAATGCCGGGAGCGATACCTGCCGGCAATTCTTCATTGATGTCGGTTGTTCCTGCGGAAGCAGTCGCGGTGGAAGAATAAACCAATTCACCGACGGCGGAAAAGACGGAAACGGAAACATCTCCAGCTACAACATCGACGAGATGAATGGTGAAATGTCCATCATCGACAGGATTCGGATAAAATGAAATTGCCGAAGAAGGATTGAAGTTGACAGTCACCCAATCCGAAGTTTTATATTGGCCGTTGAAATCGGTTTGCCGCAAACGGTAATAGCTTGTACCTGCAAGTGGGTGTGGATCGATTGCAGAATAATTCAAAACGGAAACGGAATTTCCTGCACCATTCTTGGTCAGCACATCCGAAACTGTTTGCCCATCGGCGGAACGTTCAACGGTAAAATAATCGTTATTCGTTTCCGACATGGTTTGCCAATCCAGATTTACAATATCATCTTGCGGGTGTGCGGTGAAATAAGTCAATTCCACGGGCAGCGGATTCAGGGCGCTGTTGGTGCCGAGAATAAATTCCCTTCGCACAGTTACGCCCGCCTGAGAAATGATCCACGGCGAAACGGCAACGGTAATTCCCGACGCAGTCCAATTGGCGGTATTGTCAGCACGATAAAAAAGTTGTTCGGTCGGCCACGGATTGTAAGCCGTGTAATCTATGTTGGCTTTATAAGTTGTTGCGGCCGCACCAACGACAAATGCCCCGAAATAATTTGTATTGTTTCCCAACCCGACAATGCCTGTTGTGATGCTGGGAACGGCATTCACTTCATAAATCTGCATACCCGTTGCACCGGTAATATTATTCACATAAAAAGTTTGTCCATTGGGAGAAGGTCCGATTGAAATGGTCACTGCTGCCCATGAACCCGGATACAAATAAATGCTTGCATCACCGAGCGGCGCACCTGATGTAACAATGTTTCCTGCAGCAAGTGTTCCTGAAATTGTTCCCGGATAAGTCGCTTTCAAATCGGGCACACCATTTACTCCTGTTACAGCGGCATCCAAATTCCAATAGGCGGTAATGTTTGCATTGGCTGCGCTTTGTTTACAGCACATGATGTCGCGGACGTTTGTTTGTGTCAATGCGGTATTCCAAACAATCACCTCATCAATATTGCCAATCATTTTATAAGACTCAGCCGCACCAACCGCCTCTCCGCCAATTGAAGCGATGCCCGGATCTCCACCGCCCCATGCAACAAAACTCCCGCTGCCGTCATTCACACCATTGATGTAAAGCGTAACGGTTCCCGTGCTTGCTGTGGCAAAAGAAACAACACAGGCAACATGGTACCATGTGTTGGCGGCAAAAACCGTTGATCCATCAAGTACAAAGGAACTTGCAGAACGATCATAAAAACGCATCTTGCCTGTTCCTGCATCACTCAATGAAAGTCCGTATCCGCCCACATCCGTGGCATCGTCAATGAAAATCCGTTGCCCGACAGTGGTCGGTGCAGTACTGTAGACCCATGCTGTAATGGAAAAGTTGGTGTGCAGATTGGGAAATGTATTGACCACCGCAATATTGGGTTGACCTCCGAGTGCAGCCGGCATGTTCAGGCATTTACCGGAACCCTGTCCAAATGAAATGACCGGAATCCAAAGAAAAAGGATCAGGCTTAAACGTAAATACTTCATAGAAAATCTGACTTGGGGTGCCACTTTTCAGGATAAATATTCCATGTTTATTTGGCGGGAGAGTTATTTTTACGCAGCATTTTTTAAACGGTTCCATTTTTTAGACCAAAGCCTGATTTTTATCGGTCAAGTTGATTTTGCAAAATCACGATGGGCATTGATTTTCGGATTCGGACAAAGAAAAACCGGCTTTCCTTTCACGGAAAAGCCGGCCGATGAAAAATTTTTTTTCAGTTGAAATCAAAAAAGAAAAATACTACTGCGGCCCAATTCTTATCGACGCCGCTGGCATGACCGATGGTGGAATGGCTGGAATCTTCAACTGTGCCGTCGCTTTGAATGTATCCGATGGTGGAATGTGAGGAATTTTCAACAGTGCCATCGCTCTGAACATAGCCGACAGTGGAGTGCGAAGAATTTTCAATCGTGCCATCGCTGGTGATGTAACCGATGGTGGAATGTGAGGAATTTTCAATTGTGCCATCGCTGGTGATATAGCCCGCGGTCGAATGCGAAGAATTCTCAATCGTGCCGTCGCTGTCGATATAACCGGTTGTGGAATGGCTTCCGTTTTCAATGGTTTGCGCCGATACGGTTTTCATTCCGAAAAAAAGGAAAGTCACTATCGCTGTAAGAAACAGTTTTGTCTTCATGGTATTTTTTTCAATTGGTTTTTATCAAAATCGGAAGAATGCATTTCATGCTTGAACTCAAAGTTAATGCGATATTTCTCGGAGCACCGTCACTTTACCAAATATTCACAAATGAAATATTCCCTTGCGGAAAATCCGGTCAATTGAATTTGAAAAAGAAAAACACAACAGCAACCCATTGCCTGTTTATTCCGTCGGCATGACCAATGGTGGAATAACCGGCGTCCTGAACCGTTCCATCCCTTTTCACGTATCCGATTGTACTGTACGATGAATTCTGCACGGTTCCATCGTCATCATCCTTCACATAACCCACCGTACTGTAACTCGCATCCTGAATGGTGCCATCACTTTTGATGTAACCGATGGTGGTGTAACTCGCATCCTGGATAGTGCCGTCACTCTTGATATATCCAACAGTTGTGTAAGATGAATTCTGTATGGTTCCGTCGCTCTTGATGTAATAGGAGGTGGAATAACCGCCGTCCTGAATGGTTTGCGCGAATGAATTCTCAATTCCCAGAAAGAGAAAGGATAAAATCATTGCGAGAAGGAATCTTGTTTTCATGGGCTGTAGCTTTTTCATTGAACTTCAACAAATTTGAAGCCAAATATATTTCCATGAAAACCCTTTCCGAAACCAAAATCGATGCATTATTAAAAGTTCAAGCGGGAAAATGGAATGGGCTGCGAATCGATTCACCTACATTCCCAATCCACACCGACAGAATTTTTATCTTTAACAACAATTATTTCCCAATGAAATATTTTCTCTTCCTGTTGCTTCCGATTTTATTTTCCTTTCAGGCGCCGAAGTATGACGTGCTGGACAGCAAGGATCCGCTCATCGGGGATTGGGAATGGATCAAGGATCCGACAGGTTCCCCGTACACGGCCGTGCCGGACATTGATTGGGTGTTCATCAGTTTTTCCGCCGGAACAAAACAATCGCTCGGCGCAACTTCGTATGATGAAACCATAAAAGGTTACGCGTGCCCGAGTTATTTTTTAGCGTACACCAATGGCACAACCCTGATGGGAACAATAACGAATTGTTGTGTGGCCGCCGACAAAGGAAAAAAATTCAGTTTCAATTACCAGTATGACGCTGCCGACGATCAATTGGTGATCACCGTAAAGGATGAAACTTTTACCTACAAGAGAAAAAAATAAGAAGAGGATTACGGATGGTACGGATATACGGATTATCCATTCGGACCTTTTCGTAATTCGCAGATTCGTGCCATTCGTAATTCGTACGCCCCTGAAAATTCCCAATCGGGAAAATATCACTTCGCGATGTGGAAGTTGAAATTCGGGGAATTGAACGCTACCATGAGACGGATCCAGATGGGCAGCAATTGTTCGGTTCCGCGGGCAGTGGTAATGTCGCCGACATCGATCGTGTTTTTTTCCGACCAGCCGAATGATGCGAGAATTTTTTTCACTTGCGTTTTTGCATCCGCATCATTTCCACTTACAAAAACGGTGTGATCGCCGGCGACAAGCGAAGGGTTCACCATCAACGCGCAATTCATGGTGTTGAGTGTTTTCACCACTTTCACTGCGGGAAATGTTTTCTGGATGGTTTCGCCGAGTGAATTGTCGTTGCAAATGAAAAGTGTGGGTGGCATTCCTTTTGAAAAATCGAGTGCGTTTGAAATGTCGACGAGAATTTTCCCGTTGATGTTTTTTTCTCCGGCGAGTTTCAACGCTTCGAGCGATGCATCGCCTTTTGTGCAATTGAAAATGATTTCGGCAAATGCTGCGGCATCGGCGAAAGTGCCATGTGAAGCTTTTGTTCCCGCCGAGGCAACCCATTCCGACGCTTTTTCATTGTTGCTGGTGCGCGAGCCCATTTTCACTTCGTGTCCGAGTGCGATCAATTTTGTGGAAATTGTTTTTCCAACGATTCCTGTTCCCAGTACTGCGATTTTCATGTTGAGTGATTTTAGATTGAACTGATTTTGAATTCAGATTGAAAAGGAAATGACCGTGAATAGCCCTGTCCGAAGCATCGGGAGCAGGGAGCTCCGCCGACCGGAAAGCGGGAAAGGTGTTTCCAGAACGAAAGAGTGATTCCACTTCAACTGATTTTCCATTTTAGAATGAACGATTTCCGATTAAAAAAGTGAAACGAGCAAAAGAAAAATCCCGATCAGCGAAATTGCCATTGTGACAATGGATTTCAGGAATTTCCAGATCATGCAACAGTAAACGAATAAACTGCAACACGATGCGATGCAAATGTAATGCGCCAAGGCTTCCCCGTTTTTTATTCCCGCATAACTTAACAGCAGCATAACGCCGCAGGTGATGAGGATGTGTCCGTCGAAAAGCAAACGCAATAGGTTCCTGTCGAATTTTTTCCCGTCTTCCGAACGCAACACAAAAATATCGTGCAGCACACCGTTGATGACACACCATGCGCCGATGAAAAGGATGAATTCCGGAAGAAATTGTGTGAGTGTTGTCATCTGTTTTTCGGTTGCACTTTATGATTCCCGATTTTTTTCCGCTTGAAGATTTCTCAAAAAGGAATTTCTTTCCTGTCGCGGAAAAATTTTCCTGTCGGTGTTTTTTCCGTTGTCGCGAGCCACACTGCCGTATCCGCACCTTCGCCCACATCGCGCGGCGCACTTTTCCCGCCCATGTCGGTGCGCACCCATCCGGGGTCGACGGCATTGACTGAAATCTCTTTCCCCTTCAGGAAATAGGCGAGGTGGCGCGTAAAGGAATTCAGCAATGATTTTGAAACGCAATATATCGGCGACCACCCGCCCACTCCATCGGTCATGCTTCCTCCACCGCTTGAAATGTTGATGATGCGTCCACCCTTTTCCATCAATGGAAAAATGGCTTGCGCAAGCAGTACGGGACCGATGGCGTTGGTGGCGAAAGTGGAATTCATCAATGAAGATTTGGCGGTGAGAATATCCGAATCCATTTTTTCGAGCATGCCTGCGTTGTTCACGAGTACATCCACCTTCCCGAAATTTTTCTTCACCTCATCGGCAAAATCGGAAATGCTTTTTTCATTTGAAACGTCGAGCTGAATAAAATGTCCACCGATTTTTTCCGCAGCACCGTTGCCTTTCTTTTTGTCGCGTGCGGCAACGATGACTGAAAAACCGTTTTCGGAAAGTTGCCGTGCGATTTCAAAACCGATTCCGCGATTGGCTCCGGTGACAATTGCGATTTTATTTTCCTGCTTCATGTTGGTTGACTGTTTACCTGACAAATGTAATCCCTTCACATTTCCAACATCATCATTAATTTCTATGGCGATATAAGCGGAGTTGCCGTTGCATTGAAAATTCCATAATTCGTATATAAGTTGCAAAACCTATTTTTCTAATTGATTATCAGCGTATTAGGCGGTTGATAAAAATGGAAGTGTCGCAAATGTGTTGCAAGAAATTTCTGTCAGATTTACCTGACAAAACGTGCTTAAAGATGACAAATAAGTAAACGATTTTGCGGTTGCTTATCAGATTGTTTCAGATATTCTCTCAAACCTGTAAATCACTTCATTGTGAAATGAACTAATTCAGATATACAAAATCAATTAGGCTTTTCAAAAACTAAACCATCACAAATAAAATGAGGTTAAAGTTTTTCAATCGCTCCCAATGTTAATCCTGTTGCTTGCATTATCACTTTAACATCCGTGTTATTTTTCTTGAGAGTCTTGGCAATTGCAATCCGATCTTTTCTTACAGCTTCTTCTGCTGCCATTTTCCGAATCTTCTTTACTTGCTCAAACTTCGGCACCCAGGCCATACTCTTGCGTAACTCATCCATCAATCCAATATCCTGATAGCTTAAATAATCTTCCGTTTTGGAATTGATAACGATATGATCGAATACAGTAATACCAACAATATTCCCCACCTGAATCATTCGATCCGTTAATGCCTTGTCATCTGATTGTGCGCTCATGTCGTTCGTCTTGCGGTTATGGCAGATATAGAGATACTTCGCATCCTTTTGCAAGGGAAGTCTGTACATTTCCATCGGCGACACTTTATCCTTCGCAGGAATGCCGAAGGCGATCAACTCCACATAAAGTATTTTGAATTCTTCATTCAATCCAATTGTCCATACATGCTCTCTCTGTCGGCTTAACTTATTTTCGCGTAGCAGAATTTGCTTCATGATCCTTGCAAGGTCGGCGGACGACTGAATTAAGGTTTTCTGTGTTTTCGTTAACGTAATATTCATGATATCCAAAATTAGTAAAAAGACAGGGGGTAAATCAAATTAAAACTGCTTTCAAATGCAATTTACTGAGATAGAAAACACTATCATACCAACTTGTCTTTGTTTTCAAACAAGGAATCGTAGAGGACATTTTGGGGATCGTCGTATCACTTTGCCAGCCAGCGATTTAGATGGATTTATTGGGTGCAACTTGTAATGAACTTCTCGTATAGTCATTTTTGATATGAGAATTTGTTATGCTTCCAACATTCTAAACTCATTACAGCATGATTACAATTCAATTAAATCATCTCATCATTGATCTGGAGCATCCGGAACCAGAAGAATTATTGAAGGATTTGCAAAATGCTCTTTTCGCTTCTTTGCGATTGCTTAGTGCCGATGCAACAAGCGATGCATCTTTGTTAGTCGGGCGAGAATTATGTGACGCATCTTTCGCAATGATTGAATTATTACAGACGATTGTTGGTAATAGAGAAATACCTAAATAGTTGGGATAATATGAGGCAATAACTCAATGGATTAAAATTCTGTCTTAGTAAATTTAAACCCACTGGAGTGCATAATTGTCGTTTAATAACAAAATCGTCACTGCTTATATGCTTGCTTTAAAGCTTCGAAATTATTTCTATGTTTAATTATGTCTTTTCTAATTTTTCTACATAACTCGGCATCAAATGTCAATCCCGATTCCCCATGTTTAAAATATTCGCGACCATTTGCATCCCTAAGCAAAATAGCATGGGCAAATTTATTCCTCATGGAATTTATTTCTTCCCGATACTCTTCAGAAAAATCCTTAACACGTAAACAACTTAATATTTGACCTAGTGTTTTTATTTTATAATCGGCACTAAATACAAAATTATCTTTTGTTAAAGCTGAAAATTTCTTTGCAGTTCGACAGTCATCGACAAACTTGCTTTTTTTTGTATACAACTCATTTAATTCATCATAAATTTTTGGAGCAAACTCGTCAAAATTAACGTCCTTGTTTTTTAACGCATGATGTATCATTTCAAGCATTTGCATATCCAAATCACTTGTCTCATTCATTATCATTCCTCGCATTGCTACAATGTGTTGGAATTTCTTTATTGTTAAGTCGATTAATTTTATTGCCTTGTCAATTACGGCTGCATTATGATCTCTTATCGTACTCTTTCTAGTGTCAACAAAAGTTATTCTATCCATTTTTATAGTGTCTGCAACCTCTCCTTGTGCTGAATAAAACATGATTTCGGTAAAAATCGAATTCTTTTCCCTTACTTCTTTAATTATGGCATCGCCATCCCTTGTATTGCTCTCCGTTTCATTTAAATGGTAGTCCGTTAAAATTAAATCAAAAGAATCATCAAGCTTAGAAAAAAAATCTTTTTCATTTTTCACGATCTCTAAAATTGGATTAAACCCCTGTTCGAGTAAATGGGCTTTTATTTCATCATCATATTTTCCTTCTATAATGACATCCATCTTGTCATCCAACCAAAGTATTTTATAATCTAATTTCATGCTTTAAAGAGTTATTTTAAAAGTAGTTCCATGTCCCTTTATTGATTCA
>CAYMZV010000104.1:0-2241 GCA_964394965.1 uncultured Chryseobacterium sp.
TCTGGAAGTGTTACTGTTGATCATCAAAATTATATTTGGTACGCAGAAGCTTATACTGGGGTTTGGACAAATAATTTTTCTGTTGGGATGGATGATCTGACGGAGACCAGATCGTTTATTGTTTTTCCCAATCCTGTTTCTGAAACTGCAACATTTGATACGAAACAAAATCTTTTTGGCGAAATTAGCATTACCGATCAGCTTGGCAGAGAAGTGAAAAGTGAAAAATTAAATGGAGAGCATCGCATTGAAATCTCTGTTTCTGATTTAGCCAACGGTATGTATTTTTATTCAGTCGTTGAAAACGCGCAAAGAAAAATGAGCGGAAAATTCATTGTTCAGCACAACTAAATTACAAGCGCATATCGCTTTTCTAAAAAGCCACCATGATCTTTCCCAAAGCCCGCTTCTACTGGCCTTCGCCTCAGCCTCAGGATGCGGAAAGCCTTGATGCTCGAAGCATATATGAACTCTATGCCGATGATCTGATACGCCAAGCCACGGGAAATCTGCTATTCCGCGAGGACATTTTTCGCGGTGATCGGGTGGAAATTATGACAGAACATTTGGAATACGAAAGAAAGATTGACTATCTAGTATTCGAGATAGTCGCCTTCGATTTAGGCGGCGAGTGTATTCTCGAATATCGGGACATTTCGTATTTCGATGAGGAAGATGAGATCGAAAGACTCATTGATGATTTGCTTTACTAAAAGCCACTATTATTTGACCATCAGGGAAGGGAGGTCAAAAAAAAATCATCCTACAACATTAGTTAATCCAGTTCTTGACTTTATTTTCCCTATAAATTATACTTTCTTTATCAGACCTGAACGGCATCCTATATGGGTGCCGTTCGCTGTTTTATATCTCCTATTTTTGATCGGTTCGCTTTAATCGTTCTCGCAAATATTCGAAATCAAGGAATTTATCACCTGCAAATTTCTTGATCTCTTTTGCCGTTCTCGGACTCCGTGCAAGTATCAGAACTTCCTTTCTGTTTTCGCGCAAGTGTTTCAAGACAGGTAAAAAATCTCCGTCACCGGAAAGAACAACAACCTGGTCAAAAGCCCTCTTGTCACGCATAAGATAGAACGCCATATCAACATCACAGTTTGCTTTTCGTGTCGGGATTCCATCCTCGTCATGATATGTCTTTACAGGTTTTAGAATTAGGTTGTAGCCGAACTCCTCAAGCTTTATATAGAATCCGACACGTTTCAAATGACGATCAAGCAATGCAAGTTTTGCTTCCGTCATATTTTGTTTTTCCGAGTCGATAAGATCGGTAAGATATTTTTTTATCTCATGTATCGGAACGCTCTCGTGCGTTAAATAATCAAACGGGAATTTGTGAATTTCAACGCCGCCGAAAAAATACACAATCGAAGTTTGATATTTCTTTTGAAGGTATGTAAGCAGTTTTTCATAATCGATACTCCAACCAAGTGATTTCTGTCCACCATAAAATAAGTTGGAAGCATCGATGTAAGCATAAGTAGTCATGCGAAACATTATAGCGCATGAACAAAGAAAAAATCACTGTCGAAATCCACATTTAAATATAATTGTGACGCTTGACCCGAAGCTAAAAATGGAATAGAATGTGTACGAAAGGTTGTTTATTAAAATTTTAATCACAAGATCGTTGCTCCGCAAGGAGGCGTTCCCGAAAGGGGATTGAGACTAACAACGGTGGACAAAAACATAGCCCCTTTACTTTTTTATTAAAGTGTGTTATGTTTCTCTCTGCATATACGGCAACGTATATGCAGCATAAGTTGGTTGGCGAAAGCTGACCAACGCAAGCCCGCCAGATTAGTCTCCGGCGGGCTTTATGCGTTTATGCAAGAAAAAATAAATAAGTTTTTGGAATGGAAAGCAACTTATCATGTACCGGCAAGCATTAAATATCGGAAACCGCTTGAGCGGTTTGCTGACGTGTGCGGTGATAAATTGCTTCACAAATATACAATAGAGGACATCGTCTTATATAATCGGTGGTTGTCTCGGCAGTTCTCAAATGAAACTGTCAGGTACGCGCTCACGATTCTTAAACACTTTTTTAATTTTTATCATTCGCAACACGTCAAATGTCTTTCCTCAATATTCATTGCGATGCCGAAAAAATTGCCTGCACATTCACACAGGGCAATAACGGAAGAAGAAGTGAGAAGAATGATAAGGGAAATAGAGGGGGAAAGTTTTATCTCATATCGCAATCTTCTCATACTACTTATG
>CAYMZV010000104.1:2251-12634 GCA_964394965.1 uncultured Chryseobacterium sp.
CAGGCTGCCCGTCGTCAACGATTTCTATTCGCAAATATCCGATCTCGATCTGCAAAAGAGGCAGGCGGTCATTGCAACTGAAAAAAGACAAATAATGAGAATTATTTTGTGGTCTGAATCAACAAACATTCATCTGATAAAATATCTCGAAATTCATAAACGTCATTTTGAAAACGTAGGGGATAGAGACATTCCGCTATTTGTCTCTTCACGTAGCAAGAAAAAAATAGAATGTCTTACTCGTGAAACTGTTGAGCGTATTGTCAGTTACTACGCTCGCAAGGCCGGTATCAAGAAAAAAACCACACCGCATACATTTCGTCACGGATGGGCTCATGTGCGACGTGATCTTGGTGCGCCTTTGTCATTTGTACAAAAGGGGCTCGGTCATGCAAGCCCGATATCGACACAAGTCTATCAACAATTCACCGATCCCGAATTTGTCAGAGCAGGGAAAGAGTATTTTTCATCGCCGTATAGTCAGCCCCAACCGCAATATATCGCAAAAGAAATCATGACAGTTCCTACAAACATGAACTTGGTATAGAAAAAAGACCGCTATTTACAGGCGGTCTTTTACTTGTGGATAAATCCAGTTGCATAGAAATAAAAGTCCTTGTTATAATCGTTCTGTTATTCAAAAAGGGAAGATCATGTATTAAGGGCCTGCCGTTGTGCAGGAAATCCTTTTATCTCAGTATGTCGCACAATATGACTTATGCGATCTACGAGGATAGCTGTAAAAAATACTGCTATCCCTTTTTGAATAACACACTATCCATAATCGCCTAACAAGCGGTTAAATGACTTAGCAAGCATGTTGGTCGATGCGCTTGCTGAATTCATTTCATAAAAATAAATCCAACATGGAATATTTCAACGTGTGTTCGCAGATTACTTACACAGATAAGTCAGGAAAGGAACTGAAACGATATTATCGAGCAGGTACGCTCAAGGTCACTCCGTCAGGAGCAATGTATTTACGGCTCTTCACTCAGCCGTCGGTCGAATTTCATTGTTTCAAACAGGAACAAATTGAATCACCGGAATTGCCAGTGATCGACGCAGACAAATAAAATAATCATCAAGGAATTCTCAATATGTTGTTCTATACGACGCCTGTTCCGCGAGCGGTCTTTCAACTCATTCCTGAATTGAAGGATGGTGAGCTAAAAGTGCTTTTACTAATCGTGTACAAAACTCTCGGATTTCGGGATATGAAAGGGCAAACAAAAACAGGAAGAAAAGAATTGGATTGGATCGCAGGCAGTCAATTCCGAAACGGAACAGGACTGACACAACGAGCAATTGGAAGCGCGATTGAATCGCTCTTTTGCAAAGGTCACATCGTCGTCATGGATGATCGAGGAACAGTGCTTGATACCCCAATGAAGCGAAAGGGAAAAACAAGAATATATTTCAGGTTATCCACAGCATTGATGCCCGCCTGCGAAGAATATTCGCAGTACATAGGAAAAAAGGTAAGTGCGCTAACGAACAAATTTCGCATAACAAGTTCCTAAGCATGAAAGAAACCTTTACAAGTTATCAGAAAATAATCGGGGCAAATCCCAAAGAAAAAATGAATTCAGAAGCACAACACATTCGCGCAGTCCGATTGCGTGCAATCACAAGAAAATTCCTTTACCAACTTCATAAAGCGCAAAATTGCTGTTCTGCGTGTACTCAATGCAGAAACACCATCATCGACCAGGCTTTGGAATTCGCTCGGCACTATGCGGTCATTACCAATAATCATTCATCGGAATAGGTCGCAATTATCAGTCTCATTCATCGTGCTTTCATATTTCTCAGAATAGGAAAGCAAAAAATTTCGTGAAATATCTATCACTCTTCTCAGGCATTGGAGGATTTGAACTCGGCATACAAAAAGCATTCAAGGGGAAAAAACAAAAAGCTATCTGCGTCGGCTATTCGGAAATTGACAAGCACGCGATAAAAATATATGAATCACATTTCCCGAATCATCGAAACTACGGAGACATCAGAAAAATCAAAACAGGCGATCTCCCCAAAAAAATCGACTTTTTGTGTGGCGGATTTCCATGTCAAAGCTTTTCAATTGCTGGAAAAAGAAAAGGGTTTGCGGATAAAAGAGGTACGCTCATTTTTGACATTGCGAGAATACTGCAGGCAAAAAAACCTCGATTATTCCTTTTGGAAAACGTACCCGGAATTTTATCTTCTCACGACGGCAGGGATTTTAAAAAGATCATCTGTGAGATTACAAAATTGGGGTACAGTGTACAATGGCAAGTGCTTAACAGCAAATATTTCGAGGTGGCACAAAACAGACAACGTTTGTATCTTATCGGACATCGTGGAAAGAAACGTCCACCCAAGATTTTTCCTTTCACGTCAACAGATCAAAACTCTGCTCGCACGAATCAAGCGCAATCGAGGACTGGAATTCAAAGCATCTATGGAGGGGCGTTCGTCGGAAACAAAATCTACGGAGTAAACGGCATCAGTCCGACAATCCTTACACGCAAGCACGATATACCAATCATTGCGGTATCAAATTCTTCATCACGGGAATTCGGTTGGAAGAAAGATCAATGCCCTACACTCTGTGCGGGAGACAGCAAGAATAGGAAAATCGTCAGCATCAATGGAAAAATCAGACGGCTTACTCCTGAAGAATGCGAAAAGTTGCAGAGTTTTCCTGTGGGTTGGAGTAAAAATGTCAGCGACAGTCAGCGATATAAATGTTTGGGAAATGCTGTCACGACAAATGTTATCGAAGCTATCATTAGGAAAATGTTTTTTGCAGGCAAGATTGTGTAAAATAAAAATCCCTTCCTGTATATATACAGGAAGGGATTCCGAACCAAAGATGATATTATTTTTCGGTCGCCAACTTTTTCTTCATCAGAGTATTGATTTCAGCGAAAGTAATTGAATCATATTCGCTGCCGTCAATTTTGTTTTTTTTGACGTACTCTGCAGCAAAAGCAGGATCAAAAAAGAGAAGTTTCAATAGCTGGTTGTTTTTGAATTCTTCGTCTTTTTGCAGTAAACGCAAATATGCTTTTACATCGGTTGTTTTATTTTCGGCAAGAAGAACTTTTATTGTTTCGATCTTGCATCCGAATTCATTGGCTATTTTTTGGGTTGTATCATCATTCGTTTCTTTTGGGTTTACCCTTGTTTTTTTCATTTTTAGTTCTTTTTTGGTCTCGACTAACTTTACGGATTTTACCGAGAAAGTCAAGCTTTTTTTGAAGTGCTTTTAAAGCCCTGGATTTGGCTGTTAGATAGTCGTCGTGTGTGGGAATTTTGTGTGCGTCCATCAGCAGTTTTATTTCTTCTTTCGGAGGATCACCCTCGTGTTTCATCAACAATAAGATGATAGCGGCATACTTTGAATTCATTGTAGCTACTACGGATTGAACGGATTGATTGTATTCTCGGTTGGTATTACGATCAATGACTGCATTTTCGCTGTTTACATCTCGCCAAGTGTCCTCGATACCGCCATCATTTTGGTGTTCTGCACTTCTTTGAGAAGATAATCGTGAAGCCGAGATATATCTGCCCTGCTGTCTATTGATCTCGTTTTTTGCAAGTCCATCAACAGTCTTGTACAAATAGCTGCTTATGGCCTTAATGAGTTCGTCAGGAGTTTTGTAGAGGGTCGGATCAAATTTCCCATTATGGATTTTCAACATAAGGTTCATAATGGATTTCATGATTAAATCACGACCGTCAATCATTGATCCTGAACCGATATGTCGCACATTCCATAAATAGCCCTTTAGGGCGTCTTTATATCGTTCGTAAATGAATTCGCAGATTTTGGAAAACGCAACTGATTTTTCCTTCTCGTCGCTTGAATTCTTCATAACGAGAAGCAGGGAGTAGAGTTCTTCGATTTGCATTGTGTTTCTGTTTTAATCGCAGAGGATCGAACGCCCAGACCTCTTGGGTGCACTTCAAAGCCGAGTGCATTGGCTTCCGAAAGTTTTCCTCGCGCTCGCGACTCGCGATTAACTTCCGTGGAGACTCTGTTTCTCTTCTCACGACTTTTTTAAGTCGTTTAATAATGTGGACAACATCGTACATCAAGTTTTTTCTGCTGTCAACAATTGCCAAGGTTTTTGGATGATACATAGTGTGGTGATTTTATGATTGTTAAACATATTGATACTGGGCTTTGTGCCCTTCCTTACTAATTAGTAACGCATCTTTTGTGATTCTGACACCCCCCTTTCAATTTTTTTTATCTGTCAGTTCTTTTTAATGATCGGGTATGTATTCTAAAATCCGACAATGATCCGATTAACGATTCGCGAAGTAGCCGACACATTAAAATACAAGAGCACAAAAAGTGCGCATCGCTGGTGCGGAAATAATCAAGTCAAAGTGTTTTCCGATTTGGGGACTCGGAGAAAGTATGTGCTCAAAACAGATTTCGATTTGGCACGTTTGCATGTGACAATCTCACACGTCAAGCGTACTTATGGCGAATCTCATTGGCGCACCGCCCTCAAGGCATATCTCAATGATAATATGCTTGATCTAATTGTTATAAAGCAAGGTACAAAAAGTGAAAGTGAAAGCCAAGCGAAGAAAGGGAAACACGAGAAAAAGTTTTTAACAGAACTTAATTCTGCGTTGAGCAGAACCAACTAATTCCATGACCACACCTTTGCATCTTCCCAGTAATAAAAAGTCCACTTCGGGCCTTTTCATTTATTGCGGAAAATGCCGAACACTTGTCGGCAAGGTTTGTAAGGATAATGACAAGACGCCAATTTCAAAATGCAAATTTTCAGATCGACACAAGTACAAAGTTGTTTATTATGCAAGCCCAACCGAACGGCGCACAAAGATTCTCGAAACAAGAGATTACGATACTGCCGTACAGCAAGCGATTGAATTCAAAAAAAAAATTCGCGGACAAGTTGAAGAAAAGAATTTGTCGGATGCGCTCGAAATAATCGTTCCACAAGATAAAATAGAAGAAGTAAGGCAAGAGATTCATACGCAAGAACCGGAAAAGGAATATAATCTCACTTCGCTCATGGCTCGCTACATCGGTTTCCTCAGTGGCGACCCGGAAATCGTTGTATCATTCCGTCGGCGCGTCAGATCGAAAAAACATATTCAAGATACAGCTCGCGTTTTTAAATATTTTGCGATTGCGTTGAAGAAAAAAAATTATCCGGTTGAATCCATGCGCGTCGACGCCGTAACAGAAAAAATGATCGAGTGCTTTCATGATGCTCTGCTTGAAAGAAAATTTTCAAATAGCAGTTACAATAAAGCGTTTGTTATCTTCACTTCGTTCTACAATTATTTGATCGGAGAAGGGTATGAAATTCGCAACCCTTTCAAAATTATTCCGAGACGCGCAATTTCCACCGGCAAATCACAAACGATAAATCGTGAAGAGTGGGAGCGCTTACTCGAAATCATAAAAAAACCGGAACTCGGGGTGGAAACGTTAAGTAATGGAAGGAAAAAGTACTATTTCAAACGTTGGCTCGGAGATTGCTTTAAAATTTCTCTCTACACTGGACGTAGAAATTTCGAAATTTCGAGAATGACCTTTGCAGATATTTTCGAGGACAAGGACGGAACGCTTTTATATATCCGAACGGAGGACTACAAAATAAATAATCAAAGAGGGATCGCAGAAGATGACATCGAACACAAAAAGCACATTTATATTCCCATTCACGACGCGCTGCGTAGTCTTTTAATACAACTCGGTTATGAGCGCTATAAGGGCACAGGACGATACTTGGTGGCTGGAGATGAGGAAATGGACAGAGACACAGTTAAAGTGCTTATGAGTCGCGCTTTTACGCACTATTACAAGCAATTGAATACAGGAAAGGATTTAAGTTTTAAATGTTTCCGCAAGACATACATTTCGCAGTTATCCGGTTTTATGGGAATCGACAATGCCAGGATTATAACTTCCCACTCGCAAACAAAAGTGATGTCTGACTTTTATATCAACCACAAGTATATCAGTCTTACGGCAAAGAATTTTCAGTTATTTAAGGAGAACAAAGACGGACGGCAAACCGATCTTGATAACGCCCGTGGAACCAAAGAGGGGTTCTCTCCAGAGCGGTAAATAAAAAGAATTTCGCACCGCAAATCGCACCGCATTCGCACCGCATCTTGTTTTTTTCCCTTCAAAATGACATCAAAAAAATGAACCGACCTGAAAATCAGACCGGTTCGGTGGTGGGCCCTCTCGGGATTGAACCGAGCACCTGCGGATTATGAGTCCGACGCTCTAACCAAATGAGCTAAGGGCCCTGATGAGGATTGCAAAAGTAAGAATTCCCATGAATGGGCCCTTCCGACAAAATGAAGTTTCAGGAAATCCGGATTCCGATCAGGCAAACATCGTCCACTTGTTCCAATTCACCTTTCCACATTTCAAATGCCTCATTCAGTTTTGCATGCTGCTCTTCAACGGAAAGCATTGCAACGGAAAGCAACAATTTTTTCAGATTGGTTTCCTTGAATTTTTTTCCCGCAGGTCCGCCGAACTGATCTGCAAAACCGTCGGTATATAAATAAAGCATCTCGCCTTTTTGGATTTCAATTGTCCGCTGCGTGAATGCCTCGTTCTTTTCACCTTTTCCCACCGGCATTTTATCGCAAACAAGATTATTGACTTCACCGTTGTGAATCACAACAGGAGAATTGTTTGCCGCAGAATACGTGATCGTATTATTGGTTTTATCAATGCAAATTAAAATCGCATCCATTCCGTCCTGTCCGCCTTCCTGCGAAATGTTTTCGATCAACCGTTTTCTCACGTAATCGAAAACCTCTCCCGGCCGTTCCATCTTCTTCTCGATGATCGCTTCATTCAAAAAGGAAATATTCAGCAGGCTCATGAATGCTCCTGGAACCCCATGACCTGTCGAATCACAAACCGCCAGATAAAATTTGTCGCTCCGCACTCCAGAATCCGAATTTCGGACGACTTCGGTTGCCCAATAAAAATCACCACTGACAACATCTTTCGGCTTGAAGAGGACAAAGTTTTCGGGAATGCTTTTTTTCAATAATTCCTTTTGCGCGAGCAATGCGTACTGAATGCGTTGCGCGTAATTGATACTGTCGCGAATGTCCTTGTGTGCGGCGGTCACCTTTTCCTTTTCCTGATTCAACTCGAATGTGCGCTCGGTCACTTTTGTTTCGAGCACTTCCTTTTCCTTGCGCAAATTCCTTTCGCGTATGCGTATGTATCCGTACACGACAACCAAAATGAAAAGAATGCAAAGTGTATAAAACCATTTTGTTTTCCAGAATGGCGGCGTGATGATGATGTGGATTTCCGCTGGGGCTCCTCCCCAATATCCATCGTTGTTTGAAGCCTGCACACGGAAAGTGTATTCCCCCGGATCGAGATTCGTGAATGTGGCAAATCTTCTGGAACCCGCTTCCACCCAATCATTGTCAAAACCTTCCATCATGTACCGGTAATGATTGCGCGATGAATTCGAGAATTCCAATCCGGTGAAATCAAAGGAGAAAAAATAATCGAGGTAACTCAACGTGATTTCTTTCGTGTGCGAAATCTCATTCGCCAACGGAAATGCCTTGTTGAG
Source organism: uncultured Chryseobacterium sp. (assembly GCA_964394965.1). GTDB lineage: Bacteria > Bacteroidota > Bacteroidia > Palsa-965 > Palsa-965. The sequence continues at coordinate 9,859 of CAYMZV010000104.1, forward strand.
CACGGTGAACGAAGTGATGACAGCCGGCGCAGGGGTTTGATTCGGCTGAATGTCATTCGGATAAAATGCGGAAATCCCTTTCACTCCACCGAACCAGATTTTTCCATCGGGTGTTTTATAAAACGCTCCCTGATTGAATTCTATTCCCTGCAATCCGTCTTGCGTATTGTATGTGCGCACATCACGCGCAACCGGATCGAAACGGCACAAGCCATTATTCGTACTCAACCACAATTCGCCATGCGCACCTGCAACAATTCCATTCACATTGTCATTCGGCAATCCATCCTTTTCGGTAAAGTAACTTGACTTGCCGTTCTTGAAATAAACAATTCCCGATCCCGATGTGCCGATCCACAATCCACCGAAATCATCGCGCTGGACAACAGAAATCGCAAGCACAGAATTGTTTTTCCAGACCTTATGGTATTTCCCCGTTGACGGTTCAAGCTGCAAAAGGTCCCCCGACAACAATCCAATCAACAGCTGACCGTTTCCATCGGGTGTAATCCAATTGATGCCGGTTGTTGCCGAAACACTGTCCGCATCATCGTAAGGATAAGTGATGAATCGATCCGTTGCGGTGTCATACTTCTGTATGGCGGAATAACCTGCGCCGATCCACACATTCCCTTTTTCATCGCAAGCCAAAAGATTTACGGTGTTCGACACCAATCCATTCCCATTATTCACTTCGATATTGTACAACCGGTATTTTTTTGTAACAGGATCATAACAATGCAATCCGCCTCCCGCAGTTCCCATCCAGATATTCCCTTTTTTATCGCGACACATGGTTTGGATATTGGAACGATCGGTCGGCGCATTTTTATCTTCCTGATCGGTTGGGGGAAACTCAAAAATTTTTGTTGCAGGATTATAATGCACCGGACCGGATGCCGTGCCGATCCACAAACCGTTTTTTCCATCACCGCACATGGACCAGATCGTGTTGCTTGGCAGACTGTTTTTGTCTTTCGGATCAAGACGGAATAAATTGAAACGTTCAAGACGTTCATCAAAAACATTCACACCGCCCTGCCATGTTCCCATCCAGATTTGTCCGCTGCGGTCCTGCATCAAACTCCACACATTGTTATCGTTGATGGACCACGGATCATTCTCATCCGTCTTGAAATTTCTTTGCTCATGTGTCGCGGGATCATAAACGATCAGTCCGTTTTCCGCTGTCGCTATCCACATTTTTCCCTTGTTGTCTTTCATGATCGACCAAACCAACGCAGCTCCCATATTCGGAAGATCGGGTGTACTGTCGCGTTCATAAATCATTTTTTGTTTTGCCTGATCCCAAACGTCAATGCCATGCGTCCATGTCCCGATCCAAACCCTATCCTGATCATCCACACAAATTGCACCACGCGATCTCATGTAATTCAAATGTCCGGGACCGGAATGGTCGGTGAACGTCACACTCTTTCCTGTAGCGGGATCATACTCGCAAATGCCGGCATCCCATGTAGCCATCCAGATGTGCCCTTGCTTGTCGCATGCGAATCCACGCACATCATCTCCGCAAATTGAATTCGGATCGGTTTCGGAATGACGCAGCTGCGTGAATTTATCCGTCGCATAATCATACACACAAACTCCGTGATTGGTTGTTCCCACATAAATTTTCCCATTCAGATCTTCCCCGATGGAAAAAATGATGTTGTCACTCAATCCTTTTTTTTCGTCTTTCCCTGCATAAAATCTTCTGAATTTTCCGGAAACGGGATCGTAGCGATTCAATCCATCGCGCGTTCCCACCCAAACATTTCCTTTCTTGTCGACGTGAATGCAACGGATGAGATTATTCGAAATGGAAGAGCTGTCATTCGGATCGGGACGGAAAACGGTGAAATGATAACCATCGTAACGGCACAAGCCATCGGCGGTTCCCACCCAAATGAATCCCTGCTGATCCTGCGCAACTGCAAAAACGGAATTCTGTGAAAGGCCGTCTTCCGTTGTGAAATGCCTGAACCGTCCATTGTCTTTGGCCGAAAGACAAGACGAAAAAACAAGGAATGAAATGAAAAGTAAAAATCGTTTCACTGGCAGATTTCTGATTGGAAAGTTAAAAAAAAGAAGCTGTCTGCTATCGATTATCTGATGAGTGGTTTTCCCATTTTCCACATCTGAAATTTGAAATCCGCACATTTTTCCCCCTATTTAAAATATTTAACCTTTCCCAAACGACTGACTACCTAACTTTGCTTTTGATATGCGGCAACACGGACCAACAGTACTTGGTGTTTTATTGATCGTCGGGATTTTGCTCCTGATTGATTTCTATGTTTTCACGGGTGTTCGCGCACTTACATCGGGATTGGAAACACGCACGCGTAAAATCGTGTATTGGGTTTATTGGGGAATCAGCATTTCGGTTTTCCTCTGGCTCGCTTCCCTTTTCATGTTTGTGCATACCGACGGTGCCGTTACAAAACCCATCTCCGCTTTTCTCGGTGTGTTCGCCCTGCTCTTCGTTCCGAAACTCCTTTTTGCCATTTTCCTTTTGGGCGAAGACATTTTCCGTTTGTTGCGTTCGCTTTTCGCTGTCGGACACAATGCATTTTCAAAAGCGGAACCGATGCAGATTTCTTCCAGCCGCAGAAAATTCGTCAGCACCATTGCAGCGGGAATTGCCGCCATTCCATTTTTGGGAATCCTTCACGGATTGACAATCGGAAAATTCAAATACCGTGTGTTGCGCGAAACACTTTATTTTCCCGATCTGCCCGATGCGTTCGATGGTTTTACCATAACACAACTT
>CAYMZV010000105.1:0-12619 GCA_964394965.1 uncultured Chryseobacterium sp.
GGAATTGTTTCTTCTGACGAAGCGTTGGGTGGGTTGTATCAAAGCACAAAACAATTTGCCAAAGCGATTCCCCTGCTTAAGAGTGCGATCGAATTGGCGCGCAAAAACGGTGCAAGGGAATTGCTTCAAAATGCCTATCTCTATTCTGCCAATACCTTCGGAAGTTTGGGACAATACAAGGACGCGTATTCAAATGCGATGGATTACATCCAATTGCACGACTCCCTGATTCAGGAATCGAACCTGCGCCAATCGGAAGAGATGAAAGCGAAATACGATGCCGTGAAACAGAATGAAAAAATAAAGGATTTGCAAAATCAGCAAACGCAAAACAGCTTGAGACAAAGTGCAGATGAAGCGGAACAAAAACAAAACAGGTACATTTTCATTGCTGTCGGAATAATTGCACTCATCATCGCAAGACAATCATCCATTCGTCAACGCGATCAAAAGAAGTCGCAGAAAATATTGCAGAAAGCCTACAACGAAATCGAAACCAAAAACAAGAACATCACCGACAGCATCCGTTATGCGCAGCGGATACAGAAATCAATTCTTCCCAATCCGGTTGAGTTCAAGAAACTTTTGCCCGCCAGTTTTGTTTTTTACAAACCGAAAGATATTGTGAGCGGCGATTTTTGGTGGATGCATGAAACACCGGGAAATGAGGTTGTGGTTGCCGTGGCCGATTGTACAGGACATGGAGTTCCAGGCGCGTTCATGAGTGTGATGGGAACCGACATCCTTTCGCAGGCGACAAAAAACAAGGACATTGACAATTCCGCAACCGCTTTGCATTTTCTTGACAATGGTGTGCGTCAACAATTGAAACAGACCGGAGGCGACGATGAGTCGCGCGACGGAATGGACATTGCTATCGCCCTGTTTGATTTCAAGAATAAAAAAGTGCAGTTCGCCGGTGCGCTTCGTCCGCTGATACTTGTGCGCGGGGGAAAATTGATTGAATATCCTGCTGCGCGTTTTTCAATCGGCGGTGCATTCAGCGGAGAAAAGAAATTCATCAATCACGATATTGATGTGCAGGAAGGCGACATGATTTATCTTTTCACCGATGGATTCAGTGATCAGTTTGGCGGACCATTGGGGAAAAAATATAAAACCGCGAAGTTGAAAGATTTGTTCGCTTCCATTGCCAATCTTTCCATCGAGGAGCAATCGTCAAGACTGGAGAATTCCTTCAATGAATGGAAAGGCGAACTCGAACAGGTGGATGATATTTGTGTGGTGGGTATTCGAATCTGAACAATCCGGAATTCCTTTTTATCCTCTTCCCCTGATCGCTTTTGCATTTCCAATCGGAGGATGATCGTCCCTCAGTATGATGGCAGAGTAGGGTGGAACAGTAATTGTTTCGGGAATGTCGCTTCCATCCACATGTTTGTATCCGTGCGATTTCAGTTGAAATGATTTCGGTTGTGCAGAGTTGTTGACAAAAATCGGGAAGTGTTCGGATATGGAAGCGGTGTCGAGTGGATTTTTCGGATCGGGTTTTGGTGCAAGCGAATCGAATTTATTTTTCAGGAAAAAATATCCGTGTTTGTCGTTGCCGTCGCTTTTCCACGCAGGTACATTTTCAGTTGCTTTTGTCTTTTGGTTTTGAGATAATTTCCTGTAAAAATTTCCGTCGTTGGCCACAAAATAATAGCTGTTGCTGTCGGATTTCATGCAATCATTATTCGGATCAAGTGTGTTTTTTTCATTGGAAAATGAAATCGCGCATTGGGTTTTTTCGAGACAATAAAAGCTGTTGTCGTTGATTTTTACCGTTGCAGTTCCATCCATGCCATTCAGGATATTGATTCCAATTCCATTATGGTGGATATTATAAAAAACATTTCCGCGAATGAATATCGGATTGATAAATCCATTCATGTTGACTCCCGATCCGCAATTGTAAAAAACATTTCCGGTCAGTTGAATACTGTCTTTATCGGGTTGTTTCGGATAATCGAGATAAATGGCGGAAGTGCCATCGAATATGTGAGGTGAACCTTTTGCATCGTAGTGCATGTCATGAATGATATTTTCCTGAAATGTACAACCGTAAGAATAACAACAATGAATGCCTCCGCCATCGTTGAACAGCAACGAGCAATTTGAAATCTCATTGTGGGAAACGTAATTGTAATTATGCCCTTTCAATCTTGTCATCGTTGCATAATGCTGTACGGTTTCAATTTTATTTTCCTCATAGCCAACGATCATTCCGTATTGCGCAACATTGTCGATTTTATTTTCAATGAATTCCGATCGAACTCCCTTTCCTTCAATTCCCGTTCCGGCTGAGCAAAAAGGCGATCCATCCAAGTTCATCCATTCCGACATGTTCATCAATGGAGAACAATACTGGATGTCATTCCCATCGATTTTTCCATTGTAACAATAACCCAAAAGCATTCCGGATTTGAAAGCGTTGCGCACTAGATTATAAGTCACATGAAGGTTACTGGAATTATTTTCATTCAGGCCACCCGTTGCAACCGCGGATGAAAGATTGAAAAAATTGCAATGGTCAATGACAATATTGACATTGTCATTCGGTAAAAATACACCTGCAATTTTTTGTTGACGGAATTCCAAACCTGAGATCACGATATTCTTTTCCCCGGAATCCGGAAGGAGGATTCCGAAATCATAGACGGTTCCTTCGATGTTTCCTGCCGGTGCCGTATTGTTCCATGTTTCCAGATAAAGGGTTTGTTTCGTGCTGTCATAATAGAATTCCCTTTCTTCGTCAAGATACTGCAGCTTGTTGGAAAGAATGATCCCGTAATCTTTCGAATAGGAAGGTTGTTTTGAAACACAACTTCCCTGACCGCTCTTGTCCAAGGTGATGTCACCGGTTGCAGCATTGAATCCTTTCGCAATGCGCGTGACCACGCCGGCTCCCTCCGTGCGCACGGTCACGTAAGAACCGACAATGTCTTTTTTGCCGATCAATTCATTCACTCCGATCGTCTTGTTGTTTGGATCAAGTGAATTCGCTTTTGTGATGTTGAAATAATTGTTGTCGTTCGGACTTCTTGCAATCGTATGCCAATTTTCATTGACAAAAACATACGCAGGATTGTATTCCAAAAGTTTCTTGTAAATGTTTCACTGATAGACACTCCATTTCACTTCTATCACTTCCGAACCTTTTATGCAGGGTGGCGCCCCGGTTCCGTATTTCGAAATCACAATCGGTTTTCCTTCCGTTCCGGATTGTTTGAGGATCAATTGTCCACGGAAAATATTTCCGCAACTGAAAAGGATGCTGTCGCCGGGAGAAAAGGTCAGGGAGTTTATTTTTGAAATGGTTTGAAAAGCGGTTGCCGGCGTTGTCCCATCGTTGCCGTCATTTCCGGTTCTCGAGGAAACATAATAATTGGTTGCAGGAAGGGTTGCACTCAATGAAAATGTGAGAAATAAAAAAAGGTAACGCATAATGTGGGAATGGTTTTTATAAAAATAAGACAAAATCTGTGCCGAGAAATAATGGTGAATTTGTTTGTGCGAATCCAATGGTCAATTCACGCCGCCGCTTTTTCCGCCGCCTGCAAAACGGTAACCGACTTCCAGACTGATGCAGTAATTTTTTATCAGCAGGAAATTGTAATCATTTCTTCCCATGTCATAATTGAAACGCGAAAGTCCATAACGGAAAATCGCCTCGAACGTCATGTAACGTCCCGAAAAACCAAAACGTTTGTCGCAACCGAATCCGCCCATCAACACATTTCCAACATCCTGTCCCACAAAATAATTTTCAAAAGTGAGTTCCGTACTTCCTCCCCAAATTCCTTTCCCGGTTGAATTGTCAACGACGTTTGTTGTTGCTCCCAAAAATATTTTCGGAGCGTAACCGCCGAGGAAATAAAAAATGGTCCGCAAGTTTCCCTCATTCGGTTGCAAACCGATTCTTACCAGCAATGGCAGATACATTTCCGTTGTGCGCAACGTATGTGTGTAACCGAATGAACGATCGTAATAGGTGGAATATCCCGGCGCAAAATAGTAAGTGTTGAATGAACAGGCCTGCGACATCAATTCAAAACCCAATTGAATATGGACGTTTGACGTGGGATAAAATTCAAACTTGAAAATGCCTCCGCCGCCCAAACGCGGAATGGCCTTTTCGCTTTCGCGTGGATCAACCTTGAAAAACGAAATAACACCCGATGCGCCATAACCGAAACCATATTTTGGCAAGCCGCTATTCAGGATGGGTGGATAAAATGAGGGATAAGCCTTTGCCGTAAATGACAAAAGGGAAAATAAAATCAGCAGTCGGGAAATTCTTTTCACTTGCGTTGATACACTTTTTGTCCTGCAATATAAGTTGCCAAAACTTTTATCGTTGGAATCATTTCCGTCGGACAGGTCATCGGATCGTTGTCTAAAATAATAAAGTCTGCGAATTTTCCGGGCTCCAGGCTTCCCTTTTCACTTTCCTCAAAATTTGCATAAGCCGCCCAATTCGTCATTCCCAGCAATGTGCTTCTGCGGTCCAATGCGTTTTCAGGTTGAAATCCGCCGATCGGAAAATGCTGCAAATCCATTCGTGCAACCGCTGCATAAAATGTGAACATCGGATTGATGTCTTCAACCGGAAAATCAGTTCCGAGTGCAAGCATTCCTGCAGATTTCAAAAGGTCCTTGTATGCATAAGCTGTTCTCACACGCAGCGGCCCCAATCTTTTTTCCGCCCAATACATGTCGCTTGTTGCATGTGTCGGTTGAACGGACGGAATGATTTTATATTTCCCGAAATATTGCACATCATCCGTTGCGACAATTTGTGCGTGTTCGATTCTCCATCTTTTTTCCAGATTTTCCGGAATGGAGTCGGGCAATAATTTTCCGTAAAGCGAAAGCATGAAACGATTGGCGGAATCCCCGATGCAATGTGTGCAAACCTGGAAACCCTTTTCTGCGCACCATTTCATTTTCGTTTCGAAATGCGCGTGCGAATTGAGGAAAAAACCTTTCCAGTTCGGTTTGTCATCGTAGTTTTTCAGGAGACAGGCACCGCGCGATCCCAATGCACCATCGGCATAAAACTTGAATGAACGCACATCGAGATAATCGGTTTTGTAAGGGCCGTGTGCCAAATAATATTCGTAGTTCGGTGTACTGTCGCTGAGCATGGCGTAGATGCGCATTTTCAATTCACCTTTTTTCTGCAATTCATCAATGATGTCGATTTTATCTTTCATCAATCCTGCATCATCAACTGTCGTCAATCCGACTGCAAAACAATTTTCCTGCGCTTGCAACAATGCTTCCTGTACGGCATTGGCATCGGGCTGCGGAAGGATATTCTCAACAAGATCAACGGCATTGTCAATGAGGATTCCGGTAAGATGCACGCCAAGCTGAATCACTTCCTTCCGGTGATTGACGTAAACTGTTTTTGAATCTGAAAATGTTTTTACTATTTCACCACCCGAAATTTCTGTCGAGTCGTTGATCTTTGCACGGCGCATCGCTTCCGCATTCACGAGTGCCGCATGTCCGTCCACGCGCTTGAGCAAAATGGGCGTGCGGGGAAACAAACTGTCGAGAATGTCTTTCGTTGGGAATTCTTTCACCGCCCAATCATTCTGGTCCCAGCCCCTTCCGATAATCCATTCCCGCTTGTTGGTTGACGCATATTTTTTCACCCGCTCAACAACTTCCGAAAAAGATTTTGTTCCCACCAAATCACATTCCTGCAATCCCAATCCGTAATTGGTGAAGTGGCAATGGGCATCAATGAGTCCGGGAAGAATTGTTTTCCCTTTTACATCCAGGGAGCTGTCCGCCTCATACACCAAGGCAATACTTTCATTGGTTCCAACCGCAACAATTTTCCCATTCCTGATCGCGAAACTTTCCAATACGGCGAATCCTCCATCGGCGGTGTAAACTTTTCCGTTGCTGACAATTTCATCGACACGGATTTTTTTATTTCCGCAAGAGAAAAGGATGAATGCAGATAAAATAAATATGACTGTGATTTTAAAAGGCCACGGAAATACGGAGGCGCGGAGAAAATGAATTGGAGAATTGATTTTCATCCGATGGAAATTATTTACGGATTACCGTAGTGGAATTTGCCTGTGCCGAAGGCATGATGACAATATCATTGATGTTGACATGCGGCGGACGACTGGCCACCCACCAGATTGTTTCAGCAATATCTTCCGCCCGAAGAGGCTCGATACCCTTGTACACATTTTTTGCGCGATCGTCATCGCCCTTGAAACGCACAATGGAAAATTCGGTTTCAGCCATTCCGGGAGCGACTTGCGTGACGCGAATATGATGCGGAAGCAAATCGAGTCTCATTGCTTTTGTGAGTGCATCAACGGCATGTTTTGTTGCACAATAGACATTTCCATTGGCGTAAACCTCTTTTCCCGCAATGGATCCGATATTGATGATGTGACCCTGTTTGCGTTCTGCCATCATCGGCGCAACACAACGTGTCATGTACAAAAGGCCTTTCACATTCGTGTCAATCATTTGCTCCCAATCGTCAATCGTACCTTCCTGAATGGAGGAAAGTCCAACGGCGAGTCCGGCATTGTTCACCAGCAGGTCAATCGATTTCCATTTTCCACTCAACGAGGAAATCGCTTTTTTCACTTCTTCGTTGTTGCGGATGTCAAATGAAAGTGAAATCACATCGACGCCGAATTTTTCTTTCAATTGGCGTTCCAACAAATCGAGGCGGACTTTTCTTCTGCCGCAGATAATCATGTTCCATCCATTCGACGCAAAAAGTTCCGCAGTGGCTTTCCCGAATCCTGCCGTTGCGCCTGTGATGAGAGCTGTTTTATTTACTGTTGCCATTTATGAATCACTTTTAGCAAGTTTACTTTTCCTGTACCCGTAGCTGAAATAAACAATCAAGCCGATGGTCAGCCAAGAGGTGAACCATGCCCAATTGTTCAGGGTCATTCCCGTCAATAAATAACAGCATGACAACAATCCCAAAACAGGAATGAGCGAGAAATTCTTGATGAATGCAAAAATGGAAACGATCCCGAATAGGATGAAGAAAATAATCATCGGGATTGTTGTGGATGCATTGTCTTTCGTGATCACAAGAAGTCCGCTGAAAAAACCGGGCAATCCAAGCTGGACGGAAACCACCGTTGCAATGAACATGACCGGTACGATGAATTTTCCATTGATGTAAGGCAAACGGAATCTTTTTGTTTCACCCGCCACTTTCGCGTCGCGTCGAGGTAGCATTAAAACACCACCACAAACCAGGACGAAAGCGAATAACGTTCCGATACTTGTGAAATCAAGAACGAAATTCTCATTCGTGAAAAAAATCGGAATGCCGACAACGAGTCCTGTAATGATGGTGGAAAATCCGGGTGTCTTGTATTTGGGATGGATGGAAGCAAAACGCTGCGGCAACAATCCATCGCGACTCATGCTCATCCATATTCTCGGTTGTCCCATTTGGAAAACGAGCAACACACTTGTCATTGCCACAACCGCTCCGATGGAAACAATGAACAGCATCCATTTCACACCTTTCAATTTGAAAATGACGGCAAGCGGATCACTCACGCCGAGATCGTTGTAAGAAGCCATTCCGGTTAGGATGAGACAGAGTACAATGAAAACGACAGTGCAAATGACCAATGAATAAATCATTCCACGTGGCAAATCGCGTTGCGGATTTTTACTTTCTTCGGCCAGTGTTGAAACGGCATCAAATCCGATGTAAGCGAAAAACACGCCGGAGACTGCACCCATCACTCCGCCGAAACCATGTGGCATGAACGGATGCCAATTGTTTATGTCGATATAAAACACACCGACAAGAACGACGAGTGCGATGATCAGCAATTTGATCATGACCATGATGTTGGAAAAATTCCGGGATTCTTTTGTGCCGACATAAACCAGGATTGTAATCAGTGCATTGATGACAACGGCTGGAAGATCAAAAATGATGTGCAATCCACCGATGATCGGAGCGGTTGTCCAGGCGGAAAACCCTTCCCCTTTTACATTGCCCAAAAATGCGGTATGCGCTTCCGAATAATTTATCGTGAGCCATTCCGGAAGATGAATGTGTGCGAGTTCCAACAGGTTTGTAAAATAACCGCTCCACGAAAATGCGATGTAAATATTTCCAATGGAATATTCCATCAGCAAAGCCCAACCGATAATCCATGCGAACAATTCACCGAACGACACATACGCATACGTGTAGGCGCTTCCCGAAACAGGAACGCGTGAAGCGAATTCTGCGTAACACATGGCTGTGAATCCGCATGCAACGGCGCAGATGATATAAAGAAGAATTACCGCAGGACCGCCGGCGTGACAGGCATTGCCAATGGCGGAAAAAGTTCCTCCACCGATAATCGCTGCAATACCGAAAAAAGTAAGATCGCGAACGGTAAGAACCTTGTGTAATCCGTGACCGTGAATATCTTCCCCATCGCCAAGAGCGGCGGTTGCAGATTTCTTGCGGAATAAATTATCGAAAAACATATTTTAAAGGAGTGCTTTAATGGGAAAAATCCCGATTCGTGCGGGGTGAACAAATGTAAGAAAATGGATGGGGGAGCTGTAGTATTAAATGCATGGAAAGGGACCTACTTACTTATTTAACCTAATGCGATTTTGAAGTTTATTTTTTCTTCCTCACCGATTTTTTCTTTTTCTTCTTCGGAACATTAGACGACAATAATTGTACGGCGGTTTTGAAATCCGTATTCAATTTCAATGGTTCGTCTTTTTTCTTTTGCTCATCCATAAAACATGAGAAGGGCAAGACTAATCCGACCATCAAAACGATGCTGAACATTGCCAAGGCGCTAGGAGTGAAGGTGACCGAATTGGTCAGAATTAATTAAGTTAAAACCGATACACTACTATCAGTTTATGATGGCTTAATATTAAAATTTTATATTGGCTGTCCAGCACCAATTGCCCTTTCGGCAATAAATCGCCATGGAATAATAATTTTTGCGTAAGTAAACATATTTATATTATTTGCTTGTATTCCATGAACATGCGAAAAATTTGATGTCAAAGCCAATGTTATTCTTTTTTCAACATAAATTTCAACTGTATCAGCTTCTAAAATATCATTCAAGTTTAAATATGAAGTAGGGCAAATACGATGAACCTTTGGTCTCAATTCTTCCGTCACAGTGACAATTGCTCTTTTTTTGGTTTTATACTTAAAATAATTAATCCCATCAACCTTTACCAAGGCAGATGCAGTTGTTATTTTTCTTAAAGCAATGTTAGACTTACTGCATTCAACGGAATTTCCAGCATCAACATATTTGGCCATTTCTATTTCAATTGGTATCTAAAAGAGTTCATGGAATGAATCAATTCATCTTCTTTTATTGAAAACATTTCAGAGACTTCGCTGGTTGAAAAATCTTTCAAATCAGATCCAATTTTCTCCATTAGTTCGGCGATAATTCTTGTTTGATATGGGGAGCTAATATTTTCCAATGTGATGGCATATTTTTGATCGTGCTCTTTTAATTCGGAATTAAATTCGTCTTCTGTTATATCTTCACTATTTAATGCCTCATTTAGCTCGAAAAAATTCATCTTTCTAATAAGGTTTCTTATTGCAGAGACAAGTAGCATTTCTTTTTCTGGGTAATGATTTATAGCTTTTTGAAAGTCAGATAAAGATATTGCTACAGTATCGGTTGCATTTACATCTCCAATGACTATTTTGAATCTGTCATGATTGACATTCTTATCATTGTCAAAGACAACACAAGTTGTTGTGTTGCGACCATATGTGATTGTTGGGTGGTTCATTGATTATATATAGATTGACATTATTTTTTCGGTCTCTTGTTTGTAAGAGTTATATTCGGAAATATATTGTAACATTTCTGAATTGTCAGATGGATTTTTTATTTCAAAATGGAAATTAAATGCAAAATTCAATACCTGTTTATTTAAAACATTTCCCGTTTGATTGATTTCAGTAATAGTGTTGGGTTTTACATCAAGTTTCATTCGAGCATTCATAAAATCGGTACTTGCATAAACACCAAATGCCGAATTGGCTGATTTAAAAAAATCGGCAAGGATTTTTATCTTATCATTATAGAATAAGTCTTTTGAAAATTGTTCTAAAGACTTGGATTTATCTTCTAAAAACCAATGAAAATTAATTCCCAATGCAATTACTTTTGAAATTTTACCGGCACTGATAATTGATAAAATAGTTTTATCAATTGGTGTATTTTCATTAGGTTTTAAGTCAGTTATGATTACTTGGTTGGAGAGAACAAGGATGTGAAATGATATTCCTATTAATTGCACGCTATTTCCATCAAATATTGACCCAGCCAATATTTGATCCTCATTTAGGATTTCATTTTTAACAAAAAACAATTTGTCGAAGGCAGAAGGGTCAAAGAAACCTGCCAAAACAATGTTTTTAGTCTTTAATTCTTGTTGCATTTTATCTAATTTTACGAGGTATAAAAAGATGACCTTATTTGATTCCTCCCATAATCCAAAGCAGTTATATTTTTTGAGACTGAATTATGTTTAAATGCAATCCGCATTTTTGGAGGTGTTGAACTTTTTGACAACATTCAAACATAATATTCCTTGTCAACCTCAAATATATTCTTTTTCTGAAATTCCAATAATGATTGAAATGCCGCTAGTGCCAACTTTCTCTAATTGTTGTTTCACATTATGATACAAAGTTACTTAAACGTTTGTGAATAATCGTGCCATATGCTCATTGTTGAATTTGATTAATGACAAGAATAATTCAGTTTCTAACAATTTCAATGGACACATTTTGAGAATTATCCGAAAAATTCACCCCTAATAATAATCGCATACCATTGATTAACAACTTAATATCTATCCAAAAAAACTTGATTTTTCACAGATGACCTAATCGCCATTGGCGTATTTATTTCAAAAAAAAGCAAAATCACGCTCAATTATCCGCCCACAAACGTTTGTGGGCGGATAATTGACTTTAAAAGACGCCTTCCTGTAGACAAAAATTATCGCATTTTTTGTAATACAATGTAACTTTTTGTATATCTTTGTCGTATAATAATAAAGTGACGTAATATGAAAACCGAGGTAATTCAAGTTAGGGTAGAGCAAGATTTGAAAGAACAACTCCAACAACTTGCAGAAGCAGATCACAGGAAATTAGGTGATTTTATTCGCCTTCAACTTATCAAATTATTGGAAGCAAATAAGAAGAAGAAATAGTTAAAGATTTTATTTATGTGTACCGAAAGAACTTTTAAAGGAATAGACGATCTACTGAAACAATTGCCAGATGAAAAAGCGGCTGCAAAATATTGGGCTTCCTTACGTTGGGAAAATGGCGAACCTATTTGTCCTTATTGCTTTTCAAAAAGCATTTGCAGTTTTTCAGATGGCATTCGTTATAAATGCAAAGAGAAAGATTGTAAGGAAATTTTTTCTGTTCGTGTTGAAACTGTAATGGAGGATTCTAAAATTCCTATTCGTAAATGGTTGGTTGCAATTTATTTTTTGACAGAAAGCAAAAAAGGTATTTCATCAGTTCAACTTGCGGAAATGGTTGGCATTACTCAAAAGAGTGCATGGCACATGATGCACCGTATACGTGAAACGATGCGTCAAAAATCTTCTGTTGTGCTTACTGGTATAGTGGAATCAGATTGTACTTTTATAGGTGGAAAGATGAAAAATATACACGCAAGCAAAAGAGCATTATTGCCGAACGGGGCGGGATTTACACACATGACGCCCGTGTTCGGTTTGATTCAACGAGGAGGAAAAGTAATGACGCGAATTGTACAATCTGAAAGCGGTGAATGTGTTGTTCCGATTATTTTGGAATGCGTAACACCAAAATCATATATTGTAACAGATGGTGCAAACGCTTTCAAGAAAATCCCGAAAAAATCATATTCCCATCGTGCAGTTCATCACGCAAAGGGAGAATATGTGCGTGGATGTTGGGATTCAAATTCAATTGAATCTTTTTGGGCAAGTGCTAAGCGTGGTTATATCGGAATTTATCACTTATGGTCGGATAAGCACCTTTCGCGTTATATGGATGAATTTACCTATCGACACAATCTTCGAGAAGCGGGAAAAAATTCAAGATTTAATGGAGTTCTGAAAAATTCAGAAGGGCAGTTAACTTGGAAACAACTGGTAGCATAAAAAAACTAAACCCTCCGTCGGAGGGTTTTTTAAAATTCAATTTGGTTAAAATAAGTAAGTAGTTCCCCATGGAAATATCAAAAATCACCAATTCAAGCCGGGATAATTCCTTTTGATGAACAGTTCCAATTCATCCGTATTGGAATGAAAACCGCCATTGATTTTTACACGCGTATTCCTGTTGTCCTTGAATTGGAACAGGATAATCCGGTCTCCAAAATCGCGTTGAAGCGAACTGCCCGTTTCACTTTTTGTATTGCCGAAAGTCACACGTGAAAGCATTTCCATCGGAGCCGTGATTTTTTTTCGCGTCAGGATATAACGGATCACGATTTTCCCATCGGCGATGGTAATTGTTTTCAGCTGTGTCAGAAAATAAAAAGCCAGCAGGAGAAAAACAGATCCGTACCAATTGGGTTCA
>CAYMZV010000106.1:0-12557 GCA_964394965.1 uncultured Chryseobacterium sp.
AAGAGGAAGGCTGGATGACATCCTTGTTGGTTTCGAATTCCAAATTGTCGAATGCTTTCTTGACAACCTCTTGTTCCTGTTGTGTAAGTGTAACCACAACATCACTTACCGGAACCTGTTTCAATCCGTTGCCAACAGGTTTTGGAATATCGAATCGGAACAATCCATCGGCTTGCGAACGCACGGCACGTTTGGACAATCCATTCACCACCACTTGCACCTCATTCACACCGACTGTTTTGTCCGGATCTCCATCGAGACGGAAAACACAAACACTGTCGCTTGGCAAACTTTCGAAAGTGAAGCTTCCGTCTTTTGCCTGACGAACCGATTTCAAACTTTGTCCGGCGATATCCACCAAATTCAAGCGAACCTCAGGACATCCGTCATTGTCAACCGGACCCGGTTTGTCTGGACACAAATCCAATTTATCCATTACACCGTCTCCATCCTTATCCGGACAACCCTTGAACTGTGGCAATCCCGGTTCATCTGGACAGTCATCATCCTTGTCAATGATTCCGTCGCCATCTTTATCCGGACATCCATTGAATTTCGCAAGACCCGGATCATCAGGGCATGCATCTTGGCTGTCGATGATTCCATCACCATCACGGTCAGGGCATCCGTTGAATTGTTTGAGACCCGGAGTGTCAGGACACAAATCTTCCGAATCCTGAACATGGTCACCATCGCGGTCAGGACATCCGAGGAATTCCCATACACCAGGAACATCCACACACTTGTCTCTCTTGTCGGAAACCTTATCCTTATCCCTGTCTTTCGGTTCCTTGAAGAGAATCGGAACTTTCACACCGAAATAAAAATTGGCTCCATAAATTGTTTTGCTCTTGCTGAAATACGTTGCAAGATTTGTTGTTCCCATGAAAAGCGGACCAAGGCGTATGCAGGCGCCCACACTTAAATTCTTGTATTGATTGTAGGAAACGGGAACCATTGCGCCAAACCATTTCCAATCCCAACGCGGAGTGACAGCAACGTAACTCAAGTCGTGCACTTTGTTCGGATTGTTTTTCCACTGCACTGCGTACGCATAATTCATGTCAACATAAAAATCTTTCCAGATTTGATAATCCACATCGCCGCGAACGGCAAGCGGAAGATTGACGCGATAGGATTTTGGAGTGGCAATGGGCGGGAAACGGTTTTTCAATGTATCATCCCATGCCCTGACCGGATAATTACCGCTGAAATTCAAATCATGCACATTCCATTGGTTGATGTCGGCAATGAAATTATTACTGAGTTTGCCACGATCATATTTGATGGAACCGATATCGGTAACAGACATACCCACACGCAATTTGTATTTGTTCTTCGAACGCATCCATAAATTGGTTTCCCCGTCCATATCGTATTTATACTTCTGGAAATTCGGTCTCCACTCATAAGTCGCTCCAATGTCAAGGCCGATCCCGGGATGTGAAACCGTTTTTTCAATATAATCCGAAACGGTTGATCCGGGTGCAATATCGAAATTGGTGCTGTGTCCATATTGAATGTGTGAACTGAAAAAAGTCAATGTGTCATTATTGTTGGCGAGATATTTCAAGTTATCGGCATAGAGATAAACGTCACCGAGTCCGATCAGCAATTTGGGGCGTATTCCGATTTTGAGAAAATTCTTTCCATCGTCCATCATCACACGTGCATAGTCAACCCCGATTTCATGCCATGCCATGAACTGCATACTCAAGTGGTCGTTGCTGAACTGCTGCAGCCAAAGGGAAGAATTGCTGAGTCCACTATAAGCAAGTTGGGCAAGTGGCGATTGTATTCCATCCACATTCAGGTAAGAGCGAAATTCACCGGTAACGGAAATTGCACTTTTTTGGTTGATGGTGTACATGAATGAAAGCGGCAACATCACTCGTGTACTGAAATAAACGGATTTCATATCCGAATTATTCCTCGTTGTCAGATAATCATCCTGAAAATTCTTGTCTTTGAAAGCGGGGAATCCATTTCCACTTGTATCCTTGATGGCTCCGAAAAATGAATTTCCCGGATGTGCCATCGCCGTTTTTTTAAAGCCGACATAATTGTTCTCGAGATCCAATCCTGCCGAAAAAATATTCACATCCAATCTAAGGCGACTGTCGGCGATGAAGGAAGGATTGAAATCAACAGCATTGACGCCAGAATAATTGCTGTAAGCATAATCACTCATGATTTGTGCGAAACCGTTAACCGATAAAACACAAGTTGTGAGCAACGCGAGTAATACTTTTTTCATAGAATGCAATTGTTGGTGTTCAAAGAGTGCGAAAGGTAGGAAAAATGGTGGAAATCAGCGAAGGGGATAGGCACACAGATACTTGCCGTTATTCCCGCACACCAATGTCAACACACCATCGCCATTCAACCTTCCGATATTGAATGGCGTATTTCCCGGAATCGGAAATCCTTCGGCATCCGCTCCGCCGTTGTTGATGAGGTGCAATTCGGATGTGGAGGGGGAAATTGCACCGATACGGACATCCTTGTTGTCGAAGAAAAATATTTCGGGTTTGCATGAAACCGGCGCATCGAAAGTAAAACTCATCACAGGTGATTTTTCCTGATTGAAAATCATGAGCCGATGCGTATCGAGAAAAATGAATTCGCGGTTGCCATCGCCATTGATATCGTCATAATCAAACCCGGGCGTTTCTTCAAAATCCATGAAATGCATGCGTTCCAGATCATCGGTCAAACTCAATCGCGAAACATTCCCCAGCGAATCCGCGCTCACTATGCGTGTATGCGCAAGATCTTTCCCCGTCTCGACAAAAAATTCCGTGCCCGAAGAATTCAATTGCTCTTTCAAATCCAACCGCGTATTTCCCTGCCGATCCGTGACATACGTTTTTCCCGAACGGTCAGCGATGATCACGTAGTCTTTATCGGCAACCACTGTCCGCAGGATCGGGGCCACCACAAAATCGGTTGTTGATGGCAATTTCCAACCATCCACCTTTTCGCCCTTGATGTTGTAATTGTATATTTTTTTATCCGCGCACGCCACGAGAAAACGGTAATCGCGGTTATTATCATAATCCATCACCCGCAACGGATTTGTTGCCGCCGCAGGGAATTTTACCGGAAAAGGTGCAAGGTCATTTCCATTCCTGTCAACAATGAAAATGGAGGAAGCGGTATTGAAAATCAATTGGAACTTCCCATTCTTCAGCGCATCCACCTGTTCCACGTCGCCGATGATTTTTTCGGGCAATTGTTTTTTCCAAAGGATTTCCCCTGTGCTGCTGATGAGGTAAATCTTGTTTGCATCATCCTGAATGAAAATATCGAGACCTTTCGTCTTGTGGTCGAATACCAATTCCGGTTTATTTGCGAATGTCGTATCCAATTGCGTTTCCCAAAGCGAGGTGATGTCTTTTTTCGTTGTCGGATTGTGACGGAGGAAAATATTCGTGTAAAAAAGATCATTGTCGCCCGTTGCATATTGCAGGATTGCACCGTCGAATCTTTTCATCAACCCCGCATGCTTTTTCAGGTCTTCCGCAAATGCCGGCGAAGCGCGTTCCTTCAATGGACTTTCACTGTGTCCGGGTGAAACGTAAATGGTCAGGCTTGCCTGCTGTGAAATATTTGTGGCGAAGTCGGCATAGGCGTGATTGCGTGCGAGCGTGTTTCCATTTTCATTCGCGGCGATGAATGCCCGAAGTGAATTCTCATCCGGCGCAAAAACAACAAACTGTTTGACGATGGTGTAATAGGCTTCCTGCAAATCACCGAACACATCACCGAAAGTGGCGGGCAGCATGCCGGGAACAGGAACTTTCCTGATTGCATAACCGCTTGAATCGGAACGTTGCGCATTGGCCGGAGCGGTGTGTAAAAAAACCGTGTCATGCGAAGGAATGCTATCTACACTGTTTGCCATTTCGAGAAAAGTCGTTTTGGCTTCTGCTGTGCTTGCCGCCCCGAACAATGCAAAAGTGGTTGTACCTCCATCGGGAGCCGGTAACGTTGCCATGACAATTTCATTCCCCAACCAGTTTCCGATTTGTTTGTCGGGATCGAAATTGTAATTGTGTTTCAACTGTGAAAGTTTATCGCGACGTTCATCGGCCAAACCTTCCTTTTCAAGATAGGTTTCATACCGTTGATTGAACAACTGAAAATTGCTGATGCCATAACTCACATACGAAATCGCGTTGGCGGGAAGAATGGATGCCGCCTCGATGTGTTGCGGCTGTTGCCCCTTGAAAATTCCGAGGAATTCGGCAGCGGAATCGGGTGCGGAAGTGTAACCGTTCATGAGTACGGCATTCGGGCGAAGCGACAAATCCATTTCCGTCCATTCCGCAAAACGGGAAATCCCCTCAATGCGATCATGCATGTTGTCGCTTGAAATCCTTGTCAATCCCACTGACAATTTCGAATAATTGACATACACATTCGCAGTTGCCTTTTCTCCCGCCGTTTGTTGCACTGCGACGAAATTCCTGTCGTTCTTCAGTGTCGGGCCTTTTTCCAATTGGTCCATTCCCGCTTTCAACAAATCCTCATTTCCGGAAATCAGAATCACGCCTTTCACCATGCCGACACAAAATCCTCCGTTGTGCATTTCACCAACCGCATAAATCGGATTTCCCTTCCACTCCTCTTCCGCACTTTTTGGTTTTGCATACTGTTTTACAAAAACCAAAAAATCGGTCATGTCGCCCACCGAAGGAAGTGCGGCCGTGATGAGATAATCGAAATTGTCATTACCCGTACAATGCAGCGACAACCAACAGGGACGGTCTTCGAAAAAATCGGCGACATCCTTGTCGGTGGAAAGCAATGAGTCAACGAGTGAAGCGTTTTGCGCGCAGGAAGAAGCCCATTGGGTTTCAGTCATCGCATCCCAAACCAAATTTCCGCGGTTCAATTTTTCCCACGTTCCGCGAATGTCATTGGTACTGATCAGACAAAATGCGGAATTCGGGATGGCTTCCAATGGATCGCGGACGGGAGCTTTCAATTTGTGAATGCGGTAAAATCCGTAAACCCCTGCGCCTGCAAGAATGATTGTGGAAATGATGAGGAGAATGCGCGTGCGTTTGGACAAGGCTTGTAGCTAAACTTACGAAAGTTAACCTGCCGGCCAAATCACTTTCCCAATGGGAAAACTTATTTATCAAACATAAATTGTTAAGATTGATTTTAACAGTTTTTCCATTGGACAACATCGGATTTCACGATGGAAATTTTTTTCGGACAAAACCTAAACCTTTTCGCCCCGCCCGCATCTAATCCTTACACGCAAACAAGATGTAGTTTTGGGTGAGCTGAAAATTCTTTCTGGGACGCCCGGCGATCTGAAAAGTTACAGTCCGGAAAAAATATTGATGGTACTTAATTTGCAGGTAAAATAAATCGGGATAACAATCGGGAAAAACCAACGTTAGAAAATCATGGCGGACGAACAGAAAAAATTGCAGCACTTGCTCAACCGTTCCGGATTCGGGATGACTCCCGATTTGTGGAAGCGGTTCAAGGGAACTGATTTGGATACGGTCGTGAGCGAACTCTTCAAGGATTCGGCAGTCATTCAGGATTTATTGTATATCGAAAAACCGAAAACCGATGACAAGGGTGAAGCGCGTCCGTTGAAAGTGGCCGCCCTTTTCATCAAGTCGAAAAAGGAAAAAGAGGAATTGAATCTTGCGTGGATGGATCGTATGGTTGTCGCCAATGCAACGTTGCGTGAAAAGATGACGATGTTCTGGCACAATCATTTTTCGACATCCGCGAATTTTTCCTGGCTCATGCAGGTGCAACACAATACGCTCAGGCAGTACGCGCTCGAAAATTTTTCCGATTTGCTCCACGCCATTTCAAAGGATCCTGCAATGATCCTCTGGCTGAACAACCAACAGAATAAAAAAGATGCACCCAACGAAAATTTCGCGCGCGAGGTGATGGAACTGTTTACACTCGGAGAGGGAAATGGCTATACGGAAAATGACATCAAGCAGGCGGCGCGTGCGTTTACGGGATGGCGCGTGAACAAAAAAGGCGAATTCGAATTCAACGATGCGACACATGATTCCGACGAGAAGGAAGTGTTCGGAAAAAAAGGGAATTTCAATGGAGACGATATCATCAACATGCTTTTGGAAAAACCGCAACTGTCGGAATTCATTTGCAGGAAAATCTACAAGTGGTTCGTGAATTCGGAAATTGACGAGGATCGCGTAAAGGAATTGGCGAACCGTTTCCGTTCCAACAATTATGACATCGGCGACTTGATGAAAACCATTTTTGTTTCCGATTGGTTTTACGACGACAAGAATATCGGCTGCCTGATTTCCACTCCGGTGGAATTGCTGGTGCGTTTTAAAAAATTATGCAAGCTGGAAGTCGATGACCAACAGATGCTCGCGTTGCAGGAAGTGCTTGGACAAACCTTGTTTTTCCCTCCGAATGTG
Organism: uncultured Chryseobacterium sp.; assembly: GCA_964394965.1. Taxonomy (GTDB): domain Bacteria; phylum Bacteroidota; class Bacteroidia; order Palsa-965; family Palsa-965. The sequence goes on from CAYMZV010000106.1 coordinate 6,444, forward strand.
GCAGGATGGAAAGGCGGGCGCGGATGGATTGACACTTCCTCATTGGTGCAACGCCTGCATATTCCAAGGGCGATGCTCGATGCGGGAACGGCTCGGCTGAATAAAAAACCGGCGTTCGAGGAAACGCAAGACCAAAAACCGGCCGACGATAAAACGGTGCAAGTGAAAACGGATTGGACCGAACTGACAAAACATTTTTCTTCCGTAGATGAAAATAAATTGACGGATGAAGTCATCCGCTTTTTCATCACCGCACCCGACGATCGCATCGACAGGAAATCAATCGAGAACGGTTTGGACACTTCATCGAGGCAAAGAAGAGTCATCACAACGATTGCGGCCGTGATGCAGACTCCCGAATTTCAAATCATGTGATTGTCGCGCAATAAAAACATTGTTTAAAAACATAGCCCATGAGTAATTTTTCAAGAAGGGATTTTCTCCGTCTCAGTGGAATCGCATCCGCCTCGTTGCTGTTGCCGAAATTCCTGCGTGGCAATGACAATGCAGCCCACGCCGTGATGAATAAATTGCTGCTGGAAAAAACAAATGGGAAACGTTTGGTGGTGGTGCAATTTTCCGGTGGCAACGATGGCTTGAATACAATCATCCCTTTCGGCGATGATCTCTATCACAGCAACCGTCCGACGATCGGCTTGACACAGGATCAGGTGATAAAAATCGATGATCATTTTTCTTTCAATGGAAGTTTGCAGGGGCTCGCGGATTTGCATGCGCAGGGGAATGTTGCGTTATTGAACAACGTCGGTTATCCGAATCCCAACCGTTCCCACTTCCGCTCGACAGATATTTGGCACACGGCATCGGATGCCAACAAATATGTGCAAACCGGTTGGGTGGGAAGATGGCTGGACGCTGCGTGCGATCCGAAAGACATGCGTCCGCACCTTGCACTTGAAGTGGATGAAACATTGAGTCTCGCATTGAAAGGTGAAAACATAAACGGTCTCGCCATGCGCCGTCCTGCGCGACTGGAATTGATTCTCAAGGATAATTTCATGCAGCAAACCGCGAATGCATGGACGGCGCACGATGAGGACCATCACAATGTGGAGTATCTGCACAAGACACTTGCGGAGACTTCCAAAAGTGCCGGATATATCCACGATCACTTGGACAAAAACAAGGCGAAGGAAATTTATCCGCAACACGCATTCGGCCAGCAGATGAAACTCATTGCGGAATTGATCCTTTCCGGTTGTGAAACGTCCATTTATTATGTTTCGCTTCCGGGATTCGATACGCATGCCGCACAGAACCAACAGCAGAACCGCATGCTGAAAATTTACGGTGACGCCGTGAAAGCGTTTGCGGATGATCTGAAAAGCGGCAACATGTGGAATGATACGTTGCTGATGACATTCTCGGAATTCGGAAGGCGGGTGAAACAGAATGCAAGCAAGGGAACCGATCACGGCACGGCAAATGTGATGATGTTTGCGGGGGGAACATTGAAACGGAATGGAATCCTGAATGAACCTCCCGACCTGCAAAATCTCGACAATGGCGATTTGATTTATAAGGTCGATTTCCGTTCGGTGTATGCAACCGTTCTGCAAAATTGGTTGGCAACGGATTCGGAAATCGTAATGGGAAGCAAATTCGGATTGCTTGATTTTATCTGAGTGGCAGTGCGTATTGGGATTGTGTATGCGGGATATTCGCAATCAAAATCATTTCCTGTAAAACGCTTTTGTCCGTTTGGACAGATAATCTGAAATGCCTGACTCGTTATCGATTTGCACAAAATCAATGATTTCATCCTGCTTCAAAAAATATTTAGAGGTGACACCTGAATCGCGACAAATATTCTGAAAATCATTTTTTGCATCGATACCGATAATATAATGAGGCGGTTGCCCGGAATTCGGATCAAATATCCACCCGAGATACGCTGCATTTACATCGGTCAGGCGTGAATAAAGCTGTTTCAAGCTATTTACCAATTCTGTCGGGTAATCAGCCGGTTGCCCAATTTGCACTTTGGTTTCTTTCTGAACCGTTATTGTTTTGGCATGTTCGAAAATGGAGCCATCCAATAACTGATCGATTTCGTGCGGTAACAATTCTTTTCCATAATCAGAATAAGGATTAAGAAAAAGCGTTGTTCCTTTTGTCAACTCGAACAGGCTTTTTGCGTTCATTCCCATGAAATTCACCTGTTCCTTGATTATTCCCTTGTCAAAAATTCTTTTTGTTGAGGAAAAGACCGGCATTTTTCCATCCTTCGACGTGACAATATTCACCGTCGTATTTTTTTCAAGTGTATGTGTTCCTTCCTTTCCCGAACGTCCGTCAGTAATCACAATCAATTCGGAATCCATCAACTGCCGATAAAATTCCGCCCTATACGAAGCTTCTTTTGCAGCTTTCATCAATACCTCTTCCAATTTATTTTCTGGAATAAATTTGGATTGAGATTGAGGAGGATTTTCGTTTTTCTTTTTGAAAAAATCAAATAAACCCATGATCTGTTTTTTGAATAAAAATAGCGAATCTCATTTTCCCGATCGCCAATATCATTTTCGTCCGACCAGGAATCGCGATTCCAAACAAGAAAAAAATCCAACTAGCCCGGATAGCAGCGGTTACCCCGCAGTCTCGGCGAAGCCGAGCGAGGAGTAAAAGCGGATAGCCGGAAAAATATAGCTTGAACGGGAAAATGCTTGTGCTCCGAATCTTATTTTTTCTTCGCCCCTTTTTTCCCTTTCACAGATTTCGCTTTCGGTTTTTTTGCGGCGGATTTTTCATTCAACACCAACAACTTTTTTCCATAGTCGATCACCGCCCTGTATTTTTGCATCAAGTCGCTTCCGACAACACCGTCGATCGGTTTCAATCCGATCTGGTTATAGGTTTGGTTGACATGACTCAAGTCGAGCACGACCGCATTGTATTTTGAAAGTTCGATTTTCCCGAGTGCAAGTTTTCCCAATGTCACCTGATGGCTTTTCATGGAAGTGGTTCCCAGTCCCGTTGACATGCGTGAATGTTCGCCGACTTTTTCCTTGCCCAAAAACCTTTCGATCCGCTCCTTGTCAAAAACGGTTTTGCTTGCGCCGGTATCCAAAATTGCATTCGCAGATTTTCCATTGATCCTGATTTTTATCAACAGGTGAAATCCATCCCCTTCAATGGTGAGCAAACGAATGGGAATTTTTATTGTCATGATTTTTATGTTTAATGGGAAATGTCCGCTTCGAATCCTCTTTTCACAAATGTAAAAGCGTTGGAAGTGCGGAAGATTATATTGGGATTAATTTTTCGGATTCAAATTGAAAACACGGCCGACGAAATATTGAAATGAAAAGAACCAAGAGCAAGAGATTTTTTCTTGCATCTTGGTTCCTGATTCCAATTTCTCTTTTTACGCGTTTATTTTCATTCCGTCGAGAACGTTCATGACTTCCTTTACCGCTTTTGCAGAATCGTCGAGCAATTTTTTCTCGTCTGCATTCAATTTCAATTCGATGATTTCCTCGATTCCGTTTTTGCCGAGTTTCACCGGAACGCCGAGATAAATATCCTTCATTCCATATTGTCCGTTCAACAAGGCGCAAACGGGGAAAATCCTTTTTTGGTCGCGCACAATCGCTTCCACCATTTGTGCGGCTGCAGCACCGGGCGCATACCACGCGGAAGTGCCGAGCAGGTTGACGATTTCTCCACCTCCTTTTTTTGTACGGTCGATGATGGCATCCAATTTTTCCTTGGAGATCAATTCTGTGACCGGAATTCCGCCGACGGTTGTGTAACGTGGAAGCGGAACCATGGTATCGCCATGGCCACCCATCAAAACGGCCTGAATGTCTTTCGGGGAGCAATTCAATTCTTCGGCAAGGAATGAACGGTAACGTGCCGTGTCCAGAATTCCAGCCATTCCGAAAACTCGGCTTGAGTCGATTTTCGCTGTGAGATAGGCGCAGTAGGTCATCACATCCAACGGATTCGAAACGATGATGATGATTGCTTTCGGGGAATATTTGATGATGTTTTCGGTAACTGATTTTACAATCGCTGCATTGGTTGAAATCAAATCATCGCGGCTCATGCCGGGCTTGCGGGGCAAACCGGAAGTGATGACCACTACATCCGAATTTGCGGTTTTGGAATAATCGTTCGTAGATCCTTTCACACGTGTATCATACAGGTCGATCGGAGAAGTTTCCCAAATGTCGAGCGCTTTGCCTTCCGCGAAGTTCGGCTTGATGTCAACGAGTACCAATTCGTTGCAGAGTTCTTTGTGTGCGATTACATCGGCGCAGGTTGCACCAACGTTTCCCGCTCCAACTACAGTGACTTTCATAGATTTTTTTTTATCGGTTATGATTGAAATTGTGTGGACTCTCCGAAGAAGCCACGGGCAAAATTAGAAATTGCCGCTTATCAAATTACCTGTTAACGTAATTTTTCCACCACTTGTGAAAGTTTGTGAATTCACAGGACGTGTGGCATGATATTTACTGCACTTCCATTGTTGAATCAACGCTACTCCCCAAAATGAAATTCCGCTGCGACCTGATTTTCGTCTTGTTTTTTTCGCTTTTTTTTGCGGATGCGGTTCCCTGTTTTTCACAAGCGCCCGACAATCAGGATTGTCTCGATGCAATTCCGATTTGCCAGAATGTTTATTCCACAACAATTTCATACACCGGGGAAGGAAATGTGCTGAATGAAATCAACAATAATTCCTCGTGTCTCGGTTCGGGTGAGTTGAATGACGTGTGGTATACATTCACTGTCCAACAAAGCGGGAATCTGAGTTTCACCATTACACCCAACAACAGTTCGGACGATTATGATTGGGCCGTTTACAACCTGACCAACAATAACTGTTCGCAGATTTTCTCGAATCCCGGACTGGAAGTGAGTTGCAATTATTCAGCCACTCCCGGACAGACCGGTCCGAATGGCGGATCGGGATTCAGTTCGCAAAATGCATCGGGCACGCCTTTCAACGCGGTTGTTCCGGTTCTCGTTGGACAAACGTATGTGGTGAACGTGAGCAATTATTCTTCGACACAATATGGTTACACCATAAATTTCGGTGCGTCGTCTGCGGTAATTTATGATCAGACTCCGCCGACGATGGTGAGTGTGAGCAATCCGGGTTGTGGAGGAAATATGTTGACCGTTACATTTTCGGAAAATATTTTATGCAACACCGTTCAACCTTCCGATTTTTCTTTCACCGGTCCGGGCGGACCTTACACGGTTACAAATGTCACATCGGTCGGTTGTGCCGCTGGAGCGCAATATGACAATCAATATACATTCACCATTTCACCGGCAATTACAAGTGCAGGCACTTACTATGCACATCTTGTCGGACCAGTGACTGACTTATGCGGAAACATTGCAATATATCCGGCACAAATCCCTTTTGTCGTCGGATCATTTACGTACACGAACGCGTCCACACCTGCGAGTTGTGCGGGAAACAATGGAACGGCAACTGTGATTCCATCCGGTTCCGGCCCCTTTTCCTATTCGTGGAATCCGAATGTGAGTACAACAAATTCCGCATCGGGTCTTGCTGCAGGAATTTATACCGTTACGATTACCGACCAATCAACAGGATGCACTTCGGCGGATACGATAAGCGTTGGAACGAACAACACTTTGCAAGTTGCCACGTCAGGCAATGACACAATCTGTCCGGGATCATCCACAACCTTATCGGCAATTGTCACTGGAGGAAATCCGCCGATTGTTTATTCGTGGAGCAATTCATTGCCGAATTCACCAAGTGTTTCCGTTTCGCCGGGAACCACAACCACCTATACTTTAAACATCACCGATGCATTGGGATGCTCAGCCGGCCCATTGTTTTTTACAATTACAGTTGCAGGAACAGTTTCAGTAAGTGCATCCGGACCGAGTCCGATTTGTGCGGGAGGAGGAACAACGCTCACCGCTGTCGCTTCGGGCGGACTGGGAAATTTCACCTACACATGGATGCCCGGAAACCTGTCGGGGAATTCCGTTACGGTAACTCCGGCAACCACTACAACTTACACGGTTACTGCAACAGACGGGTGCGGGCAAATGGCTACGCAAACTGTCAATATTGTTGTGCAACAGTTACCGATC
>CAYMZV010000107.1:0-12511 GCA_964394965.1 uncultured Chryseobacterium sp.
GCTGAAGCGGCGAAAAACCTTTTGGCGAAAAAAAACATTGACCCGCTGACGATTGACCTTCTCATTTGTGCAACGGCAACACCTGAATTCCAATTTCCCGCTACTGCAAATAGCATTTCCGATCTGATCGGCGCAAAACGTGCCTGGAGTTTTGATGTGATGGGTGCTTGTTCCGGATTCATTTATGCACTGAATGTTGCGCGGCAATTCATTGAAACCGGCGCACACAAAAGGGTGTTGGTGATCGGTTCGGATAAGATGTCGACGATTGTGGATTATACGGATCGCGGCACTTGCATTTTATTCGGCGATGCTGCAGGAGCGGCATTGCTTGAACCGGATGCAAGCGGAACAGGAATTCTCGACGCGCGCATGTATTCGGATGGATCGGGGCGCGAACATCTTTTTCAATATGCAGGTGGAAGTTTACATCCGGCTTCGGAAGAAACGGTTCGCTTGCGCCAACATTTCATTCACATGAATGGAAAAGGTGTTTTCAAAATTGCAGTTGAAAAAATGGCGGACGTTTCGGAAGAGATGATGTTGCGGAACAACCTGAGCGCCGACGACATTTCATTTCTTGTGCCGCACCAGGCGAATAAAAGAATCATTGAAGCGACTGCGCATCGAATGGGAATCGGGAACGAAAAGGTGATGCTGAACATTCAGAAATATGGAAATACCACCACGGCAACGCTTCCGATTTGTTTGACGGAATGGGAAAGCCAATTGAAGCGCGGCGACAATATTATCCTCACAACTTTCGGCGCAGGATTTACCTGGGGAGGAATGTATGTGAAGTGGGCGTATGACAAAGTGAAGAAAGACGTTGTGGAAGTGAATGAGATCGGGGAAAAAGTGATTGTGTAGATTCATGATGACGAATCATTGGTTTTCGATTGAAACTATTTTTTCTGAAATTGCAGGTGAATAATGCCATTTCAAAAAAATCAATCATGAAAAAACCCAAGGACATTGACGAATACATTGCAAGTTATCCCAAGGAAATCCAAAAAATCCTTACACAACTCCGTGCAACAATAAAAAAGGCGGCTCCCAAATCCGAAGAAATAATCAGCTACAGCATGCCGGCTTTCAAATTGAATGGAATGTTGGTTTGGTTTGCCGCCCACACCAATCACATCGGTTTTTATCCGCGGGTTTCAGCAATAGAAGCTTTCAAGAAAGAAATTTCGAATTATAAATGGGCAAAGGGCTCCGTTCAATTTCCACTTGACAAACCACTGCCGATTGGATTGATCACAAAAATGGTGAAGTTCCGGGTGAATGAAAATATGAGCCGGGTGAAAGCAAAAAAGAAATGACTTCGATTGGTTGAAGGAATTTCAATTTTTCAAAAACCTCTTTCGTTTAAAGAATCATTTTCCGCAACACTTCCACATCCACCAGATGTTCCCCTTCAAACCTGACATGTTTCAGGCGGGGAAACAATTCTTTCATCTTTTCCATCTGACTCTTCTCCTGCGCTTCAGGAATGAATTTGTCGTTCGACGCAGTTACCACTGTCAACGAAATATCATCCGGCATTTCTTCCGGTTGCATGTCTGGCGGAAAAAATCCGCACCACAAAATCAATTCATCGATACTGCTCTTTCCCATTCCCGCCCATCTGCTTGCCGTTGCCGCTCCTTGTGAAAATCCGAGCACGATTATTTTTGCGTCGAAAATACTTTTCATCACTTCGAGATAAACCTTATCCAAAAACAAAACATAATCGCGGATATCATCTTCACGTTCCTCGCGCGTCATCCACGACGCAACCACATGCTCATGTCCCCGTGTGTAGAAACGATGCAAACCTTCGGGTGCAACAATCAGGATTTTTCCGTTTTCAATTTCCTTGAATCCGGAAATGAATTCATCCGCAAGTTGCGAATAACCATGACAGACAAATAAAACCGTCTTGACTTTTGGGGAAATTTCGCCGAGGGTAAAATAGCGTGCGGTCTTTTCAACCGTGATTTTATGTTTTTCCATTGGAGATTGCTGTTTGAAAGAATCCACCGCTATTTTTTCCTTTTCGTTTTTGAGCTTTTTGCCGGAGCGCTTTTCGTTTTTTTGACAGCCACCTTGCATTTTTTCGCCGGTTCATTTTTCGGAGGGACAGAATCGCTTTCGTTTCCGCCTTCATCATCTACAACAGGAAGAATGTGGGCGCCAAGGATTCCGAGAATGGGTTGCATGTTATAAATTCCCATGTTTTGCTTGTTGCACAAAATAATCACCGTCACATCATCACTCAATCCGCGATAAAACGCCGACGTAAAACCGTGCCACCATCCATTATGAAAAACCGCTTTCGCGCCGTCATCAAAAGAAATGATTCGCCAACCGAATCCGTAATTCCAATATTTTTTCTTGTCGAGTTCCGGACTGTAACCTGTGTAGGCTTCCTTCAGGATTTCCGGTTTGAGAATCGCCCCGTTGCGCAGCGCCTGATCCCAGGTGTACATATCTTCAACCGAAGAAAAAACGCCCTTGTCTCCCGAAACGCCATCGAGATAATTATCCTGCCACCAACTCCAGTTCCTGCAATACGCTTTTGTTTTTCCCGGATGGTCTTTTCTGTCTGTGTTGATCCACGTATGCTGCATGTTCAACGGTGTGAAAAAATTATTCTGCATGAATTCGCAAAATGGTTCTCCCGAAATTTTTTCCACCACATCGGCAAGAATTGCATAACCGGTATTGCTGTAATCGAATTTCAAATCGGGTTTGCGGAAAGGTGCGACACGAAGCATCTTCATGATTTCAATTGCGCTGTCATTGTTGAACTCACCGGGCTCACAGCCGCGCTGACGATAATAGTTGTCACAGACATTTGTGTATTTGTCCAGCCCCGCGCGATGTGTCAACAATTGCTTGATTGTGATGCCGTGGTAATAAAATCCGGGAATGAATTTTCCAACCGTGTCGGTGTACTCCAGTTTTCCTTCCTGATGCAAGAGCATGATCGCCGCCGCAGTGAATTGTTTTGAAACGGACGCCAACTGAAAGGAAGACGTGATTTGCAGACTGTCGCGTTTTTCATGATCGGCCCAACCGAAAGAATTTTTGTAAAGTACCACTCCCCTTTCCGCAACGAGTACACAGCCGCTGAATCTCCCATCTACAAAACGGTGCTGGAAAAAAGTGTCGAGTTCCTGCTTCTTTTGTGCGCCGTTGATTTCATTGAAAATGATGGCTGAACTGTCAACGGAAATCTTTTTTTTCTCTTCCGGTGCTTTTTTTGTTGCGCAGGAGAAAAAAAAGAAGGTGAAGGCAAAAAACAAAATGGAATTCCGCATCATTTCTGTAGTCCTAAAAATGGGGAGGATTCTTTTTTATATGAAATGGGATTCAAAGTGTTATCCACAAAACATATTTTATAACTCAGGGAAACATTCGGTTATTATTCCCACGAAAGCACAAAGGCTTTTCCCTGAAAGTGAAAATCCCCCAAACTGTTGGAGGATTTTCATTCGAAAATTCGTATTTCGCGGATTCGTCGCTTTCGTGTTTTGCACAAATCTTACTCAACAACAATCACGCAATATTTTGAAACGCTCCAGAATTTATCAGCGTCCAGAATGGTGAGTTTGTCGGCGCGGCCATTTTCACCTTCGATCTTATAGGAATCCGCCGGATGTGTGGTAACGAGTCTTGCCTTTTTCGCACCAAGTGTAATTTCTTTTGTAACTGAAATATCCACTTTGGTGAAATAGGTTGTGTTCATGTTGTCACTCAACTTCTCCGTTTTTCCCATGCCGATGAATCCACCGTCTTTGGTAAGTACACCTTGTTTGGTCAATTCTTTTGAAGTTCCGAATGCATAATACGCAGTGTTGATGACTGTTGTTTTTGCATCCGATTCCTGTTGCGCCTCTGTATAATTCATGGTGAGGTTGCTCAATTCAAGATTCATTTTTTCCAATTCATCTTTCAACTGGGTCACTTCATATTCCTTGTCGGAAAGTTCGGATGTGAGGTTGTCGATGGTCTGTTGCATGGAAGCGATCTGCAGATTCGACGCTTTCAGGCTTTTTTTCGCCGCTGCCAATCGCTGCTTGTTTTTCACCATCATGTCGTAAATCGACTGAATGTCATTGGTGATTTGATCCTTGCGTCCGGCAACATCTCCACCGGTCGTATCCTTGCTGATGATTTTTTCCTTCTTCTTGATTTCATCCAGATTCGATTGAATGTCATTCATCGCGCGGAAAAAAGAGTCGAGCGATGCAGCCTGTGTTGCGTTGACACCGGAAAGTTTATTTGTAACGTTGGTCAGACTGTCTTTTACGGGATCAGTTTGGGGCGTTTCGTTCTTGCAGGAGAACCAGAAAGGGACAGCGAGCAAGAGAATGAGCAATTTTTTCATGGTATTTTTTTGATTTTTTAGACGGTCAAAGTTAGTGAAAACGCTATTACGGGCAGGGAAATCCCAAAACATAAAAATTGCTAAAAACACTGCGGAATTCGCCCTTCCTGCAAACAATATTCATGCTGATTTCTTTACATGGCATTTCATTTACGCCTTCACCATCGCTTTTTTCAGGTGTTTGTATGCCTCTTTCAATTCTTCTCGGCGAGCTTTTCTGGTTTGTCCAATATCTTTTTTCCGTCCCTCCAATTTCGCTTTCATTTTTGCAATCACTTCAGCCAATTCATGTTTTTCATATTCGAATTCATCGCGCACTTCCATTTTCCCCAATTCGTAATGCACACGCAAAACATCCAACTGGATCTTGAATTTTTCAATGTCATGACGGAACCTTGATTCAATTTCGTCGGCAAGTGAATTCGTTTCCAATCGTTTTTCGATTACGCTTATGCCGCGCAATATTTTTTTCTTCTGGTCATTGAATGCATCAATCGTGTCGGCTTTTCCCAATGCAAGCTGCACCTGCATTTCCTCGAATTCGCTTTTTATTTCATCGAGTTTGCTCTTGCCTGCAATAAGTTTCAGTTTGGCGGAATGAACTGCGCCATTGAATTTTTTCTTCAACTCCTCGAACTTGTCTTTCGCTTCCGCTTTTCCAAGCGCAAGTTGAACCTGGAAATTTTCCAAGTCGGTTGCGGATTTTTTCATCTGTGCGATCAGGTTATCGCCTAATTTTTTTTCAGTTGCCATTGTCGTTGTTTTTTACGGTTTGTATTGGACAAAATTGTCCCTTTTACCAATGCCGCATAATGATTCACATCAAAGCGGCAACTGACATTCGTCAGTAAGTTGTAAAATAAAACCGTGGCCAAAAGTTTTTTTCGATGGATTGTTGCAAAAAGGAAATTCATTGCGGAAATGAATCGAAATTCGGAATGCTGTTTTCCCTCATGATCGAACCCTTCCAAAAAAGAATTGACGATTTTCGATTTTTCAATCGGCAATCGGCAATCACCAAATCGAAAATTTTTCAGAATAAGGTCAGCTGCCCTTTCGTATCCGCCTCTTCAAAACCGGAAACGCCGATTCCAAGCAAACGGATTTTTTTCCTGCCGGCTTCCGTTTGTTTCAACAACTCCCTTGAAGTTTGAATGATCACGGCAACCTCATTCACACGTTCGGCAAAAGTCTTGCTTCTCGAAATGATCTTGAAATCGTGGTATTTCACTTTTAACGTGATGGTCCTTCCAAAAAGTTCGTGCTTGCTCATGCGCCTGAAAAGCATTTCGGAAAGTTTTTCCAATTCCACTTCCATTTTCGCCACATCCAACTCATCTTCTGCAAACGTATCTTCCACACTCACCGATTTTGTTTCCCGTTCGGGTTGCACAGCGCGGTTGTCGATTCCACGCACGATGTTGTAATAGAAATTCCCCGGCTTGCCGTAATTTTTCACGAGTTCTTCCTGCGAAAGTTTTTTCAAATCCGCTCCGGTGAATAATCCCGTCTTGTTCATTTTTTCCGCCGTCACTTTTCCGATACCGTGAAAATCCTTCACCGGCAATTGTTCCATGAACAATTCGATTTTTGAGGGATGGATAAAAGTCAATCCATCGGGCTTTTGCATTCCTGAAGCGACTTTCGCAACAAATTTATTCACTGAAACGCCCGCCGATGCGGTGAGATTCGTCTCCTCGCTGATCGCATTTTTTATCGCCTTCGCAATTTCAATCGCAGACCCGATTTTCAATTTGTCTTCCGTCACATCCAAATAAGCCTCATCCAACGAAAGCGGTTCAACAAGATCGGTGTAACGCAAAAAGATTTCACGGATATGCTGTGAAACTTCCTTGTAAACGGAAAAACGCGGCGGAACAAAAATCCCATCCGGACAACGCCGTTTCGCTTCACGTCCGGGCATGGCGGAATGCACACCGAATTTCCGCGCCTCATAACTCGCAGTCATCACTACACCCCTCCCCTCGGGAGAACCGACAATGACAGGCTTTCCACGCAGCTCCGGAAAATCGCGCTGCTCCACCGACGCATAAAAAGCGTCCATGTCGATGTGGATTATTTTTCGATTCATGAATGAAAGGTAAAGATACAGCAGCGCAATGCGGAAAGGGAAAAACGGCGAATTCCATCACACATAAAAAAGCAAATCATTTATGAATACGATAATTGACTGTTCTTCTTTTATATGTATTTTTTCAAAAAAAATAAATCATGTCCATCCCCATCAACATCAACAATCTCAATGTCATTGCAAGTGCCGAAAAACAGACATCATTCATTCCCATTGGGGATCCGGTCAAACTGAGAGGGCTTTTCGATAGATTTTTCCAAAAGAATGCAGACACTTCCGATTATTGGGCGACGCTGGGACGGAAAGACAACGGGCAGATAAGAGGGATTTGGAGTGGCAGGATTATTTGTTCGATAATGGGCAACAGGGATTTTAGTGATCGCGGTAAGCTGATCAATAATGAAGTGGAGCTGTTGCGAAAATTATTTCCGGATCAAAATCCCAAAACAATCAGTGTGAATGATTTCACCATCACCGAAAAATTCATTGCATTGGATGACGTTGAATTCAGCAATGATGCCAGTGCGCGGAGTTTGCGCTTGACGGTAATGGTGAACGCAAACGAACAGTCGATTGTTTTTCTCCAACACACTGCTGCAACGGATACCTATTCCCAGGACGGCGTTTTCCAATATATTTTGCCGGAAGAAGCGGAGGATCTCGGCAAACGCGATCGGCTGACTTATTTTTTCGATGTGCCGGATGTGATTGATGACAATTACCGTTTCGTGATCAAGGTGATGACTTTCAAAAGGGATTTGCAACTGACTGCCGATTCGGCAAGCATCGACGCTTGGTTGAGAAGCATGGGCAATGCATATGGTTTGGATCTGTACGGCAACAAGGCATTCACCCCGATTCAACCGAAAGACATTGATCAGAATAAAAAAACGCTGCTGCTCATTCATGGAACATTCGCAACAATCCCCGGATCATACGGAGATCTTTGTGCAGAATGGTTTGATGAGGTAATGGCAGCCAAAAAATACGAGCAGATCATCGGATTCAATCACCCGTCGATGTTCGATTCCCCGTTGCAGAACAAAGACAAATTGCTTTCATTTTTACAAAGCGAGAATATTGTTTTTCAAAAAACCGTTGATGTGATCACGACCAGCCGCGGGGGATTGGTTGGAAAATATCTTGTCAATGACCACGCTCAGAAAAACCTGATTGTTGAACGCGTGGCAACAGTGGCTTGTGCAAACGGTGTTGAGTTGATTGGGGTTGGAAAAGATATTGCGGCCTTGTTGAGTGCGTTGAAAATGTTTGCCGATGATGACACTGCAAAATTCATACTCGGCGTTTTGCATCAGGGGGTTTCCTACATCATGAGTCAACCGGGACTGACTATTATGGATAAGACAAGTCCCGACCTCAATGATCTTCTCCACGTTCAGACTCCAGCCAATGCCGACATGCGTTATTTGCCGATCTGCGGTGATTATTTATGGAGTGGCAACCATCCGATAGGTTGGAAATTCATGGATGGCATTCTCACGGGAATCATGAGGGATGAATACCACGATTGGGTGGTGGAAACCGATTTTGAAGTGATCATGCCTGACGGCAATTATGCCTATCAGAAAGACGGAACGTATTACAGAAGCCTTTCAATCGATACGACACACACCAGGTATTTTTATGATGAAATGACTACCATCGCGAAACAGCGCATTTTTTATTACCTGCATGATGCCGATGATGTGCGCTTAGCGAAAAACCTGCCCGCACCTTTTTGAGTTCCAAACATTTTCATTGAGATGATTTGCAATCGCGAATCATCAAATCACAAATTCCTTCAGGGAAGTTGCGCCATCAAAATAAAAAGTTTCTCGAATTTATCGCGCAATTCGGTTTCACTCCATAACGTATTGTTTCCGATCATGGCGAAGCAGAGCATTTTTCCGCTCTTTGTTTTTACATAACCGGCGTATGACTTTATTCTTGCCATCGTTCCGCTTTTTGCGTGGAGGTTCCCATCGGCTTCCGTTCCGTCGGCGAGTTTGCGGATGGTTCCCGATTCACCGGCAACGGGAAGTGATTTGTAAAATGCGGGAAACATGGCAGGGTCTTTTGCATACACGCGCAACATTTCCACCAACTGATGTGTGGTGATGGTGTTCATGCGAGAGAGTCCGCAACCGTCCACCATGCAAAGTCCACGCAAATCCAAACCATGCTCTTTCCAAAAATGATAAACGATTCCGATGGAACCCGTTGTGCTTCCAAAACCATTTTCCCTCCATGAGATTGCACGCAAGATGCTTTCGGCATAAAAATTCTGCGAAACCTGATTCGTGTGATAAACCAAATCCTCGAGTGACGGGGAGGAATTCGAGGTAATCACCTTCCGTCCTTCCTTCGCATCGATTTTCAAATGGTTCAATCTTATCAAACGCAAAGTCGTTGCGGAATCACGTATTCCGATTCCATATTCCTTGAGATTTGACTTCAAGGTTTGCGCACACAACAGCGCGGGATCGGGAATGGCACTGCGTTCATCGAGGTAATCGGAAACCTCGCCCATGGCAGTCCGCTCGAATTGGAATGGTGCGCCTGTAACGTATGCGTATGATTTTGCAATGCCCGGAGAATGTGCAACCTGATTGTACAATTTCAATCCGGGAATGGTGGGAACAACCTTGATGCTCGTTCCCCCACCCGAAGCGGTGATGAGCATGTCAAAAACATTTTCACGGATATTCAATCCGCACGGACCGGTTCCGTAATCACTTTGCATGTCTTCCCAAGTCCAGCCGCTTGGAACGGGATCGCGGTCACAGGATTCTGCATCGCCGATGATGCAACCTGCAATGCTGTCGATACCCAACCGTTTAATGGCAAGCGCCCAACCGTTTGTCACACCCCCAATGCTTCCACCAAAAGATTCCGCACCGAGTGAAGGATCGCCACCACCGTGGATATAAATATTCCCATTGAGGATTTTGGTTGCGGGATCAATGGTTCCGTCGTATTGCAATAAAGTCGAGAAACGGAATTGCGGACCAAGCAATGAAAGTGCCGTGCCTGTGGTGACCACCTTCATGCAGGAAGCGGGAGAAAGTCCGTGGTCGATATCGACTTTGCAAATCGGTTTTCCACTGTCGCAGGTGGCGAGGTAATAACTCCATGTGCCACCGAAAAGTTCTTCGGCATTATTTATCGAATCCACATAATTCAGCAATCTTCCCATGGCGGACGTGTCGACCAACACCATTTGTTTTTTTGCCGTTGTGTCTTTTACAAAAATGTTTTTGTTACCCAATTGCACAGGCGTACCGCCCGACATGAACGTGAAAACCGTCGCCAAAATCGCGAGCGGGAGGATGATGAGTGCGATGATTTGTTTGACGGAAAGTGTTTTGTTGAGGAGATGCTTCATGCGAAGCTAAAATAGGCGGTTGGCGGTTGGCGGTTGACAGTTGCCGGGATTGTTATCAGTAGGGGATTGTGAATTTCCTTGCGTGAGATCCTAACGGCCGCTTCGGAGGATAGCAGCGCCACAGGGTGACCACAATGTGGGAAAGCCCGACCCCGAGAGGCTACGCCCAAAACAGTTTTCGGTTAGCTACAGGAAAGGAGTGGCAGTGGCGGTCAAAAGTTACAGGCAATCGAATCGTTTTTCCTGCCGCTGCCGCTTTTTTCCTGCCGCTTTCCCAGAGCGAAAACCCCACCTGTCCAAAAAAAGTTGACCTTTGATAAAATATTTCCCACCCGTTCCACGACCTTCAGTTATAAACATGAAAGAAGTGGTAAACATACCGACACTAATGGCCGCAGAACAAAACCGGATTCTTACCGACGCAGTGAATAAGGAAAGACGCCGATTGTTCGAGTTTATTCGCAAACGGGTTCCGGAAACTGAAGACGCTGAAGATATCGTTCAGGACGTTTTCATTGAGCTCACAGAAAATTTGCGTGTTGACAATGTGATCGAGCGGGTGTCGGGATGGATGTACCGAGTTGCGCGGAATAAAATCGCTGACCTTTTCAGACGTCGTCGCACAGAATCGCTCGAGGCGAGGTATGAAAAGTTCAATGATGATGGTGATGAAGGATTGGGATTGAACGATCTTTTACCCGATGCATCGGAAGGTCCGGACGCCCAATATGCACGACGCGTAATCATGAGCGAACTGATGCTTGCACTTGACGAGCTGCCGGAAGAACAAAGCTGGGTGTTCATTCAAAATGAAATTGAAGGACGCTCGTTTCGGGAGCTGGCCGAAGAAGCGGGAGTTTCACTCAACACACTTCTTTCACGGAAAAGATATGCTGTCCTCTTCTTGAGGGAGCGTCTCAAGGAATTGTATGACGACATGAAAAATTAAAATGTTGCCCGTTTACAGATTTCTCGACAGAAAACCGACAATCACAAAAAAATATTTTTAACGAATAAAAAAACTTACAGCTATGAAATGGTTCTTAAAAGGAATATGTGTTGCCGCCGTAGTTACAATTGCCGTAATCGGATTCGGCTACATCACAATGCATCTCTGGAATTTTGTAATTCCGGGATTGACCGGATGGCACACGCTTGATTGGTGTCACGCGATTGGATTATTGGTCTTGAGTAAAATCCTTTTCGGAGGATTCGGAAGAGGTCGCCGCGGTTGCGGTTGCGGATATGGCCCCCGTGGAAAATGGGGAAGGCATGGAATGTGGAAAAAACGCTGGGAAGAAAAACTGGCGAAAATGAGTCCGGAAGAAAAGGAAAAATTCATGCAGAAAATGGACAAGTGCGGATGGGGTGGAAAATGGGACGAACACATGCATGAAGAAAGCGATTCGAAAATCTGATTACGGTTTTTCATCCCGTGGATTCGGGTGTGCAGATGGCAAGATGAAGTTGGTTTAGCATGAAAGGAACGCTCTCCATAATTGGGGAGCGTTTTTTTATGCTTGACATTGGTTTAACTTCATTAGTGGATTTATTTTGTAAAATTTTCGGATGAAACGGGGAAATGTTCCGTCATGAAAATCATTCTGGAGTAATTACCGGGAAAGATGTACAATAAAATTCGGCAAGAAAATACAGGAACATGTTGCTCAAAAAATGAAATGATAGTTTGATATTTACCTATTGAACTTTCCCCTGCATAAATACCTGTCCTCAATCAAGCCCGAGAAATTCTTTCTGGTTGTCGCATTCTTCATGGGCATGATGATGCTTGTGCTCACACCGCCGTTTCAGGTTCCCGATGAAGTGAATCATTTTTACAGGGCGTGGCAAGTTTCGGAAGGGGATTTCATTGCAATAAAAAAAGACAATCGAGTAGGCGGTGAAATTCCTGTCGGACTGAAAAAATTTGCAGAGCCTTTCCTTTCGTTGCGTTGGAAAAAAAACGTGAAGACGAATAGGGAAATCATTCTCTCACAAACCGCAATTCAGCTTCGCGCCGACAGCTGTGTCTTTTGCGATTTTCCCAATACGGCGTGGTACTCCCCCATTTCCTATTTGCCGCAAGCCACTGCAATTTTCATGGCACGGAATTTCGGGTGCGGACCTTTTACCATTTTTTTCTTCGCGCGGTTTTTCACTTTTCTCTTTTGGTTGACCGTCATTTATTTCTCCATTCGACTATTGCCAGCATTCAAATGGCTTTTCACCCTGCTGGCATTATTGCCGATGTCGCTTTTCAGCAATATGTCGGTGAGTGCGGATGTGGTTACCAATGCACTTTCCTTTTTCCTGATTGCCTATCTTTTGAAATGCGCGTTTTCCAAAAATGATTTTAAACGAACGGATTTTTTTGTCCTCGCAACCATTGCAATCCTATTGGCATCGGCAAAATTCATTTATTGTCCGCTGCTGTTTCTATTTTTCATCATTCCGCAAAAAAAATTCGGCAACAGGAAATTGTTTTTCCTCACGGGCTTTTCGCTTCTGGGAATTGCAGCCATCACGGTTTGTTGCTGGTCGGGAATCATCGGTTCGCTTTACATTCCTTATCATGCATACAATCCGGATTACCGCAAGGGATTTGATTTGATTCCCGGTGCTGATTTACACTTGCAGGTGCAATCCCTTTTTTCAC
>CAYMZV010000108.1:0-12405 GCA_964394965.1 uncultured Chryseobacterium sp.
GATCGCAGAATTGGATGCATCACGGACGGTTCCATCCCCGTCCACTTTTCCTATTGCGGAATTGGAACTGTTTCGGATCGTTCCATCGCTGTCGATTTTTCCGATCGCGGAATTGGAACTGTTGCGGATGGTTCCGTCGCTGTCGATTTTCCCAACCGCTGAATTGGAACTGTTGCGGATGGTTCCATCATTGTCGATACTTCCGATGGAGGAGTTGGAATTGTTCCGCAATTGCTGTGCATGCATTTGCGGTGCGATGGCAACAGTCAAAATGAAAACGGTCAATTGCAAAATTTTTTTCATGCTGGGTTTGGGGTTGATGAATCAAAATAAAAATACGAAGAAAATGGTTCGGCTCGAGCCAGATCGATCTCATACCCATAGTCATCTTCATTCAATGCAAATGGATTTTCCATTGACATTGGAATAATCGCCGTTTTCCGCTTTTGCTGAGTTCTCCATCTGTGAAAAAACAGCCTTTGCGCGATTGCGTTCGCATTGATTTTCAAGTCAATGAGATTCAAAACACAACAAAATTTTTCGGACGAAATGAAAAATTTGTCCTTGGAATTTGTCACTGGACGAACGACTTTTATAATGGTATCGGTTGTTTTCAAGATTCATTTACGCCATACTGATTTCAGAAAGAAAAATGCTGTCTTATGCATAAAAAACATTGGTTCAATAAAAAGAAAAATACGTTGCCCACTGCAACCAATGCCATCACTCCAAAAATTGATTCGGATCTGGATGATGATGTCATCGTTTTGCCGCTTGAGGAAATTGACTCGGAAGATATTTTTTCACGGGAGAATTTGCAGCTGCTCTTGCAGAACATCCGTGACCATGGCTCGAGCATTCTGCACATGACAATGAAACAAGGTGATGATCTCGATGTTGTGCTTATCGACCTTCAGCAACAGATAACTGCAACTGATGGAAAAAAGGATGAGTATATCGCATTTGACAATGGTATCACGATCGCCATTGACAAACCCGTTAATCCCCATTCGGACGATGTGACCTTATCCCATAACAAAATCACATTGTTCTACGGTAATGTTTCAGCTGTTTGGTATGTAGATGTGGCGAATTGCGAAATTGAGGAGGACTATGCGAATTCCATTGTCACCAATATCAATAATGAGCCGGACAAATCCGGCATCTATTTTGAGAAAAGCGAGAAGAATATGATCGGCGGTAACAATACCGGTTATAAATTCTGGAGGGCGGACGGAAAACAACTGACAACTTCCCAGGTATTCAAGTTCATCACTTCCATGAAGAAGCAGGGCGATCAGGATTTTGAATTTGATTTCCCCAATGTTCTCGCTGATGATGAAACAGCTCCCATATTTACCTATGTGGATTTGAAAGGGAAAAAGCACAATGTCCCGTACGATCATCGGATAAAACCGAATCTGGATGACAAACATAATTTACAATCGGCACATTTAAGTGGAGCGACTGAATTGGAATATGCTTATGATGGGGGGATGGTTATAGGGCCGGGCGCGGCGGATTCAAGCTTCAGCAATTATATAACGAAGCTTCAGGAAGCTTACAATTATGTTTTTGTCACGAATGGGACAAAAGGTTCTAAGGCAATTCCTGTTACTGGAAAATTTGATGGTCCTACCAAACAGGCTTTTGTTGATTTCCAGAAACAATTTTCTCCCGATGATACCAGTGGAAATGTTGGAAAAAACACATTGACTGTTCTTGATAGTTTAGTCAAGGTGCATGAGGATATGGACGTTGCCCGGCAAAAGCATGCAGATGAATTGAAGGCGGAAGATGACAGCAAAAAATTACATCAATCAAGACTTGAACCTTATGCTAAACTGAAAGGCACGGAAAAAACAGGTACCGCATTTGAACATAATACAGGCTTGACCAAAAAAGAGAAGTTGGATGCACAACTTTTGGGTTTTTTCACTTTGCGGGCTGAAAAAACACCTGCTGACAAGGATGGCAAAAACGGTGGATTCGAGCTTTGCACATTGAATGGTGAAATCCAAGAAGTGTGGATTGTTGACAAGGCGCTTGCCAACGGTTATACCTGGTTCAAGGTGGAGTTCAAGTACCCTTCGGAATATGATGCAATGACTGCCTCGAGAAAAAAGGCCATTGAATCCTCTTCCGTTGCTGACGCAAAAACATTGTATAAAAATAAAATGGGTTGGATCGCTTATAATGGTGACAATGTTTATATAATATCGCCGTATGATAAATTTTTGGGAATGATTCGTGCTTTCGATGCCATCTACAGCGATATTCCTTTAGAGCAAAGAATTACAATACTCCGCGAAATGTCGCACGATAAAAAGTTAGACTTTGATCAGGTGATAGGTACACCACACGGTAATACATTTAAAGATACAAGACCCAAAATCGATACCGACTACCAATTGATGGTTGACATAGCGGGAACCCGCTTGCCAAACGGAGAGGTTATCGATATCTATCACCTTCTTGTCGGGCTTGACGTTTTAGTACCCGGAAGGCAAAAAGCAGTAACATCCTATACGGCAGATACCGATTGGGGAAAAGCAAAAACATTTGACGTCAGTGAAAATATAGCGGCTGCAACTTGGGCCGGAGATTTGGGTTCTGTCGCGGCAGGTGCTGCATTTGGAGGATTGGGCAAGTATGATACCGATTGGGCAAACAGATGGGCTACGTGGCAGGAAAAAAATGATTTTTACTATAGCCGCCTTGCTCCTGATTTTGAAATGATGGCAAATATTGACGCTTGGGGAATGAGTGCAATGCAACGGGAAGATAAAGACATTACAACCATTGAGGGCTTGCTCTACAAGTATTATGGTGGCGATACAAAGGAAGAGATTTCACCAACTTTCAATGACAATAGGAAAAAATCATTGACGCTGTTTCTGCAACACTATGGTTTCAAATCTTCCAAAGATCTCCTTTCACAAAAGGATGCTGTGAACGAAATTTCAACAGGAATATTCAAATTTTCAATTGCTTGGCTGTTTAAAAATCAAGGGGGCGATACCCCATACGATTGGGCCGAATTTAGTCCCGGTGAGGCGCAAGTCAATGCCCCTATTATTGGACCGGTAAAAGTGGAGGATTGGGCTCAAAAATCATTAAAAGAACATTCTGCCTATGATGCTCAAAAATTTGTCAATTGGCTACAGTCATTATGTACAAAATATGCAGTATCTTTTTAAAAACTCATCAATCATCTGCATTTTATCGTGAAGCCCATTACCAGAATAACAATCCTCTTCATTGTTCATTTTGTCATGCAAAGTGCCCTTTTCATTGCAATGGTAAATGAACGTCACGAAGCCACCTATACACTCATTGAAAAAGCTCCTGGCTGGTCGATGTTATCCTGCATTTTGCTTTTTGCTTTGTTGCTTGTTCCTCAGATACGGAAAGCATTGTCGGGGCGCATTTCGATTCTGTTTAATGTGCTTTCTTTCGTTATGATGTTTTTTATTATTGGGACTTTCCCCTTTTTAGGCCTAACCAACAATTATTTGAAACCGGGAACCTTATACGACAATTGGGAATTGATAATGGATGATAATGGCAAATGGACGAATGACACCGTTTGTATCCATCCGATCATATGGTTGTCATTCTCTATTTGTGTTTTTGCAACATTTGTTCGTTTTACGTTGCAAGAAAAGGTTCCAGCAAAACCGCTTCAATGGATCTTTCATTTGTTGCCCTTCGTCATTTCATTGGGAACATTGGTTTATTTGTTGTGCATTGACAAACCCGTTTTTAACGGATGATCGGGTTTTCAACCGGAAAATCCCCAATCGCGAATCAGTAAATTCATGGATAATACCGAACAATCAAATTGGCTCGACCGCGAAATACAATGGATAAGGGAAATCGTTGCCGTTGCAAAAGAGTCCGTCGTGAACGGATTGACCGCTCCACCTTACAATGAAGATTCGGTTCCCGCCCCTGAACTGGAAAAAGGGTCCCTATACCATGATCTTGTTTCAAAGCACGAATTCGGCATCGCCGAACGGCTTGTCATTGCACTTGCCATTTCACCTTATGTTTCTCCCGGTGTGTGTGATGCATTCAATTCGGACAAAAAATTATTATTGAAATCAAAGGCGTGTAAATCGGCACATGGCATCATGCTTTTGCCCACAATTCAAACAGCACTTTTTTTACTTGCGGGGGAAAACGTAAGCAAACGATTGCAGTTTTTGCACCTGTTTGAAACATCACATGTTTTTTACAGGGAAAGTATCCTTGATGTGGGCGACATGCACCCCGGAGAACCGATGTATAACAGCATTCTCAACCTTACGCCGACCTATCGTGATCTTGTTATCTACGGCGAATACCGTCCGCCGCGTTTCAGCACAGAATTTCCTGCACACCTGCTTACGACGAGATTGGAATGGGACGATCTCATCCTCATGCCGACAACAGCAACAACACTTGACGATGTAAAAATCACCCTGCGTCATTATGAAAAACTTTTCACCGATTGGAAAATGGGAAACATCATGCGTCCAGGATGCCGTGTTTTGCTTTATGGTGATTCCGGTCAGGGGAAAACATTGACTGCTGCCTTGTTGGGAAAACTCCTTGCGCGACCTGTTTATCGAGTTGACATTGCCGCATCGGTAAGTAAATATGTTGGTGAAACAAATCAGCGTCTTGAAGCATTGTTCAATACAGCGGAAAACAAAGACTGGATTCTATTCTTTGACGAAGGAGATGCAATGCTCGGTCAAAGGAATAAGGGAGGGGAAAATTCTTCCTCACATTATGCGAATCAGGAAGTGGCATTTCTTCTTCAACGCATTGAAACATTCAACGGAATAATTATTGTTGCCACCAATCTGCGTTCAAATATCGATTATGCCTTCCAGCGGCGTTTCGATACGGCAGCCCAATTCAAGGCTCTCGACACCGAACGGCAACAACTTGTCTGGAATCGTTTTTGGCCGAAAGAATATCTTGAAATCAGCTCATCGGTCGATTTGGAATTGCTCATCAAACGACATCCGCTTTCACCTGCATCAATCATCAATGTAATCAGGAGGGTGGCATCGCACATGGCGGAAAAAAAAGAAAAGACCGTTTCGCCTGAAATGCTGCAACGATTCATTCAGGATGAAGAATACAAGTTTAAAGGCACCGGCGGTTTTGCATAGTACAGCAGATACAATGATTTCCAATTGGAAACAATCAGGCAAGTCAACATATCGACCGCTCTCACCTGCTCCTACCGACAGAGACAATGCATGGCTGTACACAACATGAAGCGCTACCGTAATTTTTCTAACTTAGCCTAAAGAGAATTCAGTTTTCAGAAATACAATTGCCTAGTGATAACTGTCAATCGCCTACTGACTTTTTTTTCAATGCGTCGTATCATTCCGATTCTCATTTCCTTTTTCCTCGTCTTTTCGGGTTGCAAAAACGATATCGACCTGTTGACGAATTACAAGAACATCATTGTGACTTATGCCTTGCTGGATCCTGCCGACAGCGTCCACTATGTCCGTCTTTCCAAAGTTTTTCTCGGTGCGGGAAATGCATTGGTCATGGCACAAAACGCGGACTCCATCGGTTTTCGGATCGGGACGGTTGATGTAAAAATCCAGCAATGGAAAAACGGAGTGCTCCTCAACACTTACCAGTTGTACTCCGACACAACCATTCCCCGCGATCCGGGAACTTTTCATTATCCATACCAGGTTTTGTACCGTGGCGCATTTCCGGTCATGAAAGACGGAAGCACGTACAAGCTTTCCGTCGTTGACCTGATCAAGGGAACAACGCTCACTGCCGAAACGCCCATTGTACAGGATGTGATCATGGTAAATCCGCAAAGTAATTTTACGCCGCTGAATTTATGGGATACCACCAATTTCAATTTCAAATTCAAATCGGGAACTTTCGGGAAACGGTATATTTTCAAACTCCGTTTTCATTACACCGAACAATTCATTTCGGACACCACACAAACTTCACAGCATTATATCGATTGGAATCTGGGAGAACAGGACGCACAGGATGCTTCGGGAAATGAGTTGATGACATTCAACACCCGCCGTGATCATTTTTTGGATTACTGCAGGGAACAGATTCCGGCAAATGTTTATGTGAGGAGAATTTCCGGCAAAATCGATTTGATTTTCCTGGGAGCAGCACAGGAATTGGCGACCTACATTGACGTGGGAAATGCAAGCAGCAATTCGACAGCGGCATTGCCACTGTATACAAATACCGTCGGCGGTTATGGATTGTTTTCTTCCCGTACCACCACTTCATTTCTCAATTACCTGATCGATTCCGACACGCAAAATGCATTGATAGACAGTCAACAGACACAGGGATTGAATTTTGTGAGATAGGGAATCCAGTGGTTCGAGAATATTCTGCACAACGGAGCCTATCTCGAGAATGAAATGCTTCGGTACAAATTCCAAAAACAGGTAACAGATTCCAAAAACCAAGAAGTTTCTAGTTCTTGATCACTTTCTCACTCCTTGCATTTCCATTTTCATCCACTACACGGATCAAATAAATCCCCGAAACAAAATTTGAAAAATCGATCTTGAATATACCGTCAGTTGCATTTATCTTTTCTTCACTCAGGATTTTTCCGGTTACATCCATCACTTCCACCGTTTTCATTTTATTTTCACCGACCGAAACAAAAACGAAATCGTTTGCCGGGTTAGGCCAAACCAACAATTCCGGTTTTTGAGAATCGTTTTCAGTAATTCCCGTTACATAATTCACACTGATCATTGCGAGGTTCGGATGGTAATGATAGGCTACGGATGAAAACGAACCACCGATGTACAACCAGTTTTGGGAAGGCTGCAGGGTTGTTGCAAAAACATTCGGTGATGGCGACCAGGAGGAAAATTGGGAACTGCCCAAATCATAATTGCACAAATGAGGACGGATGTTATTTCCATTCACAACACTGAATGATCCCGAAAGGAAAAAATCGCCATTCCACCGTACAAACGTTCTGATGTAATTGTCAAGATTCGGATTGAATGCAAGAAGGCTTCCTGAAGTTGAATCCACGCAGGCAAAATAAGTTCTCGGTTGCCCCGCCACATTTTGAAACCATCCTCCAATATAAAGTTGTCCGTTATAAAAATCCATATCGTAAATCCCATCATCGGTATCACTGCTCCAACCAAAATCCGACAACCCGGTTGACGTACTCACACGCGCAAGATTCTGCCGGAACTGTCCACCCACTTGCGTGAAAAATCCTCCGACATAGAGATGATTCCCATCGAGAATCAATTTGTTCACCGTGCCCGCACAATTCGGATTCCAGACTGTCGGTTGTGATGTTGGAATATCAATGCATGCAATATTGTTCCGTGTCTGATTTCCCACCGTTGAAAAATTTCCCCCGATATATAATTTCGAATTCTCGGATGTCATTGTTCTCACCAAACCATTTACACCGGGATTAAAAGCTGTCAGTGAATTTGCAGCAAAATCAAACGAGGCAATTCCAACCCTGCCTTGATTTGCAGCAGCGGAAAAATTTCCTGCAACAAAAAGTTGCGTGCTGTCGGCATAAAGTGTGGTCACCGCATTGTTGAAATTCGGAGCCCAATTGTTCGGACGTCTTGTGTTGATATTTATTGTTGCAAAATTTTGGCGGAAAACTCCAGCCGCTCCATTGAAATCTCCGCATGCCCAGAATTTCAAACCTGCCGTTGCAGGCATCACTGCATAAACCGGCGCATCAAAAAGCGGATCGATCGGATGAACAAATCCTGATGTATCAATGATTCCTGCAAAATAGCAAGAATCATTTCCCAGCTTGTTGAAATTCCCTCCCACACAAAATGCAGTGGAATCCCAAAGCGAAAGATCATAAACAGGTCCGCTCGCCGATGGATTCCAAGGCAAAACATTCAGGCTCGTATCAATGCAGGCGAGATTGTGTCGTGTATGTCCTGCAACAACAGAAAAATTTCCACCAAAATAAATTTGAGTTCCAATTGTTTCTATGTCACGAACTGTTCCATCCAATCCTGCATTTTGCAATGTAACATTACCGGTATTGAGATCAAGACTTGCAAATCCTTTTCGTTGAAGGGTTCCAAATGAGGTAAAATCCCCCCCAATGTAAATACGGGTTCCAACCATACGGATGGAACGAACGGGACCGTCTATTCTTGGAGTGGCTGTCCAAGGAACATTTACTCCGACAAAATCTCCCGATGAAAGATAAAGTTTTGCAATGTTGAAATTGAAGGGGTAAACGGCTGAACCGCCAATGGAAGAAAAATCGCCTCCGACAATTATAAAGTGTCCCATCGTATCGGGATACATTGAATAAATAGGTCCATTGGAGCGGGCATCGAAAGGGAGTAACGAATCTGCATTGAAAGGAAGCAACGAATCTGCCACGGTTTTTCCAAAAGCGGCTCCGCGTTGACGGGCATAACCGTCAATGGTGGAAAAGTCGCCACCGATAAAAAGTGTGTTGAAACAAAAAGTAATTGAGAAAACTTCCCCATCAGGATTCGGAAGAAATGTGGGATCAAAAAATCCCTGTGGCGTCAAGCGGAATAAATTGGAACAGGCAAATTGACCGACTGTGCTGAACAATCCTCCAACATAAATTCTTCCAACGCTGTCCTTTGTCATGCAATCGATTTTTCCATTCACCAATGGAAATGGGGGAACAACCGAACCTGTTGAAGAATCGACCGCAACAAAATGTCCAACATCCGGAGAAACCTGTGAAAAAGTTCCACCGACATAAAGCAAACTGTCACGAAGTAAAATTGAATTTACCGGTCCGTTGGGAATCCACAATGTCGTATCACAAAATTGCGCGGATGCATTTTTAACTACAAAAATCAAAACGACAAATACGATGAATTTCTTCATATCAATTATTGTAAAAGCCGGGATGCATTTCAAAAATAGGCATTTGACAGCTTAATCACCATTATCAACAAGAGGATTTTACTTCCTGCATATCCAACAATTTCAACGAGTATATTTACTTCCTTCTGTTTTTCTCTACGCCAACCCAAGTCAGTTCGTGGATCGGCTTACCTTTTGCGAATGGAAAAGAGTTGTAAATTGAATTTTTTAAATCCAACCGATGAAAAAGATTTTAGTGCCGTTATTGATAATTGCAATTTGTTTTTTCAATAAAACAACAAATGCACAAGGTACTTGGACTCCCCTGGCGAATATAACGCCTGTTCCGAATGGCGGTGTAATGGTTATGCTCTTGCTTTCCGACGGAACTGTAATGGCAAAAACCGATTCGTGTAAAAGCGATACCACTGCAACTGCCACTTGGGCCAAACTCACTCCCGATATTCATGGCAGTTATATAAATGGGACATGGACAACAATCAGTCCCATGCATGATACGCGTGTTTATTTTGCTTCGCAGGTATTGAAAGATGGTAGAGTGTTTGTAGCGGGCGGTGAAATTGAAAATGAATCCGCAACAGGAAATGGCACTGGCGGAAATTCAGGGGAAACATATGATCCGTTAACCGATACATGGACCATGGCTCCCTTTCAAACATTGTATTTCGGTGATGCCAATTCTGAGATACTGCCCGATGGCAAAGTTCTTCTTGCCGTATTATCCGGCACTGGAAAAAGCACCATGATCTTTGATCCCATTGCGAATACATGGGCAAACGGACCATCGTGTCACAATGGGCATGATGAATCGGCTTGGGTAAAACTCGCGGACAACAGTATTTTATTTGTGGATATCGGAAGCACACATTCCGAACGGTATATCCCTTCACTCAACCAATGGGTGACTGATGCAACTGTGAGCGATTCGTTGTATGATCCGTATTGGTTTGAAACCGGAGCGGGATTCCTGTTGCCCGATGGCAGGGCATTTTTTTTAGGCGCATCCGGACATACGGCTTATTATACGCCTTCGGGAAACATGACTCCTGGAACATGGTCATCCGGTCCTGATATTCCAAACGGTTATGGTACTGTGGATGCGCCGGGCGCCATGATGGTGAATGGAAAAATATTGTGTGCCGCTTCTCCGCTCAATACTTCCGATTCGATATCAGGTGCATTTTATGCCCCGACTGAATTTTTCGAATTCGATTATCTCTCCAATTCCTTCACGCAGATCACTGCCCCCGCAGGTGGTGACTCACTGAATGTTCCGTGTTACATGAGCAACATGCTCGATCTTCCTGATGGCACAGTTTTGTTCTCCACGCAAAACTCCTCGCAATGTTATGTGTATGCGCCAAACGGAATTCCACTTGCAAGCGGCAAACCAACGATCAACAATCTTGTGAAATTGAATTGTGATACGTTGATGATGACAGGAACATTATTCAATGGCATCTCCGAAGGTGCAGGTTATGGCGATGACTGGCAGATGGCAAGCAACTATCCGGTTGTACGATTCTCCAATGGAACAAATGTCTATTATGCACGCACATTCAACTGGAACAATACCGGACTGCAAAGGGGAAGCGCACCCGACACGACATTATTCACCCTTCCTGCCGCACTCCCTTATGGTTCCTATTCACTTGCCGTAATTGCAAACGGTATCAGTTCGGATACGACCACATTCATCAATCAACTCTGCGTCGACGGAATAAATACAATTGACAAACCGGATAATTTATTGATTTATCCCAATCCCGCTTCCAACACATTGGACATTACAAATATTACCGGCAAAACAATCATCCATCTTTATAACGCATTGGGAGAAATTGTTCTGGAAAAAGAAACAGAAAGTAATTTGACGCTTGACATAAGTCAGTTGCCGGCGGGTGTCTATACGATCGTTGCAAGTGATGATAAAGGCAGTGCATTCAATAAGGTGGTTATAACAAGATGATTTTTTGTCGAACCGATTGATGAAGGGAAAATGGATTGAAATCAATTGCAACGATTTGCAACGATTAAATGAACGCAATCCTTACCAACGAGAATATTCATAATTGACATCGTTATCCACTTTCTTCAAATTAATCCGTTTTTCACTCAAGCCGATCGACCACGCTGTCGAACATTTCCTGTTGAAGAAAATAATCCGGAAGCAGAAAAAGGAAGTGCTGGTGTAATCGGTTCGCTTGACTGTTACCAAAATGAAAAGTCTGGAGAATTTCCAGGAGATTTATTTGTAGTCCGAGGTTTTCGCCACTCGAACTTTTTGGGGGATTTGCCAATTGCATTTAAAAGTTCAATCACTTCATCAGCTCACCTTTTCATTCTGCGCCTCAAACCCGTATCGTATTGCCGCTTCAAGTATTTCAATGTTTATATCTTTCAGCGTTTTGAACTTGATGCAATATCCCGTAACGCTCGCCTTGCCTATTTTTTTCCCATACGTTTTGGTTAAGTATGTCTTGTCATCGATACCGAGGATATAGACAGAGATTCCGGTTTTGTTTGCACTGAGACCGATCTGATAAAACTCTTTGGTTTTTCCATCAGCATATTTTATGGTTTGAAGTCCATATCCGATATTGGGATTGGAAACGGTTTTATTTTCACTGTTTTTACCATCAAGGAACCATAATTTGCATGCCGGCATTATTCCCAGAATCATGTGGTGCAACTCTTGCATGTCGCTGCGTTTCGGTTCAGGTTGACTGGTGATATAAGTTTTGATTTGTCCTTCTACGCTCATATAAAATATGGAATTATAGGTTGCTTTGTCGGTGCTGCAAACTTGCGCCGACAACAAGATTGGCGCACATTCTATTTGTAAGGATTCGCAAGTGCCAATTTCAAATAAAAATAATAAAAGGGTTGCTTGAAAAAAATCTCGTCCGTGTTTTTCAAAGGACATCCTGTTTCATCAAGGTAAAAATGAACGGATAGGGCCGATCAATTTCAGTTCAGTCATACCGAACTCGGCACTTTCTCCAAATGAAAAAGATACGGAGTCACGTCAGGAAATCGAACATTTGATATTTGAAATTGGCACCTTGAATTCCATTCCTTGAAAAGCTGGGATTTTTCGAACGAAGTTTTCGTCACTCGAACTTTTGGGGGGATTTGGAGAAAGCGCTTATCATGTTCCGGCATTAAAGATATCTAACAAGGCAGGATAGTTATGGGCAATTTCACTTTGAAAGCTATCTTGTATTAAATTTATTCCTATAAACTCTAACTACACTGAAATGAGAATACAGGGGCTTTTCATTACCATAAATTTATTTTTATCAATTGCATTATTTTGCCAAAAAAACATTTCATCAAATGTAAAATACGGGGATTCATTTGAAAGAAATGGAACAGAAGACATGGTCACTGGATCAGCGAAAGATGGATACTTTGCACTTACTGAAACAAGGCAATCCCTTACCAGGTGGACTTATGGAATTGAAAAATTAACGGCAGATTTAAATTTTGAGTCTTATGTCA
>CAYMZV010000109.1:0-12310 GCA_964394965.1 uncultured Chryseobacterium sp.
CTCACCTGCCATTGCACTTTTCAAGGACGGGAAATTGGTTCATTTTGTAGAACGTCATCACATCGAAGGCCGTTCCGCCGACATGATCGCTGCGCATTTGAAAGACACTTATGCGGAGTTTTGCTAGCCACAGATTGCGCAGATTAGACGCAGAATAAAAAAAGGGATTGATCGTTGATCAATCCCTTTTTTATACTTAAGAAGTAAACAAAATTAATCCACCATTGTCAAAATGATTTCTTGTTCTTCCGGCGGCAAAACTCTCACCAACCATTCGCGCAAAGTTTTTATGGCTGGGGGATTTTTTTTAATAACATTTTTAATAAACTGTTTCATATTTTGATTTTCGTCAACCTCATTGCTTTTTGAACCTGCATACAAATCCGCAAGGTTTGAAAATCCAAAATCTCCAGGGTTTATTTCGCACTCCGATGCTCTTTCCCAAATCCAAGGTTCAAATTCAGGGTCAATTCTGATTAAATGTTTTTCGGTTCCCGGCTTTTTTAAAATCAACAAGCCCTCCTCAATTAATCTATTTTCAATAATTTCAAAGTGTTGAAGATTTGGATTTTCATTATCTCTTTTAAATTTATCCGTATCCGCAAGTCCAACAACAAATAAATCGTCCCTGTCAAATTTAATCAAGTCCTTTGCAACCTTACTAATTCCTTTACGATGCCCTGGCTTTCCACGTTGCAAAATCAATTCAACAAGAAGCGTGTCTGAATAACATTCAGGATAAATTCTACTTACTTGAATCATTTTCAAAAGCAGCAATATTGTAAAACATATCAATTCCATTCTCCATAATGTTTCCGATTTCTTTATCAGTTAATGCTCTGGCTTTAGTTTCGTAATTTTCATAAGTACAAATAAATATGGCTATGTCTTTCGGATCACATTCTTCAATGAATGGCGTCAATAAATATGGACTGTGTGTTGCAATAAAGAATTGATTGTTTGTGCTGGCGATCACTTTATCGGCAAACATTGAAATGTACTTTGGAAATGAATGTGCTTCAGGTTCTTCAAAAATTAAAATTGAATCATGATTTGTTTCAATGGCCGCAAAGTGGAAAATGATTCTTTGCAATGTGTCAGCTGCAAGAGCATACGGGATTTTATAAACCCTATTGCCAACCCTTTTTTGAACATCAAGTTTATTTGTTTCAGTATCGATCAAAAGATCCAAACCATATTTGGTGAAAAAATGTGAACATTCATCATAAAGCTTAGGATTGCTTTCTAAAATAGTATAAAGATTATCGCCAAAAGGTGGAGATAGAAAAAGTGAAAAATGACTGTCGTGTTTATAAAGAGGTTGGAAAATATAGCGTTTAATTGGGGTCTCATAGTTCACGTTTCTAATGAAATCGAAATTCTTTTCGTTACTAATTGGCGAATAGAATGGCTTTATTGATTCTCCACTAAAATCATTGAGTTTTATATATTTATCGAATTCTTGTTGAATGCTATGCATAGAACCTTCTATCTTGAAAGCGCCATTTAAAGCTTCTTTACTTGGACACAAACAAAAATCATATTGATTTATGGAGTTCATATGAAATCTCAATCCAGCAGAACCTATATCAGTATTTATCGAAATAATATTTTTTCTATCCTGATCATAAAAAAGGTTGCTCAATTTTTCAAAACGAATTAAATCCTTAAAAACCGCATTGTTGAATTGCATAAATGGGGCAGAAAATATTGAAATTGCCTCTAGGATATTCGATTTCCCAACATTCGGCTCACCAATAAGAACATTAATCCTCTTGCAATCCAATTCCAAATGGCGGATTGATTTAAAATTATTTATCTCGAGATTATGTATTTGATTTTTCATCCTATACTAAAATAAAACTTATTTTTCCGAATCCAACTCCAAACTATTTCTTCTCCACCACTTTCGGAACCTTGAAATAATCCGAATCATGTTTCGGTGCATTGCCCAGCACTTCTTTTTGAGAGAGCGGTTGCTTCACTTCATCTTCACGCATGTGATTCACTTCGTCGGTCATGTAAATCAGCGGTTCGATGTTTTGTGTATCCAACTCATTCAGTTTTTCCACGAATCCGATCATGCGGTTCATGCTTGCAATCATTTTCGCCTCTTCCTCGTTTTCAAATTCGAGTCGTGCGAGATGCGCCACTTCCTTTACCGTTTTTCCGTCGATGTTCATTTTGCAATTAGGGTTTGTGCAATTATGTTGCGAACCTGATCGCGCAAAGGTATTAAATCTTCTTCGGTCATTCCTTTCGTGGGAATGGGCTGATGCACCACCACCCGCGAAATTCCCGGGCGTCCATGCGACTTGAAAAATCCTCCGTTCTGCATCAGCTTCCAATTGTTCAGAAAAGTAATCGGGACAATCGGAACCTGATTGTCGATGGCAATCCGGAAAGCGCCATTCTTGAAAGGTTTGAGATTCCCTTTCGATTCGATGGATCCTTCGGGATAAATGAAAATACTTTCCCCGTCGCGCAATTTTGCGGATGCCTGCACCAATGCCTTATAAGAACCCGATCGGCTTTTTCGATCGACATAAATATTCATGCCCTTGAAAAAAATACGGAACAGCGGCGCTTTCTCGATTTCCAGTTTCCCGATATAAATGAAATAATTCGGCACGACGATGTAACTCAATACAATGTCGAGATAGGAAGAATGATTCGCAACATACACACAGGGTTCGGGCATCTTGTTTTTTTCAACTTCCCTTTTCACACGCACGAATACACCCGGCACATGTGCAATCCATCTCGCCCAAAAACGCATCAGGCAGAAACAGGTCCGGTAACGGCTTTTTTTCGAAAGTAAAATCGCGAAAAACGGATACAGCAGAATCAATCCGAGAATAAAATTCAGGATGAAAAACAACTTCCACAATGCACGCGGGACTATGCCTATATAATGGAGAAACACCAGTGTAGGAATTACGAATTTATACGAATATACGAATGACAAAGGTGTTAAGGTGCAATTCTTATTGTGATGCCACATTTGTTTTTCATTCGTAGTTCGTAGATTCGCACTCATTCCCAATTCACACACCATCATGGCAAGAATCCTGACAGGAATTCAAAGCACCAACATTCCCCATCTCGGAAATATTCTCGGTGCAATTGTTCCGGCAATCAAACTCTCGCAGGAAAGCGGGAACAACAGCATTTTTTTCATTGCCGATCTGCATTCGCTCACTTCCATCAAGGATTCGCAATTCCGCAGGGACAGTACGGATGCGGTTGCTGCAACATGGCTGGCATTCGGATTGGATACTGAAAAAAACATTCTCTTCCGCCAGAGTTCCGTTCCCGAAGTTTGTGAATTGACCTGGTATCTGAGTTGCTTCATGTCGTACACACGTTTGCAATTGGCGCATTCTTTCAAGGACAAATCCGAAAATCTTGCCGAGGTGACTGCGGGACTTTTCACGTATCCCGTTTTGATGGCGGCTGATATTCTTTTGTATGAAACGAATTTTGTTCCTGTCGGAAAGGATCAGCAACAGCATTTGGAATTCACGCGTGACCTTGCGGAAAAAATAAACCATCATTACCAGAAAGAAATTTTTGTTGTTCCCGAAGTGAAAATCGATGAGGTGGTGATGGCGATTCCGGGAATTGACGGAAGGAAAATGAGCAAATCGTATAACAACTTCATCAATATTTTTCTTCCGGAAAAGGAATTGAAAAAAATAGTGATGAGCATTGTCACCGATTCCACTCCACTTGAAGCGCCAAAAAATCCGGATACGGACAATGTCTTTGGGTTGTATAAGCTGATTGCCACTGCCGATCAAACCGAAGACTTGCGCAAAAAATACCTTGCAGGGAATTTCGGTTACGGCCACGCAAAAACCGTCTTGCTCGAATTGATTCTGGACCATTTCAAAAATGAGCGCGAAGCTTATTCGCGTTACATGGGCGACAAGGCGTTGTTGAAATCGGAATTGAAAAAAGGGGAAGACAAGGCGCGTGCCATTGCGCAACCGGTACTTGCACGCGTGCGTGAAGTTTTGGGATTTTGATTTTCTTTTACTTGAGAAAAAATCGCAGGCTGAAACGATGGACAAGAATATTTTGCTGAAAGAACTGCAGGCAAAACACGATTTTCCCACGAAGGACTTTCCCCGCTTCATCGAATTGTTTGAAGAGCGGTACATCAAAAAAAATGAAATCCTTTTTCAAGCAGGTGAAGTCGTGAAGCAAACTTATTTTGTTCTCAAGGGTTGTGTTCGCCAGTATTACATCAGTCCTCAAGGCGGGGAACGGACGATTTATTTTGCGGAAGAGGGTTTTTGGGCGGGGGAACTGATGAGTTTCCTGCACGAGGTTCCCACCAATTTGAATTTGCAGGCACTGGAAGATTGCGAATTGATTTCATTGAACAGAAAGAATTGGGAAATTGCCATAACCACCATTCCCTCCTTTACGATGTATCATATCAAAAACCATCAGCGCATTCTTGTAAAGCTGAAAGAGGAAGTCGGCAGGGGCGTAATTGAATCTCCAGATGAAAAATACCGCAGGCTGCTGAAAGAAAATCCGAATTTATTGCAGCGGCTTCCGCAATATCAGATCGCAGCCTATTTGGGAGTGACGCCTGAAACACTGAGTCGCATCCGGAAAAGGAATACAAGGCTGTAATTCATTTCTTGATTCAAATCAAGATTCGGGAAAGTGCGATTTCTTTGCTTTGCCAATAAATCCTTAAAACCAAAATCATGAAACAGCAAAAAGAAGTAATCCGGTTCGGCGGCATGGAAGTGCATTTTTGTCTCGATGCAAACGATACAAAAGGACAATTGACAATGTTCAAGTGTGTGATATCGGTTGGAGCGAAAATCGCCGCCGCGCATTATCACGAAAGTTTTGATGAAACGGTTTACGGCCTCAAGGGAATTGCAACTTATACCATCGATGGAAAAACAGTTGAGATTGGTCCCGGCGATTCTGTTTTTATTCCGCGCGGTACAGTGCATGAATTTGCAAACAAAACGAATGAGACAATTGAATTTTTATGCACGGCAAGTCCGGGAATTTTCGGACCGGATTTTTTCAAGGACATAGCAGAGGTTATCAATGCGGGAGGTCCGCCCGACATGGCAAAGATGAAACAGGTCATGCTCAACCATGGATTGGTTCCGGTAATGGGATAATATTCAAAAAAGGGTGCCATGAATGCAAGACTCGAAGCATTTTGCGATGGGGTGTTTGCAATTGCAATTACACTTCTCATTCTTGAAATAAAAGTTCCACCGATAGAATCCGTTCATTCCGCAAAAGATGTCTGGATTGCAATGGAAAAATTATGGCCATCCTTTTTTGCACTCGGTTTAAGTTTTGCAATCATTCTCATTGCGTGGGTCGGGCACCATAACTTGCTTAAAACGGTTCATAAAACATCTGCGCAGTTTCAGTTTGCAAATGGATTTTTCCTGTTCACTGTAATTTTCATTCCATTTCCAACGGCGTTTATGGCTGAATACCTGAATACACCTTATGCCCAGCCCGCAATTGTTGTGTATTGCCTTAACGGAATACTGCATAATATCGGTTGGAATATCCTGTACAGATCCATTCTGAAACCAAAACCGCTCGTGAAAGAACATATTGGCGAAGCGTACTTAAAAAAGAACGGCGACGGCGCCAAATTCGGATTCTTCATTTATACAGCCATTGCAATATTGTCGTGGTGGCTTCCATACGTGGCGCTTGTCATCAGCGTATCCTTATGGATTTACTGGCTTTGGCTTTCCATCAATATCAAGGAAGGGGAAGTGCATACGGAGAAGTTGCCTCATGCTTAAGTTCTTGAGAAAAATTTCTTTTTCATCTGTGGAATCAGTCTGCTGAAATCCTAATTCCCGATATTTCCCGAAAGTGCAGTTGAAGAAGTGGGATTGCTCATTTGCGTTTCTTTCCACAACGCCCCATCCACAAAAATGTCAATCGTAAAATCGAAATGCGGCGCGGCACAATCCAGCGTGAGGGAAACGAATTGCCCTTTTGAAAGCACAAGCGACGCAGAAGTCCATTGGTCGGAAGAGGAATTTATGGTGGAAGACGTTCCGCTTTTGTCGGCTGTGTAAGTGATGTTGTAATTGGGAACGTCATTCGAGGTTTCACGTATTTCATAAATGACTTTCGCATCCTTGTTTTCCTTCTGGCAATTTCCAAAAAGAAAAACAATCGGTACGGATAGAATGGCGAGACGGATCATTTGAACAAGTATACGGATGGCAATGGGAAATGTTTTATTGAAAATGTACAAGTGGCAAGAAGGGATTGTCCAATGGGGATTTCAAAGTACCGGTTGATTTTCAAATTGGAATGATTCGGCTTTCCGGCAATCGGGAAAAATAATCCATGAAAATTTGCGCAAGTGAATGCTTGCATTTATATTTGCAACTAAACACTTGCGCATTATGAAACCGAGAAGAGATGTATTTCAGGCGATAGCGGATCCAACGCGAAGGGAAATAATCAACATGATTGCCCATGAATCCCTCAATGTGAATTCCATTGCCGAAAAATTCGATGTGAGCCGTCAAGCCGTTTCATTGCATGTGAAAATCCTGACCGAATGCGGACTCATCGTAATCAAGCGGCATGGACGGGAAAGGTATTGCGAGGCAAAATTGGGAAAGCTCAACGAAGTGTCGTCATGGGTTGACCAATACAGGAAATACTGGGAAACAAAATTCAACGCATTGGAAAAATACCTGGACAAACTTCAAAAAGAAAAAAAACATGCAAGAAAAAAGTAATTCATTCCGTCAGGAAGGCAATCAACTTATCCATACGCGTTTGCTCAATGCCCCGCGTGAATTGGTTTGGGAAGTGTGGACAAAACCGGAACATGCCAATGAATGGTGGGGACCGGACGGATTTACATTGACAAACAAATCGATGAATGTGCAAGCCGGCAAACAATGGCAATTCACCATGCACGGTTACGGAAAGGATTTTGAAAATAAGATTGAGTATCTCGAAGTCGTGAAACCGTCGCGGTTGGTTTATCGGCACGGAGATGAGGATGACACCATAAGTTTTATGGTGTATATCGATTTTGAGGATCTTGGTGACCGGACATTCTTGACGATGCGATCTGTTTTCAAATCGGAGGAAATTATTGCCGAACTCAACCGACAGGTAAATGCAATCGAAGCCGGCAAACAGACGCTGAACAAAATGGAAATGTATATCAATTCACAAATGAATATCCGCAAACAATTAAAAACAAAAAACATGTCAAGAGTCAGCACGTATCTCAATTTCCCACGCAACACGGAACAGGCATTCATTTTTTACAAATCGGTTTTCGGTGGTGAATTCACCGGAGGTGGCATTGCACGCTTTGGCGATTTTCCGCAACCCGAAGGCGCACCTGCATTGGGTGACGAGGAGAAAAAACTCATCCTGCATATTGAATTGTCCATTCTCGGCGGGCATATCCTGATGGGAACAGATGCACCTGAATCAATGGGATTCAATGTCAATTTCGGAAACAACGTTCATATCAATCTTGAACCTGATACAAGAGCTGAAACGAAAAAATTATTCGACGCACTTTCCGCAGGAGGCAAAATCACGATGGAATTGCAGGACATGTTTTGGGGCGCTTACTACGGAAGTTGTACCGATAAATTCGGCGTGCAATGGATGTTCAACTGCACCGAGAAAAAATAATGGATTAAAAAATCAGAGTTGATTTTCAAAAAAAAACAAAATGAAAAAGACAAAACTATTTTACTGGATCATCACCGGCCTTTTCGCGGCATTCATGCTGTTCTCTTCCATTCCCGATATCATTGCTTCACCCGAGGCGATGACAATGGTCATGGGCTTGGGCTATCCCGCCTATTTCATTCCTTTTATCGGTGTTGCAAAAGTGTTGGGAGTGATTGCCATTCTCATTCCCGGATTCAAGCGAATAAAGGAATGGGCTTACGCCGGATTATTCTTTGATTTGATCGGAGCGCTTTATTCAATCATTGCAAAGACAGGATTGCAACCGCAAACGGCATTCATGTTGCCGCCAATCATTTTTTTATTCCTGTCGTATTACCTCTGGCATAAAAAAACCGAAACTGCATAGAATCATTGGCCCCATCTCAAAATCAAATCCTTCAATATAAACTCCAAAAAACAGATAACAGGTTCCAAAAATTATCGTCTTCATTGGTAAACTGGAATCTGTGCGTTTGGAATCCGGAGTCTCTGTTGTGAACTTTGAATTTTTGAGATGGCTTCCGGTAAAAACCTTCGTGTCTTCGTGCTTTCGTGGCAAAAAACATTTCTTGCCTTATGAATTGACAAGAAAAAATATTGTTGTTCATTCCACCATCAAATTGCAACCCCGCACATCGCTGTCGTCGAATCGTCCAAGGATTTCAAAACTTCCATCATCGCTTTTCTTTCCCAAATCGGAAGTGGAAATGAAACTGCAGGAATAAAGGTTTGCAAAATCGATGATGTTTATTCCGCCTGTTTTTCCATTCTCAGCAAATGAAAACGGATCGTTCATTTCGCGGATTAAAATTTTCATCCACGGCGGGCAATTGAAAATACCGTTTCCTTTTGAATAGGCTTGCGACAACAATTCCGTCATTCCATATTCCGAATGGATTTCAGAAACGTGAAATGCATTTTTCAAAATGGAATGCAACTCTTCACGGATCATTTCTTTCCGTTTTCCCTTCATGCCGCCGGTTTCCATGATGACAACATTTTGTAAATCCTGCGGAAATTTTTCTGCCAGATCGAGCAAGGCATACGTTACACCGAGAAGCAAAACTTTTTTCCTTTCAGAATTCAGCCGTTCCAATTTTTCGGAAAGCTTTTCATACTCGTGCAAATAAAATCCCGATTCGGCATTTTCACTTTCCCGAATGAGTCGGTCGGCCATGAATACCAATGAAGAACCTTCCCGTTCAAGATAAGATGGAAGCAATGCCAGAATGATCCACTCTTTTGGATCGCCATAAAATTTTCGGAACGATTCGAGAAAACTTTTTTCGTAAAGCGAAACATCTGCAACCAAATGCTGGCTTGTCACTTGCCCGGTTGTTCCACTGCTTATGAAAATCATTTCCGGATTTCTTTTCGAAGAATAGATTTTATGTGTCTTGAAAAGTTCTACCGGCAAAAAAGGAATCTGTGCAACTTCATTTACAACATCGGGAGTCTTTCCCAATTTTTTTGCAAATGAGGAATAGACGGGATTGTTTTCAAATTGGAACTTGAAAATTTCCAGTGCGAGTGAATCGAAACCTGTTGCGTTGACAGAAAATAATTTTTCCTGCAAGTGACTTTCAATCATGCCGCAAAGTTCTGATTATTCTCCGAAGGAACATGCACAGAAATAAAATGAAAAATTATTTCGCGATGAACATCGAAATAATCCAATATGTCAATCCTCCCAACACAGCCGACATGGGAATGGTGAGAATCCAAGTGAGAATGATATTTCCCGCAACACCCCAACGCACAGCCGAAAATCTTCTGGTTGTTCCCACACCCATGATCGCGCCTGCAATGGTTTGTGTGGTTGAAACCGGAATTCCCAAACTCGTTGCACCGTAAAGCGTAATCGCTCCGGCTGTTTCCGCGCTGAATCCGCCAATGGGTTTCAAGTGTGTCAATTTCATTCCCATTGTCTTTACGATTTTCATCCCGCCTGAAAGTGTGCCGAGTGAAATCACCGAAAGCGAAAGAATTGCCACCCACGCAGGAACATGAAAGTCACCGTAAGAATATAGATAGTCGTGAACAAAAGGAACATTGCGCGAAGTGTAAAGCAGGAGCGTGATTATTCCCATTGTTTTCTGTGCATCATTTCCACCGTGACCGATACTGAATGCCGCAGAAGAAAGCAATTGTCCGACACGAAAGAATTTATCCACTTTCGTCGGATTGAATGTGCGTGCAATCCACATCGTAAGCACCATGATGAAATAACCGAGAATCAATCCGATCAACGGAGCGAGGATGATGAACAATAATGTGAGGAAAATTTTTGTGCTGAAAAACCCGCCATGATCGGTATGAAGAATCAATGCTGCGAAACCGGCTTTGGCGATTCCCGCACCGATGAGTCCGCCCGTGAGCGAGTGTGAAGAGCTGACAGGAATTCCCAATCGTGCGCAGAAAAAATAAGCCCAGACAATTGCGCCGATGAGAGCGGCAAGAATAAAATACTGATCGACAAAAGCGCTGCCGACAATTCCCTTTCCGACAGTGCTTGCCACTTTTGATCCGTCAAAAATGAACAGTGCGGCAAAATTGAATGCGGCCGCCCACAGCACAGCGATTCGCGGGGAAAGTATGCGGGTGGAAACAATCGTTGCGATCGAATTTGCGGCGTCGTTCATTCCATTTACAAAATCGAAAATCAGCGCAAGAAGAATGGTAATGAGAATGATGGTCATCTTGTTCGCCGGATCAAGTGGTTTTTATAATAATGGACTGAATCACATTCGCAGCATCTTCCACTTTGTCGGTTGCTGTTTCGAGTGCGGCAAGTATTTCCTTGTATTTGATGATGCGTATGGCATCTTTTTCACTCTCGAACAATTTCGCAATGCTGTTATTGAAAACTTCGTCGGCGAGATTTTCCATGCTGTTCATTTTCACACACGCTTCCTTGATGAGACTGACGTCTTTCATGTTTTTCAATTGGCAAACCGCCACATTCAATTCCTGCGACCCCTGCATGATGATTTCCGAAAGCTTTGAAATCGATTCATGGATCTCTTCCACCTTATACAAATCCAAACGTTTTGCGGCGCCATGAATCAAATCGAGCACGTCGTCAATTGCACTGGCGAGTTCATGAATGTCTTCGCGGTCGAAAGGAGTGATGAAATTCGTTCCGAGTTCGTTGAAAATAAGATGTGTGATATTGTCGCCTGCGTGTTCCAGATGTTCGATCTCGCGTATGAATTCCTTTCTCTTCGTAACATCGGATGTGTTTACCAATTCGCACAACACTTTTGATGTTTTCACGAGATTGGCTGTTGCCTGTTCAAAAAGCGGAAAGAATTTTTTGTCTTTCGGCACAAGAAACTGAAGGAAATTGTCGAGACGCATAAGTTGCTTTTTATTTGAAGCGAATTGATTTCGAATCGGGGAATATTAATTTTTTGTTAGCACTCTTTTCAGATTATCCGGCCCAAAAAACCGAATTGCCGTTTTTATCGAAACCCGTTTTATCGCACGATTCACATGACATTGGACATTGGGGTTTGGAAATTGGGTGCACAAAATTAACATTTTGGTCACTTTAAGGAGATATAATAGTTACAAATAACCGCTTATCGAATTATGATCATGTTAATTCAATATTAATTTAATGTTAACACATTGAATTGGGTTGAAAATCAGGAAATTGGTGGCGAATCGAAAAATCAGATTTCAGCCAAGGGAAATATTTTTTCTTCCTTCGCGTAATCCTTCTTCAAACGGAATGAGACATAAGTGATTTTCATCCCTTTTGCCAAAAACATTTTTTCGTAAGTCGTTTGGATCGTTGTGAGCACTTCATCACGTTTTTTTCCGTCTCCATAAATATCTTCGCTGCGATCGATCATTTCATGTCCCTCCTCTTTTATCACATCCAACGTCGATTCATGCAACAATACGCTGTCCGTTTTCAAATGGATGATTCCTCGCGGCACAAGCAGATGGGCATAACGCGAGAGAAAAAGCGGAGAGGTCAATCGTTTCCTCGGTTTCTCTTTTTGCGGATCGGCAAATGTGATCCAGATCTCATCCACTTCCCCTTCATCAAAAATGGCGTTGATGAAATCGATCCGTATCCTGAGAAATCCAACATTGCCTAGTTTTTTCTGAATCGCAATCGTTGCGCCCCTGTGCATGCGCGCACCCTTCACGTCAATACCGATGAAATTTTTTTCGGGATAACGTTCGGCCAGACCAACCGTGTATTCACCTTTTCCGCAACCGAGTTCAAGCACGAGCGGGTTTTCATTCTTGAAAAAGTCTTTTTTCCATTTTCCCCTGAGTGCATGCAATCCCTTTTTTTCCACATCCGCAAATCCATATTGGATGACATTGGGCATTTCCTTCATCTCTGCAAAACGCTGAAGCTTGTTTTTTTTCATGGATGCAAAAATAAGGTACGGATTCGTAATT
Source organism: uncultured Chryseobacterium sp. (assembly GCA_964394965.1). Taxonomy (GTDB): domain Bacteria; phylum Bacteroidota; class Bacteroidia; order Palsa-965; family Palsa-965. Next base: position 12,163 of record CAYMZV010000109.1, read on the forward strand.
CGGACGAATCCATGAATCAGGAACAATTACCAATGATTTCGTTATTCGTAGATTAGGGTTTTATTCGTAATTCGTACAACTTTCCGCATCTTTGATTCATGCTTCCCGGCTCCAAAAAACGTGTATTGATTGCCCCTCTCGATTGGGG
>CAYMZV010000110.1:0-12141 GCA_964394965.1 uncultured Chryseobacterium sp.
CTCAGGCCAATGATGCAATCGGGAAAAATTTCCTGCAAGACGGGAATGGTGACGAGGTTTGTGTTTTCCGGAGTTGCCGGATAAGTGCTCGTGCATTTCAAGAGGATGATTTGTTTGCATCCATTCACTTTCAACACTTCAACGGATTCCGCAATTTCACTGACCGAGGAAATGCCGGTGCTCATGATAACGGGTTTTCCCGTCTGCGCCACTTTTTTCAAAAGATGATGATCCGTATTTTCAAAGGATGCGATTTTATAACAGGGCACATGAAGCGATTCCAGAAAGTCAACCGCCGTTTCATCAAATGGCGTGCTGAAACAGATCAATCCCAATTGCTTCGCATAATCGAACAAAGGCTTATGCCATTCCCAAGGTGTGTGCGCTTCCTGATACAACTCAAATAGATTCCTGCCGTACCACAATGAGTTTTTGTCGGTGATGTCAAATGATCCACCGCGCTGATTGATGGTCATCGTATCCGCCGTATACGTTTGCAATTTGATCGCATGCGCTCCGCTTTCCGCTGCAGCCTTGACGATTTCCTTTGCCCTTTCCAACGATTGGTTATGATTCCCGCTCATTTCGGCAATGACAAATGGTTTGTTGTGATGTCCTATTTCAACAGTCGCTATTTTCATACACACTAATTTATTGAGCGTACAAGCATAAAAGCTTCGGCAAACGGAACACCGATCGCCACTCCCCATCTTTGCGATTGGATCTTCAACGCTTCCGGTGATCTTGGATGAGGGAAAGATCGTTTTTCAAATTCATAACATTCCATTCCCTTGATTTTCGCATCGACATTTTTTTTCGACACTTCGAAGAATAGATTCGGAATGAAATGTCTTGGATCGGTTGATGCACGCCATTCTGTTCCGCTCGGCGTTTCGAAGGTGATGATTGTTTTCACTTTTTCATCGCTCATGGGACGGCAAGCCGTGATGACCGCCTCGAAAGTCCGTTGATGATCGATATTGAGATCACCACCATGATGGGTGAAAATCACGGAAGGATCGAATTCCTTTTTTTCCTTTTCAATCACTTTTATGATATCCAAAAGGTCAACCGAATCGAAACGGTTGTCGGGAAAATCGTGTACAGACAATTCCTGGTAGCCGATTGATTTCTGTGCCTGCCTGATGTTTTTTTTATGGATGTCGATTTGTTTTTTCCATTGTGCCACATTCCGTTTGTCGGAACGCGACGTGATTCCCTCACCTAAAATAACCACACGCACATGGCATTTATAATCCGAAATCAGTTTGTGGAAAGTTGCGCCGCATCCCAATAATTCATCATCGGGGTGAGCAACCACCACCATGATTTTTTTTCCTCTCAATGATTCAGTCACTTGCATTATTTCCTTTTGATTTTTACCTGTGCGGTTATGGAATCCTTTTTTAATGTCGCTTTGGAAAATTCGAATTTGAAAAATGCTGTTTCAAGAAAAGCATTCGGGTATCCGTCTGCATCCAACATCCGTATAAAATTATAAACAGTTTCGAGATCATCGATGGATTGGAGATTGCCTTGATCGGGAGTTCTTCTTTTGAATGTCACCACTTTTCCTTTTTGCGCAATGGGAACTGGTTGTTTGGAAATGATTTCCTTCATCATTCCAAGCATGACATTTCCCGCCCGCAGGAATATTTCCTGTGCGGTTCCTTTCAGTGAAAGCGGTTTCTTCAGGTAAATGGGACCCGTATCAATGCCTTGCTCGACTTTCAATGCACTGATCATTGTTTTGGAATGACCTCTCGCGATTAAATTCTGCAGGGGACTGCCGCCCCTTCCATAAGGCAGATCGGTCATGTGAAAAAGTACGCAGTTGAAATTCTCGAAAATCCCTTTGGGAATGATGAAAGACCAATGAATGAAAAACAGGTAGTCGGGTTTTATTTTTTTCAGCTTGGAAAAAGCCAGATCGTTTTTTTTGTTGATGGTGATTGATCCGAATGATTTTTCGCACTCTTTTTCAAGATGGGAATGAATGGGATTGGAATTGACGATGATGATTTTCATGCAATGGGTTTGTCAAGATAATAGATTTCAATCCCGTTGTTGTCCTTGTTTTCCTCCAATCGGAAACCGGCATTCAAAAAGGATTTTCCCGATGAAAAGTTATTCTTTTTTACTTTACCGATCACCCTTTTTGCGAGTGGTTTTGACGCAAACAATTCCTGCACTCCCATCCTGATCATTCGTCCGCCGATTCCTTTTCCCCTGGATTTTTTTTCAACCGAAAAATCTATTTCAAAGGAAAGATCATCAATTGTGTTGAACCTGATTTGTCCCACTTCGGTTTCATTCAGGCAAGCGATCAGCATCAGGTTTTTCAAATTCCCGATTTTAGCCTGAAACCAATTTTTGTGCTCCTCCAACTCTATTTTTCCCTGATTGAACGAATTTTCACGCACCGTTTCGTCATTCGCCCAATCGAACAATAATTGCATGTCTTTTTCTGTCACTTTCCTCAACGAAAATTCATTGAAAAGAAAAGAGTGAATCAACACGTCATGAAGTTTGCCGTGAATGCGGATGTGATTCTTAAGTCGTGCCTCTTCGGAAAAACCTGATTCGGTCAACACTTCATACAGATGCGGGCGTATGTCATAAGCGTACGTGTACACTTTTGCAAAACCCAGATGCCGGTCCGCCACTTTTTTCAGGATTTCCAGATAATGTTTCCAATCGTTTTTGAATTGATCGGGATTTTTATTCCGCTCCGTTGCAGTGATGAAAGATATTTCCCCATTCCCGCTTTCCCAATCGATATGTACCAAACCTCCGTATCCGATCAAACGGTCGTTTTCCAAAAAACTGAATAGAAGCTGCTCCGGTTTTTCCCGCTCGAATAGTTTGTCAACCACATTCCTGAAATACGATTCCTGCTTTTCCTTTGTCAACAATTCCTTCTGCCGCAAAATGTCCAATTGTTCGTTTCTCCATTGCATGATTGCATATTTATCCTCCTCCCGGATGGCGACCAATTTGTAATCGCCTTCGGTAAATTCCTCCCGACCCAAACATTTGTAAGTCCTATGCATGCATCAAAGATATTTTCTGAAAACAGGTTTTGCCGGAGAACCGATCAGGTATTTTTCATAACCTTCCTTGATCGCATCAGCATAAATTTTCAGACTCTCGTTGAAAGCTGAACAGAAATAATCCACGTCGGCAATTGCATGGCTGTAACATGGAACAAAAGCGCCTTGGAACAACACACCGCGTTTGATCATTTCCTGCATGGCGAGCGTACGGTATCCCGCCGAAATGGATTTGTTCTTGTCCTTGAAAATAAAAACCACCATCCAGTTGCAGGCAATCACTTCAACAAAATCATCCAACTTATTCGCTGCAATCACCTTGTTGCATTCGGCAATGAAATAGTCGCCGATTTCATGATTGTGACCCACCACATTTTTTCCAATGAATTCATCAATCGATGCAATGCCTGCAGCCAAGGCATGTGTTTCGCCACCGTGTGTTGTTGAAATGAGAAAAACTTTTTCAGCACCCGTGTTCCTGATTCCTCCCAATTCCATGACCTCTTTTTTTCCGGTGAGCGCGCAAAATGAAAATCCATTGGCAATGCCTTTTCCCCACGTAGCCATATCGGGTTGAAGGTTGAATTTTACGCTTGAGCCGGGCAATGCCGTTTTGAATCCGGTGATCATTTCATCGAGGATGAATAATGCGCCGTTGTTGTGTGTAAGTCCAATCGCCTTTTCCAAAAAAACTTTTGCCGAAGGACCGAATTGAAAATCGCCGATCGCACTTCTTTCGGGTTCCGTTATCACACAGGCAATCTGGTCGGGATACTTTTCAAATAAATTTTTCAGCGAATCAATGTCACATGATTTGAATGTTACGGAAAGATCAGCGATTTCTTTCGGCACGCCCAAGTTGCAGGCCGTTTTTCCGATGAACCAATCGTCATAACTGTAAAAGGGATGGTCTTCAGGAAAGGCAACCAATTTGCGTCCGGTTTTTGCCCTCGCCAACTTAACCGCCGCTGTTGTGACGATGGAGCCATTCTTGGCAAACTTCACCATATCATGTTGCGGTATCAACGAAAGGAATTTTTCTGCCATTTCCCTTTCCAAAACCGAAGGCCGCTGAAAATTCACGCCCTTGTCCAATTCCTTTTTCACTTTTTCCAACACCGGTTCATACGCATGTCCGAGTCCCACCGACGTAAGTCCCATTGAGCAATCGAGAAATTCATTTCCATCAATGTCCCAAACGTAAGCGCCCTTGCCGTGTGAAATTGCTGCGGGCGACAATTGCGGAAATTGATCATCGCCTTTTTAATAGGTATGCGCACCGCCAGGAATCAAATCGTGTATGACAGACCGATGCTGATCCGATTTTGTAAAATCCGAAATGATTCTCAATTTGATTTCAGTCATTTTCCAGTGATTTTCTATAACCCTCATTGCGGATCGCCTTGGAATTCAAAGCCATCAAATCGGGATGTGCAAGAATGTAATCCGCATAGTCCAACCACGGCTTATCACTTCCCAATGTACTGACTAATTTTTCAAGTAGAATAAGATCGGCTTCCTCATCCACCGTGATCCGGATTTTACTGTAATCCTTTTCATAGCGGAAATGTTCGGATTTAAAACGGGAGCCATTTTTTATGGATGAATTTTTCCAGATGAAAGGGGTGACGTGTTCCCTTTCGGAATTCATTTTCGCTTCTTTCCATGCAATTTCCAGGGCATTGAATGTAAACACTTCCACATCCACACCGTCAGGAAAAGTTTCACTCAATGCATTTGTACAATAATCCAACTTGTTGTTTATCGTGAACCGAATGACATCATCCATGAGTTCTGGATCAATCAGCGGACAATCCGATGTGATCCTTACTATGAAATTCGCCTTTTCATTTTTTACGGCTTGATAAAAACGGTCGAGTACATCATCCATTGATCCCTTGTAACAGGATGCGCCGGTATGCCTGGCAATGGCGCATATTTCATCAGACTCGGGTTCATCGGTTGTTGCCACAATCAATTTGTCAATGAGATTTGATTGCAGTGCACGTTTGAGATGAATGGAAAGAAGTGTTTCCCCATTGATTTTCTTCAGGATTTTCCCCGGCAATCTCGATGAACCAAAACGGGCTTGTGTTACGGCAACGATTTTCATTTCCAGTTGACAGGATTTAGAAGTTCGGGAACATCGACATGAATTGAATTGATGTCGTTGATAACCGGTTGACTTAAAGATATGGAATTGGCATAAGAAATATTTTTTTCCAATTGCCCAATGGAATCAATGCCGAACAATACGCCGGAAATTTCACCGATCTGCAATACATATTTAACGGCCAATTCATTCAAGGTCATATTTTGCCCTTCCGCAATTTCATGCAATCGGTTCAGGTAGGGTTTCAGCGGCTGTAAGAATTCCGGTAAACTTTCTTCGGACATGAAAAATAATCCCTGAAGGAAAATGGAACGTGCATGAAGCTTCTTTTTGTTTTGAATCGCTTTGCGGATCCCTTCGAACCGCAATGAATAATTGTCAAGCAAATTGAACGGCAATTGGATCAGGCCGATGTCGGGGAAGGCGGAAGACAGCAACAGTTCTTCATTGGTATAAATCGACACACCGATATTCTCGATGAGTCCCTTTTCCCTTAATCGCGACAAAACCGAAAGTGATTTTTTGTCTTGCAACAAATCCGTGAACCTGTGAAACAGTACCGCTTCGAATTTTCGGATGTTCAATTTCTCCAGCAATTCAAGGATATATTTTTCCTTATCGGGAATTTCAGAACAAATGATTTTTGTGATGATGTTGAACGGTGCATTTGTTTTTTGGAATTCCCCAATGATATTTATCGAATCGCCATACGCTTGGGCTGTGTCAAGTGTTTTTATCCCGTTTTTTTTTGCCGCTTCCAGAATCGCATGCGCCTCTTTGTGTGAAGGTTTTCCATGTCGATTGTTGATTCCATAATCAAGCCCCAATTGTGCCGTGCCCAATATGAATTTGTCGAAACTGGAATTGTCGCTTGGCTCCTTCAAGACCGGAAAATTATTTTTTGTGGTTTTTGAAATGGCAATTCATCAATGAACATTCTGTCTTATTGATGTGTAAGATTGCAAATGGTGTGTGTCAGTACATTCAACGTGTTCGTGAATCCGGCCTTGAATTTGAAAATGTTTTTTTCTTTTTCTTCGGAAGCCTTACCGGTGAATCCAAGATGGAGGATATCCAATCCGATTTTTTTTGCCTGGTAAATCGAACATAAGATATTGTAATGTCCAACGGCAATGTTTTGCGACATCAATTCGCGGTCGTAAACGCCAACTGCATAATACGCCTCTTTTTTCCCATGCAATATCAACGAACCTGAAACCGGTTTGCCTGATAAATGTCCGGTTACCAGAAAACCCTCATTCCTTTTTATGGATTCGAATTGCAGGTCCCAACTTTTATCGCTTCTGGTTTTCCGTCCTGCCGTTGCAATGTGAAATTCCTTGAACTCCATGAATTTTTTATGGTCGGGATTCGTGTGATCGATGATGTTGATGTCCAGGTTTTTTTCTCCCCAATTCACCAGCGATTTATAACTTTTGCGGATGTTGGTCTTGATCATTTCCTCCGGCAAAGCCAAATCGACATAACTGTTGTATTCGATTTGTACCGAATCGATGTTGGAATAATATTCGGCGAACAGGAAATCGTTATTGTAGAATTTTATCTTTTCGAAATTGTTCTGCGAAAGTGTTTCGTTCAATTTGACAAGCAGTTCCTTGTATGCCTTTTGTTTTTGAATGTTGTCGGTGAACGATCCTTCAATGATCGAAACGGGCAAATCGAAATTTGAAAAAAGCGGGAGTTTCGAAAAGGAGTAGAGTGCGAGTACGGGATTTTTCAGGTCGTCGAAAACAACAATGGAATGATTCGAATATTCACGATTGAAATAGTCATCGTAATAGGCAATGCTGTTATCGGTAAATCGGAAAGAGGATAAAACGCAATTCAGGTAAAACGATGACTGTTTGTAGCCAGTTGCTTCTTCTTCGCTAAGGGTTGTCAGTAGTTTCGCTTTCATTTCAAAAACCAAGAATTTTTCCTAGAGTGGAATTGCCAATGGGATGTGATTGCTCGAATGCTAAACCTTGAACGAAGGGTCCACATTTTCCACAATCAATTTCCGCAGGCTCTCGACCGTTTCCCATTCTGCATTGTTGAAGGAAGAATAATTGAATCCAAGAGGCACCGGTTTCGCATTGAAATGCTTGATGTAATCATTCAGTTTCCAAATGGGAACTTGGGGAAGGATGACATAATATTTCCCCAAATCATAGGTGGTGAACGAATCGGAGCTCGTGATCATTTCCTCGTGGATTTTTTCTCCAGCGCGAATGCCGATGATTTTATGTTCACATTCCGGCCCCACCGCTTTTGCAAGATCGGTGATTTTGAACGAAGGGATTTTCGGAACAAAAAGTTCACCGCCCCACGCGTGTTCAAGCGCATGCAAAACCATGTTCACACCTTCGCGCAATGAAATGTTGAATCGTGTCATGGTTGCATCCGTAATCGGCAACACGCCCGACTTTTTCTTTTCGAGAAAAAATGGAATGACCGAACCGTTCGAACCCATTACATTACCATAACGCACAACGGAAAATTTCAAGTCGCGTGTTCCCTTGATATTGTTTGCAGCAATGAATAATTTATCCGAAGTCAGTTTGGTGGCGCCGTAAAGATTGATGGGGGCGCATGCCTTGTCGGTGGAAAGTGCAACCACTTTACTGACATTGGAATCCAGCGCGGCCTTGATCACATTTTGCGCCCCGCCGATATTTGTCTTGACACATTCATCCGGATTGTATTCCGCAATATGAACATGTTTCATTGCAGCCGTGTGAATGACATAATCGATTCCGGTGAAAGCCCTTTTCAAGCGTTCCAGGTCACGCACATCCCCAATGAAAAAGCGGATGGATGGATATTTTGCATCAGGGAATTCCTGCTCCATCTGAAATTGTTTCTGCTCATCCCTGGAAAAAATGACAAGGCGTTTTACATCGGGCCATTTTTGGAGAATGGTTCTTGTCAATTCCTTTCCCAAGGAACCTGTTCCACCTGTAATCAGTATTGACTTATTTGACAGCATTTTGTTTTTCCCACTTTAAGAGATGACTTGTTTTGGAAGATCTTCTGTGACCCCGTTTGGTGATGGTATCGATGACCGAAAAATTCAGGATGTCACCGGGAATATCCAATTTGAAACCGGGCGAAAGATTTGAAGCGAAGGATAAATATAGGATGTAATTGCCATGGGCGAGAATATGCGGATCCAATTTCACACGGAACCGGTTGATTCCCACTTCCATTTTTTCAAAGCAATTCGGCAGGTAATCGAAAGTATCCGTTTCAATGATGATTTCTTCCTGAATGTTTTTGATGACAATGTATCCCGCTGAATAAGGCGCGACTTTCAGGCAATTGATGGTGAAATTGAAAACGATCTCTTCGGAAATCTCAAATTGTTCTTTCTGGTTGCCATCGATATCAGTTACATCGGCGTAAATCAATTCGACATCTTTTCCCTCCGGACTTTTTTTCCTGAAAATGGTGTTGATGCCGAGATTCCTGTTGTTCGTGATGTATTTGTCAATCGTGTCATCACTCGTTCCTGAAAATGTCACCCGTCCATTTTCGAGCAGCAGGCCTTTCGAACAAAGTTGTTTTACGGAAGACAAACTGTGGCTTACAAAAAGAATGGTGCGACCGCTTTTGCTGACACTTTCCATTTTCCCGAGACATTTTTTTTGGAATTCCGCATCACCCACTGCAAGCACTTCGTCAATGATCATGATTTCCGGTTCGAGAAAAGCGGCCACTGCGAATGCAAGCCGAAGTTGCATGCCGCTCGAATAATGTTTCAACGGAGTGTCCAGGAATTTTTCCGTTCCTGCAAAATCAACGATCTCATCGAATTTCGCTTTTATCTCCGCGCGTTTCATGCCGAGTATGGAACCGTTGAAGAAAATATTTTCCCTTCCTGTCAATTCCATGTGGAAGCCGGTTCCCACTTCAAGCAAACTTGCAATCCGGCCACGCACCGTAATGCTTCCCGATGTGGGTGGCGTGATTCTGGAAAGTATTTTCAGCAGGGTCGATTTCCCCGCACCGTTTCTGCCAATGATTCCCAACGATTCGCCCGCCATCACATCGAAGCTGACATCCTGCAGCGCATTGAAAATTTCGGTTTCCGAATTATTTCTCCTGAACATTCCTGCAATCGAATCGCGCAGGCTCAGGTAAGACGTCTGTTCGTGCCTGAGACGGAATTTTTTTGAAACGGATTTGATTTCCAGAATGGGTTTCATGGTCAGGCGAGGTCAGCGAAATACGATTCTGTTTTTCTGAAAACGAAAATTCCCAGAAGGAAAAATACGACGGCGGAAATGCAACTGATTCCGCACAGTGCAAAATCAACTTCTTCGCCCGTAATGAATCCGCGGAAAAGGGCAATCGCTCCTGCCATCGGGTTCAAGGCGAAAATTTCCTTGAGCCATCCTGCATGATTCAGGTTTTGCGGAAAAATGAACAGGGTGGTGAACATTAGGAATTGCACCACGAATGGAATGACATACCTGAAATCGCGGTATTTCACATTCAGTGCCGCGAGCAAACATCCTGGACCGAGAGTGGAAATGATCGCGAGTAAAATTCCGGCGGGCAACATCCAGATGTGCACGAGTGAGGGACATATCTTATAATAAATCAAAAGTGCGACGAGTAAAGGGATCGTCATTGCAAAATCGAAAAGTGCAACGAGAACGGAAGAAACCGGAATGATCAGTCGGGGGAAATATATTTTCTTGATGATGTTCGCGTTTGAAACCATACTGTTTCCCGCAGATGAAATTCCCGAAGCGAAAATATTCCAGAGAATGAAACCGGAGCAAATGAAAAGCGGATAAGGGATATTTCCATGCGGCTGGTAATTTGCAAATGCCAATGTAAAAACCACCGTCATGAGCAACGGTTGCAAAACGGCCCAGAGAAATCCCAGAAAAGTCTGTTTGTATTTTACCTTGATGTCGCGCCAAGTGAAAAAATACAGCAGCTCACCGTATCGACCCAGTTCGCCCAGCCCGAGACGAAGTTTTTTTTCGGGACCGATTTCATATTCTATTTTTTTTATTTGTTCCAATTCGAGAGATCGCGACCGATCATTTTTTCAAGTTCAACATTGAAGGGTTTGAAATAATCCGTCAGGAAAGAGCGCATTTCCATTGACATTCCCGCCGGAGTTTTTTTTGTCTTGTTGATGTTGCGCAACGCTTCACCCACTCTATAATCGGCATTGTTGGGCAAAACAAGACGAGCCACTTTTTTAATCGGATTCCTGTTCTTCAATAATCTGCGTATCAGGCGTGAATACAAATGTGATTGCACTTCCTGTGTGATGTTGTATTTTTTTGAAAGGTCAGGCACGAATGACGGATCCACCTTGCAATCGATAAAAAGTTTTCTGCATAACGTGGCAGGATCGTCTTTGAGGTCTTCGTACAACTGGACAAGCACCTGTTCTTTCGGGAAAATTTCCCAAAGCATGGCAAGGTGTTGATGATAAAGGCTCATGCCCACCAAAATGTCGAATTTCCAATCATGATTCTTGTTGTTGCCATTTGCGATCACTTCTTTCATTTCGCCGAAATTGTTTTTCAGTGAACCGTAATTGTGTTCCATCTGGTAAGCGGAGTAGGTTCGCTCGACAGGATTGCGCAAAAGAAGAACTATTTTGCAGTCTGGGTTATGTTCCTTTAATCGGAGCAGGCCTTTTTTACTGGTATAGAGCAAAGAACTTTTGGCAACATTTTTTTTTGTGGGTGAACTTTTGTAAAAATATTTTTTCCATGCTGCATCAAAACCCTTAGCGAACTCACTGTCATCCCAGAAATAACCGAATTCCTTTTGAAGATGCGTTTGCAGTTCCGGATGCTCTCCCATATAATTTTTGATGGAAGTGGTACCCGCTTTCTGGGCACCGATAATCATGATATCTATCTTCACGTTTTTTGAGGGCGCTTTTGGCATCATAAATAATGACTAAGTTAGCAACTAATCCTGATTGATATTCCAATGGAAATTATCTTCGCAAGCCAAAATAAAAATAAACTGCTGGAAATTTCTGTGCTCATGCCTGCTCCCATCAGGATCATCGGAACGGATTCGCTTTCAATTACCGGCGAACTTCCGGAAACAAGTGATACGCTCGAAGGAAATGCCTTGCAGAAAGCGCGTTTTGTTGCAGCACTTTCCGGACGTCCCTGCTTTGCCGATGATACGGGACTTGAAATAATTGCGTTGGGAGGAAAGCCCGGTGTTTATTCCGCGCGTTATGCGGGCGAAGAAAAAAATGCGGATGCGAATATGGAAAAAGTGCTTTCCGAATTGAAAGGAGTTGCCGACAGAAGGGCGCACTTCCGTACGGTGATCGCTTTTGTCAATGGAAATGAGGAAAAATTATTTGAAGGGATCGTGGAAGGGAAAATCCTCGAAGGGAAAAAGGGAGATCATGGATTCGGGTATGATCCGATTTTTCAGCCGGATGGGTTTTCGAAATCATTTGCTGAAATGCAGCTGGATGAAAAAAATACGGTGAGCCATCGTGCGCGCGCGCTTCAAAAATTGGTGGCGTTTCTTGCAAAGGAGAAGATTGGATTTAACAATTAAATGATTTTCAGTTAGCAGATCGATGGCTCGGTTATGGACAAATTAGAAAAGCATAAGATTTTTTTTCCTGAGCTTGACGGACTGCGTTTCTTTTCCTTCCTGATTGTTTTCTGCTCACACATTTTCCCGACCGATTATCCTGCGATAAAAAATGAAACGTGGTACGGGTTTTTCAAGGTCAGGCTTTTTTCAGATGGGGATATCGGAGTAAGTTTTTTTTTCGTGTTGAGCGGATTCCTGATCTCGTATCTTTTATTGAAGGAAAAGGAAATCACGGGTAAAATCCATGTCGGGAAATTTTATGTGCGACGGGCATTGCGGATATGGCCGCTTTATTATTTCTGCGTCTTTTTCGGATTCGTCATTTTCCCTTATCTGAAAATGAAATTCGGACAGATGCCACATGAAACC
>CAYMZV010000111.1:0-12116 GCA_964394965.1 uncultured Chryseobacterium sp.
AATCCGTATTTTGGAAACCAACCCCATTCCTTGAACTTGAGATGTCCATACCAGGCCATAGTCATGAACGAGTTTGAAACGACAAGCATTAGGATGGTAAAGAAGGCTCTCATGATTTTATTTTTTGTGGCGAATGATATAAATCAAGCTTGATGCGCCTTCTTTCCCCGCTTTACGATTTGAAATCCATCCACGCCAAACGGCAGAGAACAAGTTGTTTTTTCCGGTTTTATATTTTTCACTGAGCATCGAAACATAATAGCTGTCGAATTTCATCGGAAGGATTTGTTTCACTTCAAATCCAAATTGATCCATAAGCTTGCGCATGTCTTGTGCACGAAAATGCCAAAGGTGTCGGGGAACATCATAAGCCGCCCAATTTTCCTGGTAATGTTTTGCATCGTGTGAGTTTCTATTTGGAACCGCAACAACCAAAACGCCATCGTCCTTTAATAGTTCTTTCAGTTTTTCAACGCGGTCTCGTAAATTGGGAACGTGTTCCATGACGTGCCACATGGTAATTACATCAAAGCCTTTTCCTTCAATATTCGAAAGCTCTTTTTCATCGCGGACATCCAATCTATAATTCTCCTCGCATTGTTTTCTCGCCGACGGACTTGGCTCTATTCCCAATGTTTTCCAGCCATCGCCTTTCATTGTATTTAGAAACTCCCCTGTTCCACATCCAATATCCAAAAGGCTTCCTTTTTTGCTTTCTTGATTTATGAGCTGACGCTTTTTCCCCAATGTATGTTTCCGAACTCTTTGGTAAAGTCGGCTTACAATTCCTTTTGAAGTATTTGAGTGCGAGATGTATTCTTCGGATTCGTAGTATTTCCCCAGATTTTCCTCCAGCGGCCTTGGACTTGTAAATGCAAATCCACAACCGGAGCATTCCACAATATCAAAGTTAGACTTTGAAACGGTGTTGTCTTTGCAAGAAATGAATGGTCTTTGCTCCTTTTCGCCACAAATTGGACACTTTTCTATCTTAAAGAGATTTTCTTCTTTTTTCACTTTTTTGATTTTTAATTATAATCAAATATATTGATAATCAATGTTTTTTGTATTTTATTTTGGTTTTTTTATGCACATATTTTCCACATTTTGTTTTTGTTCCACGTGAAACATATTATACAATATTATTATATGTTTAGAAGTGTTTTGATCATATATAATCTATTGTACTTTAAGTGTTTACAATAATATAATTCAATATAAAATCGGTTTTATGGCTGTAATACATATTAATTGGTAAATAAGTCATGGTTAAAAGCGTAGTTGGGTTTCACGTGAAACATGAAACAAAAAAGCCGAGACTTAGGGTCTCGGCTTGAATTGTAGAGTTAGGATAATTATCGCCCTAAATAGACCATCAAAACAGAAATGTCCGATGGGTTAATGCCACTAATTCGAGATGCTTGTCCTAGAGTTGACGGTCGGATTTTCGTCAGCTTCTCTCTGGCTTCAGAAGACAATGAAGTCAGTTGGTGGTAGTTCAAATCACTTTCAAGTGTGATATGGTCCAAACGAGCGATTTTGTCAGCGACCTCACTTTCCCGCTCGATATAGCCTTCGTATTTCATCAGAATTTCAGCTTCATCAATATCCTCAATAGCAAATCTTGAAAGAAACTCTTTAACCGAATGGCTTACTCTACCGAAGTCGTTGACATAAACTCCTGGTCTGGCAAGAACAGAGAACATTTTGACACTTTGCGAAACTTGTGGCGATCCTATTCCAGAAAGTAAAGGGTTAATTGCATCTGGAGAAATGCTCTCAGTCTTAAAAAAATGAATGATATCTTGAACATTCCTGAGCTTTTCCTGAACTCGATCAAACCGACCCTTTGATGCCAACCCCATCTCATAAGCACGAGGAGTAAGTCGAATATCTGCATTATCCTGCCGCAGAAGGATTCTGTATTCGGCCCTGGAGGTGAACATCCTATAGGGCTCATCGGTTCCCTTTGTAACAAGGTCGTCAATTAAAACACCGATATAAGCTTCAGACCTCGAAAGCACAAAAGGCTCTCGATTATTGATTTTGAGATAGGCGTTAATCCCAGCAATCAAACCTTGACAAGCCGCCTCTTCGTAACCCGTAGTTCCATTAATTTGTCCAGCAAAATAAAGATTCTCGATGCGTTTGGTCTGTAAAGTTGAGTCCAGCTGGACGGGCGGGAAATAATCATACTCAATTGCATAACCCGGACGAAACATCTTAACATTCTCAAAACCTACAATCTTACGCAAAGCTTTGATTTGAACTTCTTCGGGAAGAGATGTTGAAAATCCATTGACATAAACCTCAATAGTATTCCACCCCTCAGGTTCGACAAATATTTGGTGCCGATTCTTATCCGCAAAGCGATTGATCTTATCTTCAATTGAAGGACAATAGCGTGGTCCAAGGCCTTGAATCCTTCCCGTAAACATCGGAGACTTTTCAAACCCAGTACGAAGTATGTCATGAACCTCTTCGTTAGTATATGTAATAAAGCAAGAGCGTTGATTGGAGAGCGGTTTTGTTATACTTGAATAAGAAAACTTGCGCGGGTTTTCATCTCCTGCCTGCTCCTCCATTTTGGAATAGTCGAGTGAGCGGCCATCCACGCGCGGAGGTGTTCCTGTTTTCATTCTACCGCTTTCAAATCCCAAAGAGATCAGCTGTTCAGTAATGCCAATTGAAGCCGTTTCTCCTGTTCTTCCCCCACCAAACTGTTTTTCGCCAATATGAATGATCCCGTTTAAAAAAGTCCCATTGGTAAGAACGACCGCTTTGGCACGAACCTCTTTCCCCATTCCAGTAACAACACCGCACACCTTATTTCCTTCTATCAATAAACCCTTAACCATGTCTTGCCAAAAGTCAACATTGGGCGTTTGCTCCAACATCAGTCTCCATTCTTCGGCAAAACGCCATCTGTCGCTTTGTACACGTGGGCTCCACATGGCAGGACCTTTTGACCTGTTAAGCATGCGAAACTGTATAGCGGTCTTATCGGAAACAATACCCGAATAACCTCCGAGCGCATCTATTTCGCGGACAATTTGCCCTTTCGCAACACCACCCATGGCTGGGTTACAGCTCATCTGTGCGATCGTTTGCATATTCATAGTGATAAGCAAAACCTTGGAGCCAAGATTTGCCGCAGCTGCTGCCGCTTCGCACCCGGCATGACCTGCCCCAACAACTATAACATCATATTCTTGTAACATCGTTTTGGAATGAACTCAAAGGTATGAAGCTTTAGACAATCAAAAAGCCGCCCCAGAAGGAGCGGCTTTCAACCCTGATGTTTCTTCACTCTACTCAAGACGCTGTATAGTATAATATATTGTGAATATCGTCGGCATCGCGGTAGTCGACTTTTAGTGTGGTGTCGGTTGATTCCAAAACTTTCAATTTAATGATTGTTCCGTCGTCTTTGGTCAAAGTAAGCAATGTATTTGACTTATCAAGTGTCCAAGTCCCACCTTGTGCAACACCGTCCATGATCATACGATAACGTCCGGTTTCCATTAGAATGATCTGGTCTTTCTTTTGCGCATCGGTTGGATTGTGTTGGTCGCCAAAATTTTCAGTTTTCGTCAATGACCAAGTCTTGCAAAGCGATTTTGCTTTCGGGCTGAGTGCGGTCGTCGCCGTCTGGTTAGTGCTTGTGTTGGCCTGTTGCGCAGTTTGTGCAAAAGCGGCAAGTCCAACGAAAAGGAGCAGGGTGGTAAGAATGTTTTTCATGTGTGTTAACGTTAGAATTGTCGTAAATCTAAAGCAATTTCTTCTTGGCTCCGCATGTGCTTTTTGTCTTTCACTGACTTGTCATTGAAGCCACAGAGATGAAGCAATCCGTGTGCCATAACACGATGCAACTCCTCTTTTTCGGTTTTGCCGAATTTGAGTGCATTCTCATTCACGCGTTCAATGCTGATGTAAATTTCCCCATTAATGGAATTATTGCTTTTAGATTCTTCGGAATAATCGAAAGTGATGATATCGGTAAATGTATCATGCCGCAAAAATTTACGGTTCATTCCCAGCAAGAATTTATCGTTTACGAAAATGTAATGGAGAGACGTTATTTTTTTCCCATGCTTTTTTGCAATGGAAATCAACCACTTTGAAATTTCGGATTTGTTGCGGAGAATAAAACGAACGTTCTCTTTATAAAAGAGGATTTCTGCTTTTTGCGAAGCCATTAATTTTCCGAAATGTGAAAATTAAGGTGAACCGTTCTTCCGTTGTCAGAATATTCAACATCATCGGCCAAATGTCGCATGAGAAAAACTCCACGGCCATTCGGCTTTTCCAGATTCTCTGGATTGGTAGGATCGGGGAGATCCTTGAAATTGAAACCTTGGCCTTGGTCGGAAACTTCAAACGAAAGGTATTTTTCCTTGGCAAGAAAAGCCAAGTCCACTTTTTTACCTGGATCCAATTTATTGCCGTGCTGAATGGCATTGTTCACAGCTTCTGTTACCGCAACAAGAATATTTCCATAATAGTCCTCGGAAATCCCATAGGCTGAACAGATCTCGTTGATCAGCTTTTCTACAAGTCCGATATTGTCGGCGACGGATGGGAACGATATTTTTTGCTCCCGAATCATTTCTTCTGCATGAGTCATTTCAAATACTGGGTCATTTTTGCTCCACGCCGTTGAAATAAGTATTGACCTTACTCTTATAAAACGGCGAAAGGGCCGGGGGAACGGTTTTGAGCAATTCGGCTTCTTTCTGTTTCTGACTGTTATACTCCGAAAAACCCGCAGGGTTACTCTCCTGTTGATTTTTTGCTTCATTTGATTGGCGCTGTTCATCCATTTCCTTCTGCTGCTCCGCCTTTTCGTATTCCAGCATTTTGTCCAGAATGTCTTGCTGGCGTTTTAGCGTTTCCGCCGTAATCTGCTTATTGACCAGATCACTTTCGGTTTGCTCCATCTTCGCTTGCGTTTGTCCACCCGGATCGGGTCCTCCTTCGCCTTCTTTTCCCGCTTTCATTGATTCCTCAAGCATACGGCGAATGAACTCCTGTTGGGCGGCAAGTTTTGCAAGCTGCTCCGCATTTTGTCCTGACTGGCCATTCTGTTGCATTTGCTGCATCTGCTGATTGAGGCTTTGTTGCATTTGACGCAGACTGGACATGCCTGGTTTGTTTTTCTTTCCGTTGCCCGGCTTGTTGCATTTTCCTCCCGAACATTTTGCCTGGCTTTTTGCATTGGCCTGCTGCATCATATTCTCCAGCGATTCATTCAACATCAAGGCAAGGTCATTGATTGATTTCATCGATTGCTGTTCCCGATTTTGCGCTTCAGCGGTATTGCGATCGCCAAGCGCCTGCATGGAACGGTCCATGTTCATGTTGATATCGGTAATGGATTTGTTGACTGCGGGAGAAATCTGCGGATTCCTTTTGCTCAACGCCAACAAACTGTCTTCAATCATTTTGGAATCATCGCGTAATTTTTTTTGCTCGCGGGCGAGATCGGGATATTTCGGATCATTCACACTTGTACTTTTCACATCCTGCATCAACGCTTCCTGATCGAATGAAAGTTGAAGAAGGTTACTGAGCAATTGTTTGATCGCCTGCATGTCTTCCGATTGTTGCTCTTCATTCATTTCCTGCTGCGCCTGCTGAAGCTGCTGCGAAAGTTCACTCATCTGGTCCGCTGCGTTTTTTTGAGATGGCGACGCTTTTTTCGGAGAGCCTTCATTCAGGTTCTGCGTTCCTTCCTGTTGCTTTTGCTGAATCTGGAGTTCTTTCAAGTCGGTGTTCGGAAGATTGTGCGGTTCATCCAACTTGGCATTCTCGTCTTCGATCTTGTCCATGTCCTGACGGAACTCCTGGAATTTTTTGTTCAGCGAATCCTGTTTGTTTTTCATGTCCTTCTGCTGCTCTTTCGAAGGATTTTTTGTGTTTGCAGATTGGCTCGCCAATGAATCCTGCTGTTTCTGCAAGTCATTCAGGTTCTTGATTGCGTCATCCAATTTCTGTTGCACCTGCATGTCGCGGAAAAGATTGAGTGTGCGATCCAAATCTTTTTGCTCGTCCTTGTTTTCCTGCTTCATCTGATCGAGCGCCTTTTGTGTCTTGTCCTTGTCGGCATTCTGCAAAAGCTGATCGAGCTGCGCCAACATCTTTTTCATGTCTTCGGTAGCCAACTGATCGAAAAGTTTTTGGATTTCCTCTTGCTTTTGCGCTGCATCGGGATCATTCGGCTGGAATTCGGATTGCTGTTGTGCATTCTGCGATTGCTCCTGCTTGAGCTTATCGATTTTATCCTGCAAATCTTTCTGCCGGTTTTTCAGATCCTCGATTTTTTTCTTGTCTTCCCAACTCAACGATTTTTTCTCCATCATCTTTTTGTACATGTCCTCAATGTCTTTTTGCAAAGCCTGGGATTGCGCAAGACTCGCCTGCAGATCGTCTTCCGTCTTTTTATTGTTGACATTATTCTGGTCTTTCAATTCCTCTTTCGTCGGCGCGTGATAAACCATTTTTTGAGAGCGGGTGGATTTTGATCCATGAACACCGTCATTGTCCCACACTTCAAAATAATATTCCACTTGGTCGCCGGCTTCAACACCGAGACGGGAAAGGTCCCAGTAATAATAAAACTGGTCGCGCTGGAGGGAATTGCTTACGGGAATATTTTCCGTAATTGTTTTTTCCGGAATGTCTTTTCCTGCAGTATCCTTTTTGTCGAGCACATGATAAACGAAAGCGAGTTTTGTAAATCCGTAATCGTCTTTCACTTCGCCTGTAAAATAAAGCTTGAGCCGTGAAACGGAATCCTGTTTTTCGTCAATGGAAATGGCGGGATAGAGGTCGGGAATGACGTTGATGCTGTAACGGATGGAATCCTTGCTTTTCATGAATTCATTCGAGGTGTGCAACGAATAATTCTTGCTTTCGAGAAAACGGCGCGTGAATGAAAAGGCGTTATCGGCAACCGGATTCAATGCGAATGCGGTGTCGGTGAATGAAAAAAGGAATTTTTTTGTTGCGCGTGTGTTGAACTTCCAGGAAATGCTTGTTCCACAGGGAACAACCAAATCGCCGGTATTTTTCAGCGATTCATCTTTTTTCTTCGTGTATTTCGGGTAATGCAATTCCACATCGAAATTCAAGACGATCGGATTGGGCAAAACATCGAGGGAAAATTCCTGCGAGGTGAATCCATCGGCCGAGAGACGGAATGTTTTTGATTTCTGGATGTTGCGGAATGTGTAATTGAAATTGATTGTGTTTTCGCGATTCAACTTGTATTCGTTTCCATCGACAAGGATGGTAACGCTTTCCGGAATTTCCTTTCCCTCCAGCTTCACCTCAATCGGAAAATCCTCGTTCTCGATGGCTTTCAGCGACTGATTTCCGTTGACAATGAACTTGAACGGTGCATCGTTGAAAAATTCTCCGGGATGAACAAGGCGATTCGTGCTTTCGGTAATGATTCCCGCATTGGTGAAAACAATCACGACAATGATCAGCAATGGAATCAGTGTGTACTTCGCATATTTCCTGTTCTGTCGGAAATCAATGGCGGAAGAAAATGGAACGGGTTTGAGTTCGCGTATTTTCTGGTCAATGCTCGCCTGAATCAACGCGGGCGATGTTCCCCCTGCGGTTTCCGTCCGACGCAATTGCAAAACGTTGAGCAGCTTATCCTGCACATTGGCAAAATGTTTTCCGATGATGCTCGCCGCTGCGTCGTGTGAAATTATTTTTCCGATGCGGTTGAGCTTGAAAATGGGAATGAAAACGAATCGGGAGAGAACGGTTGCCGTTGCCACAATGAAACTCCAGAACAGTATGGTTCTGACAATCGTATCGAAATGCGCAAAATATTCGAGAACGGTCATCACCAAAAATCCGCTCACAAGAATTCCCACTGCGTAAAGTATCCCGCGGATGAGTTGGTTTTTATAATACTTCCTGATGAACTCGTCGAGTTTACCGATCAGCGTATCATAACTGTTTCCGAAATTTTCCATTTGCACTTAAAAGATTCCAATGAATTTCCCTTGAAACAAATTTAGTTCATTAATAACGGAATTCCCTATGATTGTTACGGTTTTCCATTGTAATTGTTTGTTAAAAGATGTTTGCCGCAGCCACATTCCATACGCGAGTTGTACGAAATACGAAATGAACCCGAAAATATACGAAACCCCCTTAATTTCTAGCGAGCGAATTCAGATAAACTATGCGCGGGTTAAAACCAAATCCGCATTCAAAGTAAGCGGCATGGAAATTTCGAAGCTTGAAAAACTAATAGGGACGATATTTTTTCAGAACGTTAATTGGTTTTTCTATCAGGAAATAAGAGGCGGAGGCAATCAGCAAAAGCATCTCAAACCAATACAACCATAGTTGGTAATCGGAAACGACGTGCAAATTCCATTTCGGCGCCAGATAATTCAAGAGCGAGTACATGAACATATGGTAAACATAAAGTCCGTATGACAGCATGCCGACATAAACAACAGGTTTGTTTTCCAAGAGCCATCGACCGAATGATTTGAATCCTGACGATGACGCTCTGGCAACAAAGAACAATGCAAAAACGGAAAAAACATATTCATCAAAAATAAAAATCAGTTTGTCGAACGCAAAGAGTTTGCAAATTGAAAAGAGAAGAAAATAAATTATTCCGCTTAGATAAAAAAGAATTGTGTTGCATAAAATATTCTCAAACACATTTGTATTGTATCGTTTGTAATACGCAATCAACGCTCCGGCGGCAAGTGGAAAAAGAAGGCTTGTTGTAAAATAACAGGCAAACATCCAATGAAAATGAAAAATGAAAAAAAGCCCGTTCTTCGATAATATGGCTAAGAGTGCGACCAAACAAATCCCTTTTAAAAGATATTTTCTGTTTACCAATAAAATGAGAAATGGCCAAAAGAGATAAAATTGTTCCTCAATCGCCAACGACCAAAAATGGGTGAATTCGCCGAGGTAATTCCCGCTTTTTGCCATTAGGATGTTTGTACTGAAACTGGCGAGCCATGGCAAAAGTTCATCAATGTTTTTGAAACGGATAAAGTGAAGCAGGAGAATCGTGAGAAAATAGACGGGAAAAATTCGCAGGATGCGGCGGAAGTAAAAAGTAACCAGCGCCTTTTTGAGGGAGGTTTCGCCGGTCTCCATTTTTTCCTTTAGCGAGAGTAAAATGTCCGTTATCAAAAATCCGCTTAAAACAAAAAACAGGATTACTCCGTTCGTCCACGGGAAATTTTTTATGAAACTGTTTTGTGAATTCAGCGCGATCCAATGCCCGGCGATGACGCTGAGAATGGCAATACATCTTATTCCATCCAGCTGTCGGACGCGCATCTTTTTATTTTTGCCAATAAATAAAATTACAAACTCTTCAATCTCCCGAAAACTCCCAGCGGCAAAACATTTCCATACTTCGCTTTCAAGAACAATTCTCCCGTTTCCAATTTGGATTTTTTCATCTTGGGAAAAAGATTTTCCAATATCATTGCTGAAAATCCGAGTGAATAGGCATTGAGAATCAAAAAATGCTCCTGCTCGTCCAGCAATTCAACAACCGCTTTCACCATTTCATTTATATTTTCTTCCAGCTTCCATTTTTCGCCGTTCGGTCCGTGACCATAAGCGGGAGGATCCAAAATGATTCCGTTGTATTTGTTTCCACGCCGCTGTTCGCGCTTTACGAATTTCAACGCGTCTTCCACCAGCCAACGGATATTGTCCAACTTGGAAAGCGTCATGTTATCATTCGCCCATGTCACCACCTGCTTCACCGAATCCACATGCGTCACATCCGCTCCTGCGGCACGCGCTGCAAGCGACGCTCCGCCCGTGTACGCGAAAAGATTCAACACTTTCGGCTTCGGCGTTTTCATTTCTCCAATGGAATTGAAAATGAAATCCCAATTCACCGCTTGTTCCGGAAAAACACCGACGTGCTTGAAGGCCGTCAATGCCAAGCGAAATGAAATGTTTTTTCCTCCCGGCAATTCATAATTGATATTCCACCGGTCGGGAACAGGTTTCAGTTTTTTCCATTCGCCCGAAGAGGAACTTTTCGGAATGAATTTCACATGCGCCATTTTTATCCATTCCCCTTCGGTAATTGTGCGGTCCCAAACGGCTTGCGGCTCGGGACGGATGGTAACACAATTTCCAAACCGCTCGAGCTTTTCAAAATTTCCGGAATCAAGCAATTCATAATCTTGCCAGCGGGTGGGGGAGAGGAGTAGCATTGAACAAAGATAGATGTGAGACGTGAGACTTGTGGTGCGAGAAAGCGGAATTTTATAAATATCCTTTCCCCATGGAAAATGATGCAATGTATGCTTTGAAGATTTTTTCATCTCATGTCTCACGTCTCAAGTCTCAAGTCTATCTTTGCAGCATTATGGAAAATAGAAAAGTAAGAGTGCGTTTTGCGCCAAGTCCAACGGGCCCGCTTCACATGGGAGGCGTGCGTACGGCGCTGTACAATTATCTGTTCGCGAAAAAAAACGGCGGCGATTTCATTCTGCGCATTGAAGATACCGACACCGAAAGATTTGTTCCCGGTGCTGAAAATTATATCATCGAATCCTTGAAGTGGTGCGGCATCGAACCGAATGAAGGGGTTGGTTTCGGTGATGGTCCGCATGCGCCTTATCGCCAGAGTGAGCGGAAGGAAAAAGGAATGTATGCGCAATATGCAAAACAATTGATCGATGCCGGTCATGCCTATTATGCATTTGATTCGAAAGAGGAATTGGATGAGCAGCGGAAAAAATATGAGGCGATGAAAAACAGTTTTTCCTACAACGCCATCACACGTCAGAATCTGAAAAATTCATTGACGCTTTCGGAAGACGAAGTGAAAAAAAGAATTGATGCGGGAGAACATTATGTGGTGCGGATAAAAATTCCGCGCAACGAGGAAGTGCGTTTGCATGACATCATCCGCGGATGGGTGGTTGTGCACACCTCGCAACTCGACGACAAGGTTTTATTCAAGAGCGATGGCATGCCGACATATCATTTGGCAAATGTGGTGGACGATTACCTGATGAAAATCACGCATGTCATACGTGGCGAGGAGTGGTTGCCTTCTGCGCCGCTGCATGTTTTGCTTTACCGTTATCTCGGTTGGGAAGAGGTGATGCCGCAGTTTTCGCATTTGCCTTTGCTGTTGCGTCCCGATGGAAATGGAAAACTTTCGAAACGCGATGGTGACCGTTTGGGATTTCCGGTTTTTCCGTTGGATTGGGAAGATCCGGTTTCAAAGGAAAAATCTTCGGGCTATCGCGAGCGCGGCTATTTTCCGGAAGCGTTCGTGAATATGTTGGTGTTGTTGGGATGGCATCCGAGCGGCAATCAGGAATTGTTTACAAAAGAGGAATTGATCAACGATTTTTCTCTCGAGCGCGTGAGCAAGTCGGGCGCAAAGTTCGACGCAGAAAAAACGAAATGGTTCAACCAACAATACCTGCGCAAAAAAACCGATCTTGAATTGGCAGAACTTCTTTGCGCAAATTCAGGATTCAATCCCGAAACTCCGGGACAGAATTCAAAATTTGTTGTTGAGGTTTGTCGATTGATGAAAGAGAAAGTGTTTTTTGTCAATGAAATTTACGAGCAAGGGAAATATTTTTTCGAGGAGCCAACTGTTTATGATGAAGCCGTCATCAAGAAACGCTGGAACGACGATTCGAAAAAATTCATTGTTGCGGTGAAAGATTCTTTCGAAAAAATTTCTTCGTGGACAGCCGCCGATTTGGAAAGCGACTTCAAAAAAACGGATGAAGCGACTTCCACAAATCCGGGAAGTGTCATGCAACTTTTCCGCGTGTGCATAAGTGGAGCGGGTGGTGGACCTGTTTTATTCGAGATGGTGGAATTGCTCGGAAAGGAAACCGTTCTTCGGCGCATGAAACATTTTCTTGAAAAGAATTTTTGATCGTTGATGTTTGGTTGTTGATTTGTTTTAAATCTTTTTTCAATCAAACATCGAATATCAAACATCAAACATCTCAATGGGGAAAATCTCTGTCAACGGAATTCGTCTTTATGCATATCACGGTTGTCTGCCGGAAGAAGGAATCGTCGGTGCCGAATATGTCGTGGATGTCCTGATC
>CAYMZV010000112.1:0-11964 GCA_964394965.1 uncultured Chryseobacterium sp.
TGAATTCGCAACTCACAATGTTATAATATCCGAACTTATCGGCTTCGCTCATCTCCACACGTAGAATTGTTCCGGTGATGAATTCTATTTTCGAATATTTGCAGGGCAAAATCCAATTCCCCTTTTTGTCCATCATGCCCCAACCGTTTCCGTCATTCATGTAAAAAAACTTCCTGTCGTATTTTATTTCCTGGAATTCATTGGGGACAATTGTTTTTCCTTTTGTGTCGATCACTCCCATTCCATCTTCGGTTTTTACAATGGCCAATCCATCCTGAAACGAAGTTGTCCAATTGTATTGATAAGGAATCACCAATTTTATTTTTGCATCGATGGCTCCCCATTTGTCTTTTTTCCTGACGGGCGCCAAACCGTTTTCGAAAGGGAGAATGTCGTCGAATTCGAAAGGCACAATTGTTTTTTCGGTTGAATCGATCATTCCGCACTTTCCGTTTTTTTTCATCGTGACCCAACCATTGTGGAACACATTGTCGCCCAAAAGATATTTGTCGTAATCATAAGTGCAGGGAATCACGATTTTCCCGTCGCGGCGAATGTAACCGCACTTATCATCCTGCACAATCATCGCAAGGCCTTCGGTGAATGGCGAGATGAAAGTGTATTCGCATGGCACCAGTGATTTTCCATCGGAAGAAACCAATCCGTACTTCCCGTCCTTTTCCACGCGCGCGGAACCGTGATCGAAATCCTCCACCCATTGGTATTCGCATTCGATTATTTTTTTTCCGGAATGGTCGATGTATCCATATTTGGAACTGTCGACAACGTAAGCGTATCCACCCGAAAAATCACCGGCCTTTTCATATTGGCAGGGAATCACTTCGCTACCGAACATGTCGATGTAACCGCATTTGCCATCACGCACCACCATCGCACGCGCATCAAAAAAATCGCTGATGTCGTCGTAAACAATCGGTACCACCAAATGTCCCGCGCGATCCGTCAATCCCGACTTCCCGTTTTTTTTCACTTGCGCCAATCCCTTGTTGAACGATTCCACTTCATCGTATTCGGCAGGAATCGAGAATTTCCCGTTTTTCCCAATGAAACCGCTTTTGTCATTCATGCCCACCGCTGCAACCCCTTCCGAAAAGGCCTCCACCCAATCGTACGCGCACGGAATGCTGATGGCGCCGGTGCTGTCCATGAATCCCCACTTTCCATTTTGCGTGATCGCATAAAAATTCGTCAGCGACAGGCGCAAATCCTCGCTGATGGTTTCCTTGAATGGGAAATCGGGATAGTCGATCCAGAATTGCGCGATGGTGGTTGATTTTCCATCGGCAGTATACAATGCATAGATTTTTTTCCATGCATCCGGAACATTCCTGTTGCCGGGATATTTCAAAATGAACGAATGGTATTCCGAAACATTATGATCGGGAACGGACAACTTGAAAAGCGAATCTTCGGCATTGGGACAAAATGGGTTTTCAGGATGGTCGCGCAGGAATTTTTCGAAAGAGGGAATTTTCCTGTCGGCCGTTTCCGTTTCAAAAAGCAAACGTTCATACATTGAAAATGCCGCCTGGTGTTGAATCGCATCGGGATAGGTATCTGAAAAATCCTTGTAGGCTTGCCACGTTCCCGCCGTTTGCGCTTCGTTGAATGCAAGTTCGTTTCGGTTGGCGATCGCTTCCTTTTCGAGCACGGATCCACACCACGAATCGAGGTATTCATTCCATGCACTGACACTCGCTTTTTTTTCCGTGTCGCGATAACCCAAAGTGTCAATGAAATTCTTGAGGAGATTGATTTTATTTTCCGTCACGCCCAATTTTTCCAATTCGGTTTTTTCTTTTGCCGTAATGCCCTTGAATGACCAAACACTCACAAGAATTGTTGCGTGTGCGCGTGACACATCGTGAAAGGGATTGTCGGTTCGCGAATAAATGATGGCCAATCCGTAGCCGGAAGCGGAAGGATGTTTGGTCAATGTACCAATGAAAATTTCCCGTGCGCGGAAATAATTGTAAACGCGCAACGCCTCGAATCCTTTTTCAAGTCTTCCGGCAAAAACTGAAAATGAAATGCAAATCGAAAAGATGAAAAGTAAAAAAACGCGTTTCTGCATCGAAGGTAAATTTACAAGAATAAGGACGGTGACAAGTGGCAAGTGACGCGTGGAGGATATTTTTTTGCGCGGGTTCCAAACGGAGGCTTGTGTGGAAAGTCCAAATAAAAACGAATTGCGATTTCATTTTATCACCGACAACCGCCAACCGATCTTTTCCGCTATTTTTGCAAATGAATTTTTCGCAAGGACAGATTGAATTCGCCATTTTTTTCGTTTGCATTTTTGCAGTTGCCCTCATTTGGTCCTACAAAAGGGATCGTCCCACCAACCGGAAGTATTATACCGGCATCTGGAAAATACTGCTGACAGTCATACTGATTTTCGCGGCCATGTCATTCATCCTTCGCCACATTCATTTGCACTGATTTTCACCCATTTACAAGGCCGAAATCGCAATTAAGCGTCGACGAAACACAAATAAGCTGCGATTAAAGCCTAAATTTTTACAATATACCTTGACATGGAGGTCGTTTCTTGTTAATTTCGCCTAACCAGAAATCAACCTTGCCTAAAAGATAAATATGAGAAGCATAGTTCCCCTTATTGCCCTCTTTTTATTTCCATTCGCAAACCTGTTTGCCAATGAAACTTTAGTCGTTGAAGGGAAATATCAGAACAAGAATATTTATGTTCAGAATTCCTTCAATGAAAATGGTGTTGGTTTTTGTGCGTACGAAGTTTATGTGAATGGTGTCCGCACCACTGATGAAGTTGCCTCTTCGGCATTTGAGA
Organism: uncultured Chryseobacterium sp.; assembly: GCA_964394965.1. Taxonomy (GTDB): domain Bacteria; phylum Bacteroidota; class Bacteroidia; order Palsa-965; family Palsa-965. Next base: position 2,831 of record CAYMZV010000112.1, read on the forward strand.
TAGATCTCACCCCGTACAATTTCAAGCTCGGCGATAAAGTTGAAATCCAGATTTTCCACAAGGATGGCTGCGAACCGAAAGTGTTGAATCCCGAAGCGTTGAAACCACGTCCGACTTTTGAAACGAAATCCATTTCCATTTCACCGACAGGGTTATTGACATGGACAACCACTGGGGAAACCGGATCGCTTCCATTTGTGGTTGAACAATACCGTTGGAACAAATGGGTTTATGTTGGAGAAATCCAAGGTGTTGGAACACCGGGAGAAAATCCCTATTCATTCCAGGTGACTCCACATTCGGGAGAAAATAAATTCCGTGTGAAACAAGTCGGATTCGGAAAAGAAGTGAAATACACTCCCGAAGTAACTTATACTCCTGCCGATAAGCCCGTTCTCACTTTCACACAGTCGAACGATTCGAAACAGATTACGTTGTCGGGTGAATCGCTTTATGAAATGTATGATGCGTATGGAAATGTGGTGCTGAAAGGTTTCGGTTCAAAAATAGATTTGAGCGATTTCGACAAGGGTGTCTATTACCTCTGTTTCGATAATCAGATTGTGGACATCAAACGCAAGTAGGGCTCTTTCAGATAGCCTGACAAAATTTTCCTGAAAATCATTCGCTTCTCAAAATCATTTCCAGTTCGGAAAAGATCATGGCTGTGGCGCCCCAGAGAATTTGTCCGTTGATGATGTAACAGGGTGCGTCAATGAACATGTTCTTCCCGATAAGGATTCTTTTCCTGTCTTTCGCAGCGGGATCAAACAGAACGGAAATCGGGAATTCGATCACTTCTTCCACTTCGTGCCTGTCCGGAATCCAATTCGGTTTTTGATTCAATTGCCCAACGAAAGGATGCACCAAAAAATTACTGACAGGAATATAAACGGGAGAGAGTTTTCCCAATACATTTTTTTCATCCACATCGATTCCGACTTCCTCTTTTGTTTCGCGCAGCGATGTAAATGTGAGTGAACTGTCGCTCTCTTCCGATTTTCCTCCGGGCAATGCAAGTTGCGCGCTGTGCAAACCATCGTAGGTAGGACGGCGAATCAATGCCGAATAAATGGTTCCGTTGTTTGGGAATAACGGAAGGAAAACCGCACTCGACCTGTGATTGGGTTTCTGTTTCAAGTATTCTTCGGTGGAAATCCGTGCACGGGATGTCATCCTGTTTTGCGCAGACTCTCCGGGAAGCGGTTGCGAAAGTTTATCCTTCAACGCAGAAAAAAAATCTTCGGGATGATTGATCCGATCGAACATCGGATCAAAAGTAATTCAGGAATTCATTCGTCATCCGTTTGTGACGCCGAATTATTTTCTTCTCTTGGGTTTTTCGGTTTCCTGAAAAAATCGAAAACATTCCAGACGTTCGCCAGAACAATCAAACCGAAACAAAGAAACAGAAACACGTGAAAAATATCACTGTAATTCGTTCCACGCTCCTGCAAGGTGAATAAAACGACCAATGAAAGCAACATGATATTATACAGCGGGCGCGTCAACCAACCGATTCCATCGTCAACCTTTTTTTTCTTCTCGGAATTTTCCATCGTGCATTAGTTAGAATGTGGAAGATGGAATTTCTGCCGGCTGCACACGCACTTTCATTCCCGCTTTCAACCGAACATAACCATCCCACTCATTGTATTCCTTCAATTGTTTGATGCTGATTCCATAATGCTGCGCAATTTTCGCATAACTGTCGCCTCGCACGACCGTATGAAACTCGACACCTTCGTAACGCACACCATAACCCTCGCGTGTACGCACCAGCAAAACATGATCGGCAATCAGTTGATGCGTTTTCAAGTCAATGAAAAATGTCGGGTCAATTGCCACTCCGCGAAAACGCACCTCGAAATGCAAATGCGATCCCGTCGAATGTCCGGTTGATCCACCGAGACCGATCAATTGTCCGGTAGTTACCAAATCGCCTGCATGCACTTTTATTCTCGAAAGATGTCCATAAACCGTTTCCAGTCCGTTGTAATGCCGCACGATAATTACATTTCCGAATCCGCCCTGCATTCCCGCAAAACGCACCATTCCACCGAATGCACAACGAACCGTATCGCCTTTATTCAGGTCAATGTCAATGCCGCGATGATAAGCGGTATCGCGCCAACCGAAAGGGGAAGTGATGGGACCGATAACCGGAAAGGTGAATTCACCACTTGTTGCAACCGATAAATCGATGTTGGTGATCGTATCGCATTTATACAGCGAATCGGAATAAGGAAAAACATGTTTGGTATCCCACACACCGTAAAACCGGTCGCCGGGATAAAAATCAAATCCATTGTCGAACTGATTTTTTTGCTGCTCGGATTTCAATTCCTCGATCCGTGATTTGATGATGGCAAAGAGTTTCGGGTCTTTTGTATTGGAATCGAATAACGAATCGATCAGCAAAACCAATTCCGGCTCACTCATGTCATCAATGGAAGCCACAATTGCAGCCGACTTCGGGGAAAGCGACAACGTATCGCCTGCTGCAAAAAGCGAGGTCGAAAAAAAGGCGACAAAGAGTGGCAACACGTAGCGAACGTGCTTGAAGAATGCGGACAAAGTGTGTGTTGATTTGGGAGTGTGTATATCTAAGGTAAGGAAATAATTACAAATTACAGATGCGCAAATTACCAATGAAAAATGGGCATACTTTAATCGTCCCACACCCCACGCCCCTCAATCCTTCATCGCTTGGCATAAAACTTGCAATTTTGGATTGAATGGATTAGTTTTACTCTAAGCAACACAAAAACCTTATGAAACGATTTATCTTTCTTTTCGCCCTGATTTTTTCCGGCGTAATGGTCAATGCACAGGCTACACAGACAACCGAACAGGCTCCTGCGCAAACGCCCGAACAGCATGCACACGCACAGGCAATGCATTTGCAGAAATTGGTTTCCACCAATGATGATCAGACACAAAAGGCTGAAGCGATCTTTCTTGAAAGAGACAAGGCCATTCAAGCGATATTGAATGATGGTACCAAAACAGCACAAGAACAGCAAGATGCAATTGCAAAAGTGAAAGCTGACAAAGACGTTGAACTCTCTCAAGTTTTGACTGCCGACCAATACGCGGTTTATCGCCACAAGATGGAGCAGCTCGCAGCACGCAAAACATTGACACAATAAAATATCAGTAAAAACGAAAGCCCTTCACCGAAAGATGAGGGGCTTTTTTATTTCTACGGATTACGAATCTGCTGCCGAGGTGAATGCTGCCAAGCGAAAATTCTCAAATCATTTGAAGGAATTCGTTCTTTCGAAATTCAGAAATGTCACGGGTTCGTTTTTTCCTTTGTGATTCTTCGTGCCTTCGTGGCAAAAACCATGAGGAAGCGTTTGTCGGTGATAAATTGACACAGAGACACAGAGACTTCAAACAGATACAATATTCGTAATTTCTATTTTACAAGAGTTTCCCCTACTGAACAGGCTGCTTCTCGCCGCTTTTTTTCGGTGTGAAATATTTTTCACTCTGCTCAATCGCATCCATTATTTTCTCCAGCATCAAATCACCTTTTTCATTCGGATCGAGTTGAAGGGGCGATTTGAAACGGATGGATAACGTGACTCCCTTTCTTTTCGTCTTCAATCCTTTTTTGTCAAACGCTTTTCTGAATCCGTCAATGACAACGGGAACAACAATCGGATTGTATTTTTTCACGAGTGCCGTCACGCCGCGTCTTCCTTTGGCTTGCACTTTGGTGGTTCCCTGCGGAAAATTGATCACCCAACCGTCGCTCAACGCTGTCCCGATCTTGCTCAAATCCTCCATCCGCACTTTCCGATTCACGTCAACATCTCCCGCTCTCCACGTGCGCTGAATGGAAACGGATCCCACATACGCGAATATGCGCGGGAGAATTCCCTTTTTCATCGTCTCTTCCGCCGCAACAAAATAATTGTTGATTCGCGGGCGGAACAGATAACGCGGTTTGCTGATCGTATCGGTATAACCGTTTTTCACTGCACAGAATACATGCAGCATGGCAATCACTTCCGCAAAATAGGTTTGATGATTGGCAACAAAAAGCACGTTCGAGGAAGGAAGATCCAGAAGGTTTTCCGTTCCTGAAATTTTCACTTTGTTTTTACGGGAATAACGTCTCCACGTCATCCAGCCGATTGCGCTGACAAGAATACGCTTGATAAAAAGTTTGTGACCGAAGGGGTCGCGGCGAACCATTGCACAAAGGTACACAATGAGGGGGAAAGTGTTTCGTTTGTTTAACTTTGTAAGGATGTCATCTGCCCTACGCTACCGCCTCTTCCTTCCACTTTTGCTCTCCTGCATTTTTCTCTTGAGCGGATGTTTTGAAATTGTGGAAGACGTGACCGTTCACACGAATGGAACGGGCACATTCCAGTACACCATCAACTTGAGCCAAAGCAAAGACCGTTTGGATGGCATCATGAATCTCGACAGCACGGAAGGTTATCGCGTTCCGAAAAAAAAGGAGATCGATGACGAGATTGCGAAAGCAACGGCCACTCTCCAGAAATCGCTCGGCATTACGAATGTGTTGACGACAAGCGATTGGGTGAATTATATTTTCACGATGAAATTCGATTTCAATTCCGTCAGCAATTTGAATCTCGCCGTTGAAACGGTTTCGCAGGAATTGGCGAGCGACCACAAAAGAATTCCTGAAGCTTCCGACAATTTCGCTTTCACCGGAAAAATCTTTGACCGCAAAAGCCATTACGATGCAAAAACACAATCACCGAAACTTTCTCCCAAGGACAAGGAAATCCTGAAAGACGCGTCCTACACTTGCATTTTCAGATTCGACGAAACCGTACAATCGTGTTCGAGCAAAGATGCCGTCATTTCCAAAAGCGGAAAATCGGTGATGCTGAAAGAAAATATGCTGCAACTGGCCATGGGACAAAAAACAATCATCAATAAAATCATGCTGCAATAATTTCCCGCGATGAAAAAATTTTTTCTTGTTCCATTGTTTATCCAAACGGCACTGCTTTCCGCACAGGATATTTCCACACACATTCCACAACGCTCCACCTACATCGTCACCATCAATCCTTCCACACACGTGGGCAATGGCGACTTGAAACAGTTGAATGACCTGGAAATGTTTTCAAGAAACGGCGAATCCGGGACAGGATATTTGTACGGCGCTTCGTCCCTCGATGAAGACCGGAGAATTGCACTGGGAAAATTATTCAGTGATGTTTTTTCAAATCCCGCTTCAACAGGAATCGATACGGCAAGAAAAATTTTCATTTTCAACGACACGCCCGACTCGATCCATTACTGGAGTTACCTGTTGCCGCTCAACAACAGCAGTGCTTTCAGCGATTACATCACGGCAAACCTTTTCAGCAAGAAACCGGAAATAAACAAGGGCTCTGGATTTTCGGAAGTGAATGCGGAAAAAATTTCAATCGGATGGACCAACAGTTACGCCATCATCCTTCTTGCCGATTATGATTATTCCTATACCACCGAAAATTATTTCGAACAACTCACCCATTCGCAAATGATCACCGACAGCATAACGGCTGCGGAAAATTACCAAAGCGAAATGCAGGTGCAGGTCGACACTGCGATTACAGACAGTTTGCGGACAGCGAGAACCAATCAGTTGATGCAGGAAGAAAAAGACATGGAGGAAAAATTGGCGAAGGACACAACCCCCGAAGAGGATGTGGTGGTTGATACGTATGATTATGGAAGTTCGGAATATGACGCCAATTCGGATTTGGAACAGCAACGGAAAGATTCTCTGGTGATGAGACTTGCGATTCTGCAATTGAATGAAGTGATGAATCTTTCCTATGAAGAATCCATTCAGTCGGTTGCGAATTTCAGAACGGTGAATGCGGAAAAAGCGGATGGCGTGTATTGGTACAACTACGGTGAAATGATGCAGCAGTATTACGAACAGAATATGTCGTACCGCAGTTACTACCAATATTCAATGATGGAGCCCGACACGGCCAACATTCAAAACATGTGGAAAGGTTCTTATGTGGTAAGCCTGGTTCACTTCGAGGGAAATGTTGCGAAGATGGAACAGCGTTCCTATTTCAGTCCGCAATTGCTCGCGCACACGAAAGGTTTGTATGCGGGACGTGTCGACAAAAAAATGTTCCGTTATGTGAAGGGCGATAATCTCCTCGGATTCGTGGCCATGTCGGTGAACATGGAAAAATTCATGAAATTCTATGGAACCGTTTATCGCGAATCGCTTTCGAATTCCGTGGCGGGCGTGTATGAAACGTATTACCTGATGATGTGGGATATGCTGCGCATTTTTCTCGATGAGAAAACGATGTACAATTTGTTTGACGGTCAATTTGTTTTTGCCGTAACGGATTTGAAACCGTACACCGCTTCTTATGTCACTTACGATTACGATGAGAATTTCAATGCAACGGAAGTGAAAAAGGAACGCACCGAAATCCGTCCCGAATTCATCATGGTGGCGGGAATCGGGAAAAAGAAAAAGGCGCAAGACATTCTGGATATTCTCGAACGCGCGAATGCGATCAAGAAACAAAACAGTTTGTATTACCTCATCAATACACCGGGAGAATATGATGTGAAAATGTTTCTCGCCATTCAGGATGGGATGCTCATCATTACCAACAATGAGGAATTGATGTTGACCAAACTGAAACACGGCTACAGGAATTCTTCCGCCATGAAACACAGCCTGAAACATTTGGGAAGGGAAAGTGCGTTGGTCGGTTGGTGGGATGGAAACAAATCCTTTGACCTGATCAGGAAAAACCAGGTGGATTCATTGAGTCAGCAAGACAAGGCGGCGTTGGATGCGTTGGAGCAGAACGTGAGCAGCGGCGAAGTTATTGGACGGAGAATGAAAAAAGGCGTTCAACGCATTGATGTCATGATCGAGTTGAATTCCACGCAAGGTGAAACCAAACAAACCGATTTTGTGCGTTTCTTCAATCTGCTGAATTCACTTTTCCTGATCAGGAATTACAACGACTGATCACCCATGAAAAAAAGTTTCCGGATATTTTTTTTCTCGCTGGTTTTTTTGGTCGGCATGGGAATGTTGCTGCTTTATTTTTTCATGCGACGCAGCGTTCCCGAACAGGCGCAGTGCATTCCGAAGAATTCCTTCCTGGTGGTGACGTTGAATGTGAAGGAACTTGCCATTGACCAACTTTCGGGAAAACATTTGTTTCCTGAAATGGCGAACAATGACTTTTTCAAAAAGGAATTTTCGCCGATCACCAAGGCAATCCAAAACAACGGCGGATCGGGTCTGAATGAAACCGCCGATGTGCTTGCGTTCATGTATCAATCGGGTGATGCGGCCTACATTGGAATTTCCGTTTCATTGAAAGACAGGAAAAAATTCGAATCGCTGATGGGGAATCAACTTGAAAAGGATTTTACTTTTCACGAAATGGATATCCAAGGAATGAAATTATTCCAATACGATACCACTTCTGCCGTATTGGGTTGGAATGACAAATGCCTGTTGCTGTTGTATCCGTTCGGAAACAGTTCTGCAGAATCAACAGCCTCTGAAAGTGCGAAACTCCTTTCACTCACAAAGGAAAATTCCATTTTGTCGAATGCGAATTTCTGTCAGGAAGAATTGAATTCATTTGACGCCGGTATCTGGCTGCATTCGGAACCGTTTCTTGCCTTTACAAAAGGCGGATCCATTTTCCGCGTTTCGCTCGACGATATCGATTATCTCTCATTGAATGTGGAATTCGGCGATGGTGAAATCGATGTCAGGAAAATTGTTTCGTCGGATAAAAAAAACATTTCGATTCCCTACAACAGTCCGCTCTTGATTTCCTGCGATCCGAAAAACATTTCGGGTTTTGCAAGAATACCGCTTGACCTTGATAATAAAAATCTGGTGGATTCCTATTTGCATTTGCCGCCATTCGAGAATTTGCCTTTCGGCGATGATGAAATAAAAAAACTGCTGCCCGTTCTCGATGGAAACTCGTCCATTCTTTTTCACGACACGATGAGTTATGACATGAAATACATCACGTATGCGTTCGATGACAATTTCAACAACATTGAAAAGACAAGCACAAAAAAAATAAAAATGGTGGCGACCAGCACTTGTTTCGGTTTGAAAAATGAGGAAGACGCAAAAAAAATAATTTCCGAAATCGCGAAGAACGACAGCCTTGTTCCCACAAGTTCCGGTTGGACTTTTTCCGACAATGGATTGCCGATGCGGTTTTTCATTTCGGATCACATGCTCACGATTACCACAAGTTCACTTTCGGATGGAAAGCTGCGGGTTGTTCCGGATCAATGGGAAGGAATGGATTTGTTTTTTGAAATGGGCAATTACCTGAAAGATCCAAACAATGCAGATGTGTTTTTCTTTTTTCCGCAATTGGCAAAATCACAATCGCTGTTGTCGGAAAATTTCGGAACGCTGACGATTTCACAACCGCTGATCAATGGCAATACGCGCTCGTCGACAATTTGCCTGCGGATGAAAAACAAAAAGGTCAACGCGTTGATTCAACTCGAGGATCTGTCGCAAAGGATATTGAGCGGAGGAAATTAGGGTTTGGAAAATCACTCTTCCACAATCGTCAAGAGAATCTCAACGAATTTTTTCCGGTGTGTGGAAATTTTCGAGAAGAATTTATCCTCGCTTTTCACAACCAGACTTTTCGCCTTTTGGATGGCTTGTGATCCTTCTTTTGTCAGCTCCAATTGAAAGGCGCGTGCATCGTCCTTATCCGATTTTCTCGCGACCAATTTTTTCTTTTCGAGCAGACGAATCACTTTGGAAGTCATCATCACGTCCGTTCCAGCTTTGCGCGAAAGTTTCGCTTGTGAAACGGGATGCTTTTTTCCACCGAGTTCTTCGAGTGACAACAACAAAAGGAATTGAACATGGGTCAAGCCGACCGGGTCAAGAGCCAACTTGATTTTTCGTTGCCAGGCATTGCCGGCTTGCCACAGGAGAAATCCTGTATTGGCGTGATTGTTCTTCTTGGGACTCATGGTAGGGGGACACAAATATAGAGCGATATTGGTGACCGCACAAACAAGCGATTTCACCACATTTAGCGCTATTTGTCCTTCTTCTCAAACCCGATGGTGACACCTGCCCTGATGCCATA
>CAYMZV010000113.1:0-11911 GCA_964394965.1 uncultured Chryseobacterium sp.
AATAGTGTGAATAAATGTTTCATGGGGTTATCTTGTTAAGGTGATTTTTGAAGTGTGTATGGTAATTCCAGCTGTGGATTTTATGGAACAACGAATGAAATAAATTCCATTTTGTTGATTTGAAATGTCAACCGAATGAATTTGATGTCCGGTTGGCTGGGAGGAAATTTCGGAATAGACCGATTGTCCCAGCACATCAAAAACCTCAATTGTTATTTCCGAAGGATTTTCAAGATCATATTGCAGGGAAAATTGTCCGTTGGTGGGATTTGGAAAAGTCCCGAATGAAAAAGGATCGGAAGTGGGAGCGAAGCCTGTGGTGAAATCGGGAGGCTGTTGGAATCCTTGTGTGAGAATGAAGGTTCCCGCATTGAAAGTTTCGGGCAATGAACCCTGGCCGAGCGTATACGAATTCGTAAATCCTGTACCGATGGCAAATCCCCCACTCGAGGAAATTACATCCGGCGAACTCGTTTGCGCTTTTGCAAACAGGGAACAGAAAACAATTGCAGAAGAGAGAACGATTTTTTTCATGTTGCTTATTTAAAGTTTGACAATGGTAACCGTCAATACACCTTGGAGTTGTGGCGCCGCAGCACTGCTCACATTTGCATTTGAAGATCCGCCTGCGCCACTGACAGCCTTCACCTCAAATGTGTGTGACCCTGCCGATAAATTATACGTTTGTTGAAATGACCAATTCGAAATCAATTGGGCAAGTGAAGAAGTATTCGCAATTGCAATTCGTCTTTGCCCACCGGTTGATGAAACAACACCGTCACAGAATAATCCGATATCCACAACCGAATAGGTGGCTGATGTGGCACCCGTACTTTGGATTCCACCGCTTGTTGTTACATAAACCTTGCAGTTGGCCGGAACATTTATGGTTTGTGTAAGACCGGGAATCAAGGTGTACGTTGTGGTTGCCGTGTTCACCACCAATTGTCCCGTTCCATATACTTCGGTAACCGATTGTCCTGTTGTTCCTGAAGGACCGGTTGCACCTGTTACTCCGGCAGGACCAGTTGGCCCGGTTGCACCCGCTGCTCCTGTGGCACCTGTTGGTCCCATTGGTCCGGTTGGAGCATTGCCGGCCGTTTGTGCATACAATGCGTAAGGAACCGAAATGAGTTGCGAGGTTCCGGCACTGACATAATTATTTCCACCCGTAATGTCCATTCCGATTTCGAGAAAATAACTTCCGCTTCCCCAAGCTATCGAATTGAATGTGCCGATGACAGGAGTTCCCAATCCCAACGAAACGGTATACAAACCGAATTGATTGGTAGTTGGAGCATGTGTTTCCTGATACACGATTGTACCGGTTGGGGAATTCTGGTGGATTGTCAATTCAAGTCCCAGCAATTGGTTTGGGATCGCGTTGCCCAGATTATTCCTCGCAATGCCTTGATAATTTACCGCTTGTGGAGCCTGCGAAAAAACGGAACAGAAAAGAAACGAAAAAAGAAGCGTAGGAATAAATTTCATTTGCCGTGAAATTTGATTGTAACGAAAGATAAAAAGTTTACACACACGTTCACCCATTCCGAAAAATAAAAATCATCGCCAATGAAAAAGCAAATTGCATTGATGTTTTTTTGCTTGTCGGTAAAATATTTGCATTCGTAGAAATGTGAAAAAAACTCCTCCGCATTTAGTTAGCGAAAGAAAAATTCATTATATCTTTACTAAGCACCGAATTAGAATTAATCTCCCGTTTAACAATAAATTTTATTGAAAATGATTGATACTGAGAGTCTTACGTTGACTGAGCAGTTGCAGAAATACTTTGGGTTTAATAAGTTCAAAGGTCATCAGGAAGCAATTATCAATAGTGTATTGGCAGGGAAAGACACATTTGTCATTATGCCGACCGGTGGCGGCAAATCACTTTGCTACCAATTGCCTGCCTTGATCAGTGAAGGTGTTGCCATCATCGTTTCCCCTCTTATCGCATTGATGAAAAACCAGGTTGACGCCATCCGCAATCACGGGACGGATGACGGCATTGCGCATTTCATGAATTCATCACTCAATAAAGCGGAGATACTTCAGGTAAAAAAGGATATCACATCAGGTAAGACAAAATTGCTTTACGTCGCTCCCGAATCATTGACAAAAGAGGACAACGTAAATTTTTTCAAGGAAATCCAGATTTCATTTTTCGCAATTGATGAGGCGCATTGCATTTCGGAATGGGGACACGATTTCCGTCCGGAATACAGACGTCTCCGTTCCATCATCGAAGCCATCGGAACGGTGCCCATCATTGCATTGACCGCAACTGCAACGCCAAAAGTCCAGCAGGACATTCTGAAAAATCTTGGAATGACAACCGCTGAAATTTTCAAATCCTCTTTCAACCGCGACAATCTTTTTTATGAGGTGCGTCCCAAAGTGGATGTTGTCAAGGAGATCATCAAGTTCGTGAAAAAGAATAGCGGGAAATCGGGAATCATTTATTGCCTGAGCAGAAAAAAAGTGGAGGAGCTTGCCGAGACTTTAAAAGTGAATGGCATCAAGGCGCGCCCGTATCATGCGGGGTTGGATGCGCAAACACGTGCGAATACACAGGATCAGTTTCTCATGGAGGAAATCGATGTGATCGTTGCAACGATTGCATTCGGAATGGGAATCGATAAACCCGATGTGCGTTTTGTCATTCATCATGATGTTCCGAAATCGCTCGAAGGTTATTATCAGGAAACCGGTCGTGCCGGACGCGATGGCGGTGAAGGACAATGTCTTTCTTTTTATGCCTATGAAGACATTCAAAAGCTGGAAAAGTTCATGAAGGGAAAACCGGTTGCCGAACAGGAAATCGGAAAACAGTTGCTGTTGGAAACGGTTGCTTATGCTGAATCGTCAGCCTGCAGAAGAAAAGTCCTGCTGCATTATTTCGGTGAAGTTTATAGGGAGGAAAATTGTGCGAACTGTGACAATTGCAAACACCCGAAAACAAAAGTTGAAGCGAGTGATGATATTGGATTGGTGATTGATGCCGTTTTGGATGTGAAAGAAAAATTCAAGTCGAAGCATATCATTCAGGTTTTGCAGGGAACACTCACTTCCACCATCAAGTCATACAAGCACAACGATCTCGATATTTTTGGAAAAGGTTTGGATGAGAATAAGGATGAAGCATATTGGAATGCGATTATCAGGACAGCCTTGCTCGAAGGATTCTTATCCAAGGACATTGAAAATTACGGCTTGCTGAAAGTCACAAAAGCGGGAAAGGAATTCCTGAAAAACCCGGTTGAGATTTTCGTTACACGTGATCATGATTATACAGGAGCGGAAAGTGATGATGATGATATTGTCATGGACGGACAGAAAAATGGAGGAGGTGCTGATCCTGAATTGTATGCTTTGCTCAAGGATCTTTGCAAACAGGTTGCCCGTCAGAAAAACCTTCCGCCGTATGTCATTTTCCAGGAAACCTCATTGGAGGAAATGGCCATTCAATATCCGATTACCAATGATGAGATGACACGGATTGCAGGAGTGGGGCAGGGCAAGGCGGCTAAATTCGGCAAACCTTTTATCGATCTCATTGCAAAATATGTGGAGGAAAATGAAATCGAACGTCCACAGGATTTGCTGGTGAAATCCGTTGTCAATAAATCCGGATTGAAAGTGCACATCATCCAGAGCATCGACAGGAAATTGAATCTTGTTGATGTGGCCGGTGCAAAAGGATTGAAGTTGGATGATCTCATTACCGAAATAGAAACCATTGTCAATTCCGGAACACGCGTCAACATCAGTTATTACATCGACAGTTTGATGGATTCCGAAAAGCAGATGGAGATTGTTGATTATTTTAAGGAGTCGGAATCGGATTCTCTCGAAGAGGCAATCGCCGAATTGGGTGAAGAGGATTTTTCAGAAGAGGAAATCCGTTTGGTGCGTATCAAATTCCTGAGTGAGTTCGGAAATTGATGCTTCGATACATTAAGTTCAACAAATAAAATTCAGCCCTGTTTTCGGATGGGGCTTTTTTTTGAAATGAAAGATTTGAAAATTAGGATTTCAAATCCCAAACAATCATCGACTGGTCATCCGATCCACTCACCAATCCGTTTTCATTCCACAACAAACGATTCACGGAATTCCGATGGCCGTCCTGTCCGTCTTTTCCGCAACGCAAAAGCAACGCGAATGTTTCCGCATCCCAAACCTTCATCGATTTATCACGGCTTGCCGTTGCAAATAATTTTTCATCGGGACTGAAAGCAATGTTGTAGATCGCAAAATTATGTGCGGGAATATCAGAAATCAATTCGAAATTTTTCTTCGCGTCCCAGATTTTCAAATGCGCATCGCGTCCCCCACTCAGAAGATATTTTCCTTCGGGATGCCAGCAAACGGCGTTCGCGGAAAGTGTGTGTGCGGGAAAAACAATCAGCTCTTTCAATTCGGGAAGCGAAAAGATATGAATCGATCCGTTGCCACTTGTCACCGCCATCAAATCCTCGTTGGAGTTGATGGAAATGCTCCTGACTTTTTCTTCGCAGATTTTTATGGACGATTTTTTTTCAAATGAATGGGAATCGATGACACAAAGATGGCCGTCGCCGCTGGCGGAAAAAAGCAATCCGTGTTTGGGCGAATGTGCGAGATCGAAAATCTGTCCGGCGTGCAGCACAGTCGTTTTTACAATTGATTTTGCAAGTGTATCGGCAACATGAAAAGTTCCACCACCTGTTCCTGCCAAAAGAATGTTTCTCTCTTTCAAGAACAAAAGCGAATAAACCGGAGATGGAAATTCAATGGCGAATTCCTCCTGTTTTCCTGAAACGATATTCCAACTCCCGACGAATTTATCGCTGCTTCCGCTGTAAATTATTTCCGACGAAATTCCCTGCGCCAATCCATAAACCCCTCCATGGTGACCGGTGAAAACAATTTTTTTGTTGGCTGTGATTTTCATAAAATTATCCGATTCGTTTTCTGATGATGTCGTCCACTGTTTTCAGCAATTGAAGTGGTGTGAAAGTTCTCCAGGGCAATTCATCGAGCGGTCCGCCCCAATGCAAATACCAATCGATGCGCGCTTTTTTCATTTCAACCAAAACATGCGGCATGAAATTAACCAAGGCAATCCATCCGTCTTCCACCTCTTCAAACCATTCCTCATAATAGCTGTCGTCGGAATAATGGAAGTTGAGTACATTTTCCCCAATGAGAATGAATTTGTTGATGCCTGTCAATTGGATCTCCTCGATGATATCGCGTTTCAAAATCATGATGTCGTTGTTCAAGGCGTCATTCCATTCGCCGAGCAATTCAATCACGCAGAATTTATTTTCGTAATCCGCGAAAATTATTTTCATGTATAAGGTCGGTGAACCGAATTCGTCCCACTGCGGATGGATCAGGTAATTGTAAACCTGATTGGTGAATTCGAATTCGGAATATTCCCTTCCGAAAAAAGGCGAACGTTCATCTTCCTCGGCGATGTAAAGGTGACGCCAGTTGTAGAAAGGTTCTATTGCGTGCATAGTGTCAGCGGCAGTTTAAGGATAGCGGCAGTGGCAGTGAACTGTTTTTGAATTTGTATTTGAAAAAGGGAATTATTTTTTGATTCATGAATTAAAACATCTGCAGCTGACGCTTTTTTTACTGCCACTTTCCTTCAATGGCTTTTCGCACACTTCCGAATTTTTTCAGCAACTCATTCGCCTCTTCGTAATTTTTTCCGGTGGCATCCATTACCATTTTTGTTCCGCGGTCGATGAGTTTGTTGTTGCTCAATTGCATGTCCACCATCCGGTTTCCCTTTACGCGGCCGAGAAGAATCATCACCGAAGTGGAAAGCATGTTGAGGATTAATTTTTGTGCCGTTCCCGATTTCATCCGTGTACTTCCCGTTACAAATTCGGGACCCACTTCTGCAACGATCGGGAATTTTGCAGCCAGCGCAACCGGCGATTCGGGATTGCAGGTAATGCATCCGGTTGAAATTCCATTTGCATTGCAGATTTCCAAAGCGCCAACCACATACGGTGTGGATCCCGAAGCTGCAATTCCAACCACAACATCTTCCTTTCCGATTTCATGTTCCTGCAAATCTTTCCATCCCTGTTCGCGATTGTCTTCCGCAAACTCCACCGCTTTCCGTATGGCTGAATCGCCACCTGCAATGATTCCAACAACCATTCCCTGCGGCACTCCAAAAGTCGGTGGGCATTCCGATGCATCCACAATTCCCAATCGTCCGCTTGTTCCTGCACCGAGATAAAATAATCTTCCTCCGTTTTTCATTTTTTCCGCTACCGCTTTTGCCAACGCTTCGATTTGCGGAATTGTTTTTTCCACAGCCAATGGAACCGTTTTGTCTTCCGCATTTATGTTCGTCAGCAATTCATTCAAACTCATCTTTTCGAGATGATCATAATGCGATTCCGATTCCGTGATGCGTTTCATTGGGCAAAGGTAATTAAGGGAATTGAGGTAATGGGTGATTGAGTGATTAAGGTAATTGGGGTAATTGGGTGATTGGGGAAAATGGGCGTGAAAATTTCGCTTCCTTTCCTTAATTACCCAATCAACTCAATGATTTAATTGTAAAGTAAACTTTCGCATAAAAAAAGCCCGAGACAAAATATCCCGGGCTTTTTGGAAGATGAAAATTTAGTGTGCGACAACGAATTTGCCCCGGTCAATCACATTTCCTTTGGCATCAATTGCATTGTAGAAATAAATTCCATTTGCAAAACCGTTAACGTTCATGATCGTATTGTCATTCACGACTTGCTGTGTGGCAATGACATTTCCTGTAACATCATAAACTTCAATCGTTGAAACCGCATTTCCTTTTGTCACGAAACTCAGGTTTTCAGAAGCGGGATTCGGATAAACGGAAATCAATGAGGCATTCGAATGCAGTTCTGCCATTCCAACCTGGGCAACTGAGAGCAAATAGAAACCAGTAGTAAGTGTTCCGAGGTCCTGCTTGTCTGTCAATTCTGCAACAGGATATCCCGCACCATTCGTCCAATAATCATAAACACGATTCGAATCCTGTTGTGCAATCAGGAATGCCCAACCACCGAAGATCGGCATGTTGTATCCCCAAACACTGTCGGTAGTTGCACGCAGCACATTCTGGCGCACGCATGGATATGTGCCTACAGGTGTTGTCACATTTCCCCAACCGTCGATATTGGAATTTTTTATAACATTTATTTTCAGCATGACGGAATCCAGCACAACTCCAATTCCCGGATCCATCCCATAAAAGAAAGTGGAAGTGGAAATGAAATTGTTCGAGAATGAAGTGTTGAATGTCGATGGGAAAGTGATGTCAGTTTCGGATGGCGTATTCACCAGATTGATATTGTTTCCCAGTCCAAGCGGATCTGCTTCCGTGGCGTCAAGAAACAATCCTGTTGAATTCAACGTTGCATAAACATTCGCCGTATTGTTTGCGCCTGAACCTTGAACGATGGCACGGTTGGAACTCGTATGCGTTGGACCGTAAGCGGTGAATTGCGGCAAAGTGAAAGTATTGGTGTCCACCCTGTTGTTGTGCAAAGCGGCTAGGTTCCAGGTTTGGCTTGCACCCGGATTCCCGATGTGTACCATTGAGGTGTCGATCAGTGTGTCATTTGCAATTCGAACTTGCGAATACAAAGGGGCTATGTCGGCTTGTGTAATTGTGATTTGTGCAGGCGCAGAAAAAACAATTGCAAAAACAGAAAGTGTGAGTAAGGTTTTTTTCATGGGAATTTTTTGTCGGTTTTGTGAATGTAAAAATAAGGAAATGAGGCTTACAATGAGAAAATGAAAAACACTTGGTGTCACGGATAAAATAAGTTGACACCGATTGTTTTTCGGGAACAATTTCAAATCGGGAAAATAAGAATCACTTCAGATTGGAACGGTCAGTAAATCGATGGCCATTTTGCCGGATCGACTTCATGCATCATTTCATAAACCGCATCGTAAATGTCTTCCACACTCGGTTTGGAAAAATAATCGCCATCGGAACCATACGCCGGACGGTGTTCTTTTGCCGCAAGTGTTTTCGGATCACTGTCGAGATATTTGAAACCGTTTTGTGTTTCAAGAATTTGCTGGAGAATGAAAGCCGAAGCTCCACCCGGAACATCTTCATCAACGACAATCAGGCGATTCGTTTTTTTCAGCGACTCCACAATGCTGTGATGAAGGTCGAATGGCAATAAGGTTTGCACATCAATGATCTCAACCGAAATTTCCGCTTCCTGCAATTGTTTCGCCGCTTCAGCAGCCAAGCGGAGTGTGGAACCGTAACTCACCAATGTCACATCATTCCCTTCACGCAAGATTTCCGTTTTCCCCAATGGCAAAGTGAATTCCCCCCAGTTCGACGGCATTTTCTCTTTCAACCGATAACCGTTCAAGGGCTCAATCACGATTGCCGGCTCATCGCCTTTCAGAAGTGTATTGTAAAATCCTGCCGCTTGTGTCATGTTGCGCGGTACACACACGTACATGCCCCGCAACGCATGAACGATCATGCCCATGGGTGAGCCCGAGTGCCATACGCCTTCGAGTCGGTGCCCGCGCGTACGGATGATCACCGGCGATTTTTGTCCGCCAACCGTTCTCCATTGCAAAGTGGAAAGATCATCACTCAAAATCTGCAATGCATAAAGCAGGTAATCGAGATATTGGATTTCCGCAATCGGACGCAATCCGCGCATGGCCATTCCTATCGCCTGTCCAACAATTGTCGCTTCACGTATTCCCGTATCGAACACGCGGATCTCTCCGTATTTTTTTTGCAAGCCTTCCAATCCCTGATTGACACCGCCGATGAATCCGGAATCCTCTCCGAAAATCACCACTTCTGGATATTTGGAAAGAATCGCATCGAAGTTGTCGCGGAGAATTTCCCTTCCATCGTATAGTTTTTCTTCGGCGGGATATTCGGGTTTGTGTTCTTTTATTTCCAGCGCTTTTCCCGAATACAGGGTTGCACTGTAACGTTCAAAATTCGCAACTGCATATTGCTTGAGCCAATTGATCAATTGTGTTCGCGCTGAAAGGTTTTCATTTTTGACCAAGCGCAAAACTTTTTTCGATGCAGCAATGATATCACGGCGAACGGGATCCATTGCAGAGGAAAGATCATTCCTGATTTTCGAAATGAAATTCCCATTCGCACTTTGTTGCGCCAATTCATCGATCAATGCAAGCACTTCTTTCAATTCATTTTTTATCGGAACGAGATAAGCATCCCAAGCGGCGCGACGGTCCACACGCACTTTTTCCTTCGCCTCTTTTTCCAATTCGTCAAGCTCTTCAACAGTGGAAATTTTCGCAGCGACAATCCATTCACGGAATTTTTTTATGCAATCGAAATCGGTTTCCCATTGCAAACGCTCTTTTGTCTTGTAACGTTCGTGCGAACCCGAAGTGGAATGTCCCTGTGGCTGATTCACCTCTTCCACATGCACGAGCACAGGTGTATGTTCCTCGCGACAAACCTTGCTGGCCTTTTCATACGTTTCAATCAGGTGCGGGTAATCCCAACCTTTTGTCTTGAAAATCTGAAATCCCTTTTTATCCGCTGTGCGTTGAAATCCGGAAATCGCCTCTGAAATATTTTCTTTTATGGTCTGGTATTTTTTCGGAACGGAAATTCCATAACCGTCATCCCAAACCGAAACCAACATGGGAATCTGCATCACACCGGCTGCATTGATCGTTTCCCAGAACAATCCTTCGGAAGTGGAGGCGTCACCGATCGTACCGAAAGCAATTTCATTTCCCTTGTTGGAGAATTTGTCAAACTTCGCGGTTTGCAATTGTTCGTTGTTGCGGTAATGTTTGGATGCCAATGCCAATCCAAGCAAGCGTGGCATTTGCGAACCGGTTGGGGAAATGTCGGAAGATGAATTCTTGATTTTGGTAAGGTCTTTCCAGGTGCCGTCAGCATTCAGGCTTCTCGTAGCAAAGTGTCCGTTCATCTGTCGTCCCGCCGAAGAAGGTTCCGCTTGCAGATCGGTGTGCGCATACAATTGTGCGAACCATTCCTGCAAGGTCAGATTTCCCGTAGCAAACATGAAAGTCTGATCGCGATAATATCCCGAACGGAAATCGCCTTCACGAAATGCTTTTGCCATTGCCACCTGTGCAACTTCTTTTCCGTCACCGAAAATCCCGAATTTCGCTTTTCCGGTCAGCACTTCTTTTCTTCCAGTGAGACTTGCTTCGCGGCTTTCGAAAGCCGTGCGATAATCTGCAAGTACAATGTTCCGGAATTCTTCCAGTTTCTCTTTTGAAACAGGGGAATGTTTCTCCGCTACGTTGCTCATAAAATCCGGTTATGTGTATGATTAACCTTATTAATTGCCGTGCACTGCAACTTCAGTTATGCCAATGGAATTCCATCTTTCATGAACTTTACAGTGCAGGGTAAATTTAAGGAAATAAACCTTGAAATTTGTTGGGAGTGACTGCTATTCCTACATTGGTAAAAATATTTTCCATGAAAAGATTCAACCGCCTTTTATGTATTCCGATTGCAACCGTTTTACTTTTTTCATGTGCGAATAAAAATGGGGAAAGGGGAAATGATTCTGTGAAAAGGGATACGTCGATGCATGACATTACACGACCGACAGGAAATAATTATTTGGAAGACCTGTTGAACATAAAAGATGAAGCGGATTTGAAAACAAGATATCCCAATGAAAAAATCACTTACGATACGATTTGGGGAGCGGAAGGGGCATTTGACATGGGAACGTATATGGGCAAGGGAACAAAAAATGAAGTGCAATTCCAGTGGAAGGATTCGCTGCGCCGTTCAACGGTAACTTCTGTGTCGATTGACGCAACTACAGACAAGGACGGGAATTATGTTTACGGCAATCAATGGGTTTCAAATAGGGGGATCAAATTGGGATCAACGACGGATGAAGTGGAAAAAATAAATGGGAAATCATTTTCCTTTTCAGGTTTCGGTTGGGATTATGGTGGAGGTGCGATGGGATTTACAGGAGGGAAATTGGAAACGGCGGGAATAGGATTGACATTTGACGAGGGAAATTCATGGGCCGCACTTCCGGAAAAGGAAAGGAATCAAATCATGGGCGATCAAACGGTGACGAGTGACAACGCTGTCGTGAAAAAAATCCAACCGAGAGTGGTGATGATTTCCGTTTTCAAATCGGAATGATTTTTGGAAAATGAATCGCTGCTGCTTCAGATCGGTTTCATTTTTACAAATAAAAAAAGGGAACCGATGATTTCGATTCCCTTTCATTTTTTTTCAAGAGATATTATTTGTGATGCTTGTGAGTCGGTTTTGCATCGGCAGGTTTTTTCGCGGCATCAGGATTTGCATTTTCCATCATTGGAGCAGCTTTTCCATCGTCAGCTTTTGCTGTTGCGGAATCTTTTTTCCCGTCATCGCTTTTTGCCATCATTGAATCTTTCGATCCACCTGCATTGTTCATCATCATTGCATTGCCATCTTTATCCTTGTCGCATTTGCCGTCGCATTTTTTATCGTCAGTGCATTTGCCCTTGTCGCATTTACCGTTTTCACAGGCTTCACATTGTTCGGACTTTCCCCATTTGTCGGTTCCGGATGCACGCAAAACAAACCCACCGATCAAAGTGAATCCCAATGCGATTGTTACCAGCCCTACAAGCGGAACCCACCATCCTTTCGGATAATATTGGCGGTTGCCTTCGGTTTGTGAATCGTCGTGGCTGTTTCCGTGTCCGTTGTTTTCGTGGTGTTCCATGGTTCGGTTTATTTGCGATTTATGGATGCAAGTATAAAGTTTTGTTCTGAAAAAGCCGAATCAAATTTTCAACTCCGATGTGTTGTTATCCTTGAATTCCGATTGTGCGCAGGTAAACAACATGTGATTTCAAGGCGGTCAACAGGTTCGGGTAC
>CAYMZV010000114.1:0-11891 GCA_964394965.1 uncultured Chryseobacterium sp.
TCCGATCTCCATTGAAAAAATGGAATTCCTATATTTGGTTGAATCCAATTTGTTCACATGTATTTCTCCATTGATTGGTATAGGAAAAACATCATCACCATTCCTGATGAAAAGGCAAGACAGGAACAGAAGATTGTCTTTTTGACAAGCGCTTCGGATTATCTGGTTCAGGAGTGTCGTGACCTGGCAATCGAATTATACGAAGAGGCGAAAAAAACGGGGGATGTGAGTTTGCATTCTTTTGCGCTCCTCTACATTTATTTTTATCAGCGGTCAATGGGAAATATCGAGGAGGCGAAAACCGCTTTCAGTGAATCGGAAAAAATGTTGGCCAAAGCGGAAAAGGGATTGGTTACCGCTGTCATTTGCCAGATGATCGCATTCGAATATTGGGCTTCGGGAATGCGCGACAAGGCGTTTGAATTGGCGTATCGTGGTTTGAAAATGGTGGATGATGGAAATGAGGAAGGTGTGGGATGGGCGAATTTCCAGTTCGGTGTTTTTTATTTCGACATGAAGGATTATGATATTTCCCTCGATTATTTTTTACGTTCGGAGGGAATGGCAACAAAATTCAATTTGCATTACCAATTGGCAAGGACACGTTCCGGAATAGGCGGCGTTTACATTGCCACCGATAAACTGGAAGAGGGACTGCGTTACAACAAGCTCGCGCTCGAGGGATATCGCCAGTGCGGACATAAAACCGCCATCAGCCGCGCGCTGAATGACATTGGCGTGATCAATTTCCGATTGGGAAAAGTGGAAGAGGCGGAAAAACATTTGCGTGAAGCGCTCGACATCCGCGAAAGCCTTTCCTACACACCGGGAATCATTACCTCACGGATGGAATTGGCGCGTGTGCTCATCGGCAAAAAGGAAACGGGTGAAACGGAATCGCTTTTGTTGGCGGCACTCGACCTGAGCAAAAAAACAAACTCAAAACAGAAGACGGCACAGTCGCACATGTTGCTTTCCGAATTATACAAGCAAAAACTGGAACCGTGGAAAGCACTTGAACACCTCGAGGATTATTTCAAGGTGAAGTCGGAAGTGGCGGGAGAGGAAAGCAACAACAGGATCAAAAGCCTTCAACAGAAATTCGCAACCGAAAAAGCGGATCAGGAAGCGGAAATCCACCGGCTGAAAAATGTGGAATTGAAAAAACTGAATGTGGAGATTGAAGAGAAAAACAAAAGCATTCTCGATTCCATCCATTACGCAAAAAGAATTCAAAGTGCATTGATGCCGAATGAAAAATACATCGAGAAAACACTTCAACGCCTGAACAAAAACAGTTGAGCTGTTTCCCGCGTCAGGCGGGTTTAACAATAGCGTTACTTGGCGATTTCTTACATTTGAGTGATGCAATCCTCTTTTTTCCGAATCAGTGTTTTTTTTCTCGCACTTTTTTCCGTCACCAGCGTTTCCGGACAGGACAAAGTGAGATTGCGCAAATCGGTTGCCGCACTCCGCACGGCGGCTGACGATACCAGCAAGGTTCTTCTGCTCAACAGTGTAGGTTGGGATACGAGTTATGACAATCTCGCACTGGGATTGAAATATTGTGAACAGGCATTGCAGCTTGCCGAAAAACTGAATTACGATCACGGAAGAATGTATGCGCTCAATTCCCTCGGAACAATTTATGAAGACATGGGCGATTACAGCAAAGCGCTTGATGCACATACAAGAGGGTTGACACTTGCGGAAAAAGACAATGACCTGGTTGAACAGGGAACGATCCACATGAACATTTCGCAAGTGTTCGAAAGCATGGGCGACAATCTGAAGGAGTTGGAGCATTTGCGAAAAGCGGTTGACATTTATACGGGATTGAAAGACAAAGAGGGAACCTGTGTGACAAACAATAGTCTCGGTAATTCCTATTTGCGGCTCGACAGCATTGACAAGGCAAAAAACTGTTTCAAGATTTCGCTTGATCTCGCGATTGAAACGCGACTGTCCATTGCGCAGGCTCATGCGTACGGCGGGCTTGCAAAATGTTTTCAGTTGGAAGGCGATACCGAAAAATCTGATATTGTGATGCGCCGCGAATTGGACATTCTCGATTCATTGAACAATGATTATGAGT
This sequence comes from uncultured Chryseobacterium sp., assembly GCA_964394965.1. GTDB lineage: Bacteria > Bacteroidota > Bacteroidia > Palsa-965 > Palsa-965. The sequence continues at coordinate 2,096 of CAYMZV010000114.1, forward strand.
ATTCACAGGCGGAATTCAGTTATGCCGTTCTGCTGATGTCGAGGGGGGATTATGCGCGGTCCGAGAAATTGTTTTTTGATGCATTGGATAAATTCGGGAAAATAGGAATGCTGGATGAGGAAAAGGATGCGTGGCAAATGCTTTCCAAGAATTATGAACGGTCCAACCAACCCGTAAAGGCATTGGCTGCGTGGAAAAAATACACGGCACTCAAGGACAGCATGGTCTCGGAAAATGTCCTTCGGCACCAGCATGATCTGGAGGCGATTTACCAGAATGAGAAAAACGAAGATGAGATCAAGCATCTGCATGAAGTGGGTGCTGAAAAGGACAAGGTGGAAGCCAAGCAGCACCAGATCGTGGTTGTACTGATTGTGGGTTGTGTTTTATTACTACTTTTCCTTTTTGTCCTTTACAACAGGAGCCAACTGCGCAAGAAGACGAATGTGCAACTTGAAAAACAGAATGCCATCATCGAGGAAAAAAACAAGGACATCACCGACAGCATCAATTACGCGAGAAGAATCCAGGAAGCCATTCTTCCCACGAAAGAACTCAAGTACAGGATTTTTCCCAATGCGTTCGTATTGTTTCAACCGCGCGATATCGTGAGCGGCGATTTTTATTGGTTCACCGAAAAAAACGGGAAACGGCTGATCGCCGCAGTGGACTGTACCGGGCATGGTGTTCCCGGCGCTTTCATGAGCATGATCGGAAATGCATTTCTCAACGAAATCGTCAATGAAAAGGGAATCACACAACCTTCTGAAATCCTGAATCAGCTCCGTCAGAATGTGGTGAATGCATTGAAACAATCGGATGCTGAAAGTGAAAACAAGGATGGAATGGATATTGCGCTCTGTTCCTTTGATGAAAATTTTTCGCGTGTGGAATTCGCCGGCGCTTTCAATCCGATGTGGATGATCAGGAATGGCGAATTGAAAATATTCCAAGCCGACAAGGAGCCTGTTGGATTCCAATCGGCCACCTCCACCCCTTTCACGAATCATTCCATTGAATTGCAAAAGGGAGATACCATTTATATTTTTTCCGACGGTTTTGCCGATCAGTTCGGCGGACCGAAAGGGAAAAAATTCAAGTACAGTTTGTTTCAAAAAACGCTGCTCGACATTCAACACAAACCGATGGCGGAGCAGGAGAAATTCCTGATCAATACCTTTTCCGATTGGAAAGGCGATCTGGAACAGGTAGATGATGTAATTGTGATCGGCATCAGGGTATAAGGAATGAAAAAAACAATTCTCCTGCTTTTGGTTTTGCCCTCACTGTTGTTTTCACAGCAGCGCAAAATCGACTCGCTTCTTACGATATTGAAAAGAGACAAGGCAGATACCAATAGGGTGAATCATCTTGTCGACTTGTGCAATTTCTATCGTTTGGTCGGACTTTACGACACGGCTTTATATTATGGGAACAGCGGTTTGAAATTGGCGCAACTTTTGAATTTTGAAAAAGGTGTTGGCAATGCTTACAATAACATTTCAATCGTTTACAAAAAGGAAGGTAATTATGCGATCGCCTTGGATTACCAATTGAAAGCCTTGAAAATCCAACAGAAATTCGCAGACAAGAAAGGCATTGCCCGTTCTTACAATAACATCGGCATACTCTACAAAGTGCAAGGCAATTATCCACCTGCACTCGAATATTATTTGAAGTCGCTCAAGTTGCGGGGTGAAATCGGCGACACTGATGGAATGGCGGCATCATACAACAACATCGGCCTCATTTATTTTGTCCAGAACAATGATTCGCTTGCACTCAAGAATTATTTGTTGGCACTTCATTTTTTTTCGGCATCGGGAAACAGGCAATCCGTTTCCACAACCTATTCGAATATCGGAGGCCTTTACGAAGGGGAACGCAAGTTCGACGCTGCATTGGAAAATGATTGGAAGTCGCTTGCAATCTGTCAGGAAATGGGTGACCGGGAAGGCATTGCGAGAGCTTATGACAATATCGGATCCGTTTACAAGGATGATGGGAACTATCCGCTTTCGCTGGAGAATTACAACAAGTCACTTGAAATAAAGGAAAAGATCGGTGACAAGGGAGGGCTTGTCATCTGTTACAACAATATCGGAAAGGTGTATTTGGCAATGAAACAATTGCAGAAGGCGATTGAATTCGCAGATAAGGGATTGGACATGTCAAAAAAAATCGGAAGCAAGGATGACATCAAGGATGCTTACCTGCTTCTTTCCGACGCTTACTTTCAAATGAATGACTTCAAAAAAGCATACGACAATTACAAGTCCTATACCGTGTACCTTGACAGTTTGACCAATGAAGAGAATACGAAAAGGAATATCCGGACTCAGATGACTTTCGATTTCGAAAAGAAATCGTCAGCCGACAGTGTGAAAAATGCGGAGCAGCAAAAACTGAAGGATGCACAGAATCATGCGAGGCTCGAACAGGAAAAAACGCAACGTTATGCCTTGTATGGTGGTGTTATAATACTACTTGTATTCGGGGGATTCATGTTCAACCGTTTTCGCGTAACGCAGAAGCAAAAAAACATCATTGAAATAAAAAATCGGGAAACTGAAGAGCAAAAAAACATCATTGAGGAAAAGCAAAAGGAAATCGTTGATTCCATCAACTACGCACGACGCATACAATATACTTTGTTGGCTCAGGAACAATTGCTGAAGGAAAATCTCAATGGGCATTTCGTACTCTTCAAACCGAAAGACATTGTCAGCGGCGATTTTTATTGGGCAACGGAGGTGAAGAAAAACAATTTGTTTTATCTGGCGTGCTGCGACAGTACCGGGCATGGTGTTCCCGGTGCGTTCATGAGTCTGCTCAACATTTCATTCTTGAATGAAGCCATCATTGAGAAAAACATTTTGGAACCGCACGAGGTTTTGAACCATGTCAGGAAAAGATTGATTGAAAACATTTCACAATCGCGTGATGATTCGGGAGGTGGTCAGGACGGTATGGACGCCATTCTGATTTGCATTGACAAGACAAAAAATACGATCCGTTATTCCGCCGCAAACAATTCACCCGTGCTGATACAGGACGGCGAAGTGAAAAATCTCCCTTGCGATAAAATGCCAGTTGGAAAAGGCGAAAAGGATATGCCATTCACACTTCAAACCATCGATTTCAAAAAGGGCGATTCGCTTTATCTTTTCACCGACGGATATGCCGATCAGTTTGGTGGACCGAAAGGGAAAAAGTTCAAGTACAAACAACTCAATGAAAAATTATTGTCGATCAGCGATGAGGAGATTACGGGGCAGAAAACAATTCTCGAAAGCGTTTTTGAAAAGTGGAGGGGAAATGTCGAACAGGTGGATGATGTATTGGTGATCGGCATAAAAGTTTGACGCATTCCGAAAAAATCGCTCCGAAAGTTTCGGTATCTTCAATCCATTAATTTCGAATGATGAAACGCTTGCCCCCACTTTTGTTTCTGCTACTCCCCTTTTTTGTCCATGCACAAAAAAACGTTGTCGATTCGCTCAACACGGTTATCAGGAATGCGAAGGATGACACCACAAAAGTATTGGCGCAATTCCTGTTGATGGAAGAGTTGTATACTTCCCATCCCGACACTGTCATTCCCATGTGCAACATGGTGATCAACCGCATTGACAGGGATCTTCCGAAAGCGAATGACATTGAGAAGAATTCTTTTCTCACCACAAAAGCGATGGCGATGAATGATTTGGCAACGATGTATTCCGAACACGGGCAATATGAGAAATCGTTGGACTACAATTTCAAAAGCCTTGCAATCAAGGAGCACATGAAAAACAAGAGGGGAATTGCAAATTCACTTTTGAATATCGGATACAATTACCAGCAATTGGGAAATACGTCAGACGCTCTTGATTCGTACATGCGCGGATTGAAAATGCAACAGGAAATAAAAAACAAAAACGGAATTGCGGTTGCTCTCTATAACATCGCTTCACTTTATCTCAACCAGGGCGACACCTTGAAAGCGTTGGATTTCGACAGCCAGACTTTGAAACTTTATCAGGAAATAAACAACAAACGCGGAATCGCGTATACGTTGAACAATATCGGTTCCGTTTATGACATGCAGGGAAAAACACAGCAGTCGCTCGACTATTACAACAAGAGTCTTGTGTTGCAGAAAGAGTTGAACGACAAGGAAGGGATTGCAACAGGATACAACAATATCGGTGGCTGTTATTTCCGCTTGAAAAAATACAGTGTAGCACTTTCCTATTCCGACAGTTCATTGTCTGTGGGTGAAAAGTTGGGATACATTTCCATTCTCCGGAATGCACACCGGCTGCAATCGAAAGTTTATGAGGAGATGGGAAACATAAAGGAGGCGTTTGACCATTACAAAAAATATATCCTGTACAGGGACAGTGTCAACAGCATCCAATCGCGCAAGGCATCCATGAAACAACAATTGAAATATGAATTCGACAAAAAGGCAACGGCAGACAGCATCAAGAATGCAAAGGCGGATGAAATAAAAGATGCGCGCATCAAGGCGCAAACTGCACAGAACAACCAGCAGAAAACACAACTCTATGCCTTGTACGGAGGATTATTCCTGGTCATCGTTTTTTCCTTTTTCCTTTTCAACCGGTTCCGCGTCACGCAAAAGCAGAAATTGATCATTGAAAACCAGAAAAGCCTTGTAGAGGAAAAACAAAAGGAAATTCTCGACAGCATCCATTACGCAAAACGAATCCAGCAGTCATTGTTGCCGACGGAAAAATACATTGGGAAGAACCTGAACCGACTGAATAAAGATTAAATGCCAATAAAGTTTTCCTATTTTCTTTTATTCATCTGCCTGTTGCAGATTGAGAATTGTTTTTCACAAAATAAAAAAATCGATTCGCTGAATGCTGTCCTGAAAATTTCCAAGGAGGATACCGACAAGGTGAAAACACTCAACACCATTGCACATGAGTTGATCGGTAATTCCCCAACAAAATCGGTTGAAAGCGGACAACAGGCTTTGCAACTTGCGACGCAACTTGATTTTGAATCGGGCAAGGGAAAAGCGAAACTTTATCTGGGAATGGCCAAGATGAATCTTGGAAAATACGATGATGCGTTGACCGACTTGAATGATGCGATTGTCATTTTCCGCAAGTCAGGTGACCACAACAACATGGCCAATGCCTACAACAACATTGGAATCATTCACACTTATCGGGGAGATTATACAACCGCTTTGCAGGATCATTCCACGGCATTGTCATTGAGGGACAGCAGCGATAAGCTTGGGATCTCGAAAGCCTACAACAACATCGGACTCATATATGAGGACTTGGGAAATTATCCCGAAGCGTTGAAGAATTTCTTTTTCGCATTGAAAATCAAGGAAGAGATCGGCGACAAAAAGGGAACCGCCTATTCATTGAGCAATATTGGAATCATTTACATGTATCAAAAAAATTACCGTGAAGCGTTGAAGAATGATACAGTCGCTTTGAAACTGAGAAGTGAAATCGGCGACAAGCAGGGAATGGCAACTTGCCTGAGTGACATTGGAATCATTTATGTGCAGCAGGGAAAATATGATGCAGCCTTGAAAAATGATTTTGCCGCATTCGATATCAGCGAGGAAATCGAGGACAAAAACGGGATGGCATCCGCCGATGGAAATATCGGGGACATTTATTTCGATGAGGGCGATTACACAACAGCAGCGGATTATTTCAATCGGTGCAAGAATATGTATGAGGAGCTCAACGACAAACATGGATTGGCATCCATCCTGACCAGTCTCGGCAATCTTGACATGCGGATGAAAAATTTCCCTTCGGCAAGAAAAAATCTGGATGATGCGTTGAAGTTATCGCTTGAGATCAGGAATAAATTTGACAGCCGGGGATGTTACAGCAGTTTGTCAATGTTGGACAGCATAACTGGGGATTTCAAACAGGCATTTCAAGATTACAAAATGTATGTCGTTTACAGTGATTCACTGATCAATGAAACGAACACGAAAAAATCGGTGGAGTCGCAAATGCAATATGATTTTGACAAAAAGCGGTTGTCCATAAAAGCGGATCAGGATAAAAAAGATGCCGTTGCCGAATCGGACAAGAGGCGAAAAAATATTGTGTTGGTGTTTGTCGGTGGGGGATTGTTATTGGTGCTTGTATTTTCATTTTTCCTGTTCTCCCGTTTCCGTGTCACGCAGAAACAGAAATTCATTATTGAAAAACAAAAATATATTGTGGAGGAAAAACAAAAGGAAATCCTGGACAGCATTCATTATGCAAAACGGATCCAGAAAAGCCTGATGCCGACTGAAAAGTACATTGCAAAAAACCTGACGCGGTTGAACAGGAAGGATTGACTTGGTTCTATTCCTTGGAAATTTTCACCACCGAACTTTTTCCATTCACATTCAAGCGCAGGAAATAAATCCCTTTCGAAAGGTTCAGTTCATTCGTGTTTATTTCCTTTTTATAATCGCCAGCCGGTACATTCCTGTCCGACGAAACAATTATTTCCCTTCCCAAAACATCCACGAGCGAAACCTGGACATCCGATTTTTCCGAAAGTGCGTAACCGATTTGAATGTTGTCGGAAAAAGGATTCGGGTAAACGTTCAGTGAAAAATCAGTGCTGCTTTCATTCACGCCCGTTGCAATCTGTGTGCAATTCCAAGTCGAAATGAATCCGGCATTATTGACAAAAGGGTCGGAAATAAAATGTAGTGTTATAGCACCACCTGTCGAGGAAATTGTGCCGGGGGAATTTGTCCCCGTATATGCCCCGAGCAAAGGCGATGCAGTGGATGGCCCATCATAAATATAGAGTGAGTCAAAATTCGCTTCCAGGTCGAAAGCCGTAAAATTCATGGTTACAGAAGAGGCATTGGTTGGCATGATCTCATACACATAATCCTCATTACCCGAATAGGTATTTGACGGTCCACCCGTATCGTCAAAGGTTCCCGAACAATTATAGTCGGCATATTGGCAATCGGGAGTTGTGAAACTTCCACCCTGTGTTTCGGAAACCCCATCCCAAATACGCCAGTAATAAGTGGTGCTCGGGCGGAATTTCAGATAGGTGGTGCAATTCGGATAATCACAGAATCCACCGGGGCAAGCGACACTTGTGAGATTGGAAACATCCTTGTTGTAATAAGTGGTGAAGTTCGGATCGGTTGATACATCAACAAACCAACCGGCGCCCGAATTCAGCCAATTCAAAACAACTCCGATATTCGGACAAGTCAATGAGGTGACGGAAAGATTTGCAGGAACAACGGTTGTTGAATTGCTTGTCCAATTTGCATCCCAACCCGGCGCGTTCGTTGCACAATCACTCCTGAATTCAAGCGTGAGTGATCCTCCCGAAGAAACCATTGTACCCGGGGAATTTGTCCCGGTGTATTCCCCAATGAGCGGCGCATTCACATTGGCACCATCGTAAATGAAAAGATAGTCCCACGTATTTTCCGTATTGAATGAATTGAAAGTAAGGGTAACGCTTGTTGCAGCCGTCGGTGAAATGGTCCAGATTGTCCTTTCGTCATCCGAATAATTTCCCGACGCTCCGCCTGAATCAAAAGTTGAACCTGATGCGGCGGTATAAATTGTTGCAGCCGGTGGCGGATTGATCAACATGTAAAAATAATTCCAGTCCCAATTCGGTCCGGGATCGGTATGCGTCTGATTCGGAAAATGCTGGTGCCCTTTTATTTTGGTACAGGAACCGGGAATGCCTGACACATTATAATAAGTGGTGGAAAGCCAAGGCCACCATCCGGTACGCAAAGGATCAATTCCATATCCGCTGTTGCAAATATCAGCACACAAACCTGCGCTCGCCGCATACATCGCATTCGTGTACCAGCCTGTTTGTGATGCATAACCTTCGTGTTCAATTCCAATCGTATACTGGTTTTCACTGCCAACATGATAAGCCCGGTCCGCTTCTGCAACCATTTGTGTAATCTGTCCATCCGAAGACCTGATCACATAGTGTGCTGACACAACCGCTGCACAATTCTGAAACCAGGAAATTGTTCCTGCATAACTTCCTTCCGTATCATGAATGGTTACAGCTGAAATAGCCTGTGTCCTTCCGACTGAATAATTGCATGTGGCAGCAGGATTCCAAATGGCGGGACCATAGTCTGTGGATTGAACATTATCGTTATCATTTCCCAAACGATAGCTATCTCCACTTTTATCCCTGATAACATCAGCAGCAACGGTAACCGATGAAGAGCTGAGTATTTTATAATTGTCACCGAAAAATGTTTGAATATCAAAATGCGGATTCGGGAAATTGTAGCGTGTTTGATATTTCGGATCGTTCATGAACGAGAATATTCCATAGAGTTGCGTATTCATTGCAAAAACCTGCCCAGCCGTTTCGTGTGGCAATTCGCTCAATGAAGTCAGCACATTTCCCACTATGGAAATAACTGAGGGAGAATGGCCATGTGATATTTCAGTTTGATTTTCTTTCTGTTCGCTTGAAAATGCCTTTGCATAAGCAAGGATGTTTTTTTCGGGATCACTGATGATTTCCTGAATGGAGTAGCCTGAAAGCCGTGATACCAGTTCCAGATTACTATTGAAATAATTTTTCCCGTCCAAGATCAAACCCATTACACCATAGGCTTTCGGCATTCCGACGCAACTCTCCTCTTCGCCGGCAACATGTGTAATGTGATTGAAATGTGTATTGGTAAAAGCCACCGCTTCCAAAAGTCCACGAGGGATTTCCGGATATTGCTGATATGCCTCATCAAAATAGGAAGTGTATGGATTCACAACAACAACATCGTCATGTGCAAAAGCTGAAAATGAAAAAAGGAGAAGAAGGGCGGAAAGTAATCTTGATTTCATGGAGCTGATTTTTAGGTAATAAAAGTAATTCATTGGTTTCGACGAATCAATAATTTCATACGACGAATCAATAAAACAGGGGATATGGTTGCAAAATTAACCAATGCCAGAGTCAGGCCACATTAAATTTTCTGTGTTTCTTTTGCTTACCGCATCCTTTTTCATCGTTATCACATTTCCCTGTCCTTTCCTTGATATCAACATTTTCTTTGTTTATAAATTTGTCAGGAAAGATTTTGTGATTATCTTCGCAGCCCCGTAAAAGGGACAATTCTGTAGAAATTAGCATTATTCAACTGAAAATCAAGTGGATACGTTATCTTACAAAACCGTTTCAACCAACAAGGCAACAGCCCAAAAAGGCTGGCTATTGGTAGATGCTGAAAATGAAACAGTGGGACGCCTTGCTTCTAAAGTAGCGTACCTGGTTCGCGGCAAGCACAAAACCGCTTACACTCCTCACGTAGACTGTGGCGACAATGTCGTTATCATCAATGCTGAGAAGGTTCGCTTTACCGGCAAGAAAATGGCCGATAAAATCTATACCCGATACACGGGTTATCCAGGCGGACAGCGTTTCGCAACACCAAAACAATTGATTGCCACGAAACCTGAAAAAGTTCTTGAGCATGCGATTGGACGTATGTTGCCGAAAACCAAATTGGGCGATCGCCTTCGTCGCAATGTTTTTGTTTATGCAGGAACAGAGCATGAGCAAGCAGCACAGAATCCAAAGAAAATTGATCTCAATAAAGTAAAAGAGCGCGCATAATGGAAGTCATCAACAAACTTGGTCGCCGTAAAACTGCAATCGCCCGTATTTATATGGAGCGTGGAAAAGGCGAAATCACAATCAATAACCGTGATTATAAAGAATATTTCCCAACGGAAGTTCTTCAGAATAAAGTCACACAGTCCCTCACTTTGACCAATAATGC
>CAYMZV010000115.1:0-11864 GCA_964394965.1 uncultured Chryseobacterium sp.
GATGTTCCATTGGCGGGAACATTTTTTGTGTAATAATCTAGGTAGGTGGAAGGTGAAGCCGAAGCGGCATTGGTGGCTCCTACAAAAACAATGAATGTTCTCACATGCGTATCGGCAGTCACAGTTCCTGTCAAGGTGATATTGGTTGCCGATGCCACTGCCGTGAGTGAACTCACGTTGAAGCTGGGGATTTTCGAAAGGTTGATATTGCGAACCAATGTACCGCCACCCACAAATTGCTGGCTCTGCACTTTCATGGTTCCAAAAGCGGAATCCATTACCGTGAAATTATAAATGCCTGTACTGAGATTGCTGAACACATACATTCCCGTACTGTCGGTGTGCGCAACATTCGAAGTTCCGTCAATGGAATCATGAATGCCGACAAGACCGGTGAGAATGGGGTTTCCGTATTGGTCATAAAGGTAAATGTGACCATTGACGGTTCCTGTCAATGCTGGCCCTGCAGGACCTTGCGCTCCGTCCGGCCCGACAACTTCCTTTTTGCAACCCGAGATGACTGTTGCGCTCAATAGGCAAAATGCAATTGCGCGAAAAAAACTTTTTCTGTTCATGGTTTGTTTTTTTAATTGGTGTATCGGGGCGTTCCGCATAGTCGGACGCGATGGAATGGAAAAGGTTTAACGGACATGAAAATTAATCCCGCCTGAATATTCAGAGATTTTCAATGACTAGCTCGGCCGCTTCCTCACCCGTCAAGCTGCCAAGCGCCACGCCCATGCCACCCATGCGTACTGCGCAATACACGTGTTCCTGAATCTTTTTCACGATCGGCTCCTTTTTTGCGCCAACTCCCATTGTTCCCGCCCAACGTTGTTCAACCGTGAAATCCGTATCGGGTAAAATCATTCCGCTTAACAATTCGTCCAGTTTATTTTGGATGAGCGGGGTGAGGGAATGATCAGAAGTATTTTCCGTTTTGAAATCAAGGTTCCTTCCTCCTCCGAATAAGACGCGGTTGCCGACATTCCTGAAATAATAATAGCCCTTGTCGTAATGAAAAGTTCCCTTGAATTTCAAGTTGGGAATCGGAGCTGTGATGAGCACCTGCGCCCTGGCGGGTTGCACATCCTCAAGCGGGAGAAGTTGTTTTGCAAATCCGTTTGTGCAGATGAGCAGTTTCCGTGTACGGAAAGCATATCCGTTTTCGGTTTGAATGAAAAGTCCGTTGCTTTCCGTTTCGAATTTTGTGATGTGCAATCCATTCAGGATTTTGATTCCCGCAGATTTCGCCTTTTCAATCAGCGCTTCCATCATTCTTCCCGTGTCAATCTGGCCTTCCGCTGTGCAGACAATCATGTGTTTTACGTTGGCAAAACCGAAAGCCGGAATTTTTTCATCTGCATTTTTGTAAGTCTCGCTGCTGCCAATGATCGATTTCAATTGGGAATTGAACCCGGGGATTTTTTCAAGGCATTCCCGATAATTCATTTCATCATCGAAAACCTCATAACCGCCGTTATTTTCAAAACACATAACCCCATCGCTGATTCTCGAACGCAATTTCTGCAAACCCCTGAAACGCTTTTCCACCAATGAAAAAACCTCGTCCTCAGGCATTCTTGAAAGATCATCAATCAGTTCCGATACGGAGCCGAAGCAGGCGAAGCCCGCATTTTTCGTACTGGCACCCGAAGGAAGGGCGCCGCGTTCAGCAATGAGAATGTTGAGTTTAGGATTTTTTTCCTTCAGGCAAAGTGCCGCATTCAATCCAACGATTCCACTTCCTGCAATGACAATGTCAAGGTTTGAAAAGTAGCGGTCTTGTTCCCAGAAACTCAGTTGGACAGGCATGGGATTTGATTAATTTTAAAATGAATTATCGGTAAAAGTAAACAAAGGCGATTCACTTTAATTACTTTTGAATCCTTATGAGTGGCAATAAGAAAACAGCATTCTCACTTTCCCTTTTCCTCATCCTGTTTTTTGCGCAAAATGCATTCGCGAAAAAACACCAATGGCATTTTGACATTCAAGGGCAGATATTGGAATACAATGTTTCCTCATTGACAAACCTTCCACTCGACAGTTGTACCATTTCACTTTACAAGGACAGTGTGCTGGTGCAAAAGATATTCAATCCCGACAGCAGCAAGTTTTCTTTTTCGTTGGACCGTGATGCGGATTACATCATCGCTTCGGGAAAACCCGGTTACATCACCGAAAAAATTCTGGTCAGCACCCGAGATGTTCCCGATGAAAAGGATTATCGGTCATTGACAACGATGAATCTGCAGATCATTCTCTTCCGGATGTTTCCGGAATATGATTATTCGTTCCTGGAAACGCCTTTGGTGAGAATCTGTTACAATTACGTTCCCGAAGTGGATGATTTTGATTACGATATCAGTTATCAGGTTTCGATGGCTGCCAATTACAGGAAGATGGAAGGATTGTCCGACATCGCGTTGAAGCATGCGGAATATGGTGAGGAAATAAAGAACGGCGATCTTTTATTTGCCGATGGAAAATGGGACGATGCGGAATCGGCTTATAAAGGTGCGTCTGCCAATCTTCCTTTTGAACAATATCCGAAAGACCAAATTGCAAAGTGTGATGAAAAATTGAAAGTGATAAAGGAGGAACAGGAAGCGAAGGATAAAAAATATGCCGATTTGCTCTCTCAAGCCGATAAATTATTTGCGGCGAAAAAATATGCCGAGGCAAAATCGATCTATCAGCAGGCATCGTTGGTGCATCCTGAATTGTTGTATCCGAAAGACAGGATCAATGCGTGCGATGTGGGACTGAAACAGCCTCCCGAGGATTTGAACAAGGAATATACGGATGCGATTCTTGCCGGTGACAAATCGTATGCAGCAAAAGATTATGCCGGTGCAAAAATAAAATATCAGGAAGCGCAACAGTTTCGCCCGAACGAACCTTATCCTCCGATGCACATCAAGATGTGTGATGACGCACTCGCACTCGTTGAGAAACAATACAACGATGAAATTGAAGCCGCCGATAAATTGTTTGCGGCGAAAAATTATGCCAATGCAAAAATGAAATACCAGTCGGCGCTCACATTCAAGGTGGATGAACAGTATCCGAAAGATCAAATTGTTTTGTGCGACAAAAACGGTGCTGATGAAAAAGCGGGTGACAAGATGAACATGCTCTATGGTGATAGCATTTCCGTTGCCGATAAACTGTTTGCCGCAAAGGAATATTCAAAGGCAAGGGCGAAATATTATGCCGCTTCCCAAATAAAACCTGCTGAACAATATCCGAAAGACCAAATCAAGAAATGCGATGTGGCATTGGAACAACTCATGGAACAGGCAACCAATGATGACAACGGTTACCGGGATACCATTGCACTTGCCGACAAATTATTCATGGCAAATGATTATGCGAATGCAAAATTAAAATACATCGCTGCGGCAAAAATCAAATCGACCGAACAATATCCGCTTGACCAGATTCAGAAATGCGATGACAAAATACAAGCGATTGACATGGATGCTGAAAACCAATACAAGGATTTGATCGATATGGCCGACAATTTGTTTTCCGCCAAAGATTGGGATGAGGCAAAAGCGGATTATGCAAAGGCATCTACTTTAAAACCGAATGAGCAATATCCGAAAGACAGGATAAAAGCCTGTGACATCCAAATAGGAAAAAGCCATTCCGATTCCATTCCAAAATAAGAATCGAATCTTATTTGTTTTATCCTCACACATCTCGACAATTATCAGCCATCATTGGTTTGCAAAGTGAAAAGGAAACCCGAGAACCTGATTTTTTTTCCGTGGCATGGAAAATGCTTATCTTAGTTCAGACACCTGCTCCAATAATAGCGTAGAATGGGAATTTTACCCGATATTTGCCCCTCTAAAAATCACCTTTTCCGCCTTATGAAGGGAATCGCCCTTTCGAACTGTTCGAAACACATTGTTATTCTGTTTTTGCTGGTCGTTGCACCGGCATTTTCCATTTTCGCGCAGGCTCCCCCTGCCGTAGCACAAACATGGGAATTCGTTTTCGGTGGAAGGGTTACCGAGTTTGACGATGTGAAGCAGAAGGACAATCCACTCGAAGGTTGTACCGTTACCATGACCGGTCCGAAAGGCGATCAGGTGACAACATCCGGAAATGGGAAATTCAAGTTGCATGTTCCTGCGAATGGCGATTATGTGGTAACGGTTACCAAGCCCGGTTACATCACCAAAAAATTCGAGATCAATACATTCAATGTTCCCGATAAACGCGCTGAAAATCCGTTTGCCGAATTTGATGTTGACATTGACCTTTTCAAGATTTTTCCCGGACTCGATTATTCCGTGTTGAATAATCCGATTGCCAGAATCATTTACAATCCGGCTCCCGATGTGGATGATATGGATTACGACAAGGTTTACACGGCACAGATTCAGGCACAATTGGACAAACTGAAAGAGCTTGCAAAAGAGGCGAGGGAAAAATTGCGTCAGTTCCAGGCATTGATTACCGAAGCGGATAAATTGTTCGGTTCTTCCGATTATACGAATGCAAAAGAGAAATATCAGGAAGCATTGGCGATTTTGCCGAATGAACAATATCCGAAAGACCAGATTGCAAAGTGCGACCAGAAATTGGGAGAGACGGCCGCACAACAAAAACAGTACAATGATTTGATCGCAGCTGCCGATGCTGCATTCACGGCGAAGGATTATGCCGGTGCAAAAGACAAATACCAACAGGCACAGACCATGCGTCCTGCCGAAACTTACCCGCCTGCGCGCATCAAGGCGTGTGATGATGCGATTGCCGCTGCGGGAAAAGACAAGGCGTATAATGATGCCATTGCGGCTGCCGATACAAAATTCAATGCAAAGGATTTTGCCGGAGCGAAAGCGTTATATCAAAATGCACAGTCGCTGAAACCGGCGGAACCTTATCCACCCCAACGAATCAAGGCTTGCGATGATGGAATTGCGGGAGCGGCGAAAGACAAGGCGTATCAGGATGCGATTGCCGCAGCCGATGCAAAATTCAATGCGAAAGATTTTGCAGGGGCGAAGCCATTGTATCAGAATGCTTCAACCATGAAGCCTGCCGAGCAATATCCGATCGACCAGATGAAGAAGTGTGATGATGGAATTGCCGCTGCGGGAAAAGACAAGGCTTATCAGGATGCGATCACAGCGGCTGATGCAAAGTTCACAGCGAAAGATTTTGCCGGAGCGAAAACGGGTTATCAAGGTGCATCTTCCATCAAACCAACGGAGCAATATCCGATTGACCAGATGAAGAAATGCGACGATGCGATTGCAGCGGCTGGAAAAGACAAGGCTTATCAGGATGCCATCACTGCGGCTGATGCGAAATTCACGGCGAAGGATTTTTCGGGAGCGAAGGCGTTGTATCAAAACGCAACTTCGATAAAACCTGCCGAACAGTATCCGATCGACCAGGCAAAAAAATGCGATGACGCCATTGCAGCGGCTGGGAAAGACAAGGCCTATCAGGATGCCATCACTGCAGCCGATGCAAAATTCACGGCGAAGGATTTTGCAGGGGCGAAAACGTTGTATCAAAACGCAACTTCGATAAAGCCAACCGAACAGTATCCGATCGATCAGGCAAAAAAATGCGATGATGCGATTGCGGCTGCCGGAAAAGACAAGGCTTATCAGGATGCCATTACCGCTGCCGATACGAAGTTCACGGCGAAGGATTTTTCGGGAGCGAAGACGTTGTATCAAAACGCAACTTCGATAAAACCCGCCGAACAATATCCGATTGACCAAGCCAAGAAATGCGACGATGCGATTGCGGTTGAAGGAAAAGAAAAGCAGTACGCCGATTTGATTAAAAATGCCGATACGAAATTCACGGCAAAAGATTTTGCAGGTGCGAAAACCATTTATCAGCAGGCTTCCGACTTGAAAACTTCGGAACAGTATCCGAAAGACCAGATGAAGAAATGCAATGACGGACTTGCCGCAGCCGATCTCGATAAAAAATATAATGACCTGATCAAGCAGGCGGATGCAAAATTCACGGCGAAAACTTTTGCCGATGCAAAAACGCTCTATCAGCAAGCGTCCGATTTGAAAACTTCGGAACAGTATCCGAAAGACCAGATGAAGAAATGTGATGACGCTTTGGGTGTTGCCGCGATTGATGCACAGTACAAGGACCTGATCACACAAGCGGATACAAAATTCACGGCGAAAGATTATGCGGGCGCAAAAGATCTGTACACGCAGGCGGGAAATGTGAAGCCGAAAGAAATTTATCCGCCTGCACAAATAAAAAAATGTGACGATGCCGTTGCCGCCGATACAAAAAACAAGGCTTACAATGACCTGATCACTTCTGCCGATGCAAAATTTGCAGCAAGTGATTGGTCGGGCGCAAAAGACATTTATCAGCAAGCATCCACGATGAAACCTACGGAACAATACCCGAAGGACAAGATGAAAGCGTGTGACGATAAAATCAATGGAGCGGCAAAAGACAAGCAGTATGCCGATGCGATTGCCGATGCCGATACGAAATTCAATGCGAAGGATTATACCAATGCAAAAACAGCTTATCAAAATGCATCAACCATAAAGCCGACGGAACAATATCCGAAAGACCAAATGAAAAAATGTGATGATGCATTGAATGCCGCTGCAAAAGACCAGCAGTATTCGGATGCCATTGCAGATGCCGATAAAAAATTCGATGCAAAGGATTTTGCAGGCGCACGTTCGCAGTACGCGGTTGCGTCAGGATTGAAACCGACGGAACAGTATCCGAAAGACCGGATGAAAGCTTGTGATGATCAGATGGGTGCTGCGGCGAAAGAAAAAGCATATACAGATGCCATTGCCGCTGCCGATACAAAATTCGGTGCGAAGGATTTTGCAGGAGCGAAAGCGAAATACACTGAAGCTTCCGGATTGAAACCGACCGAACAATATCCGATTGACCAAATCAAGAAATGCGATGACGCACTTGCAGCTGCCGATGCGGATAAAAAATACAATGACCTGATCAAGCAGGCGGATGCAAAATTCGCTTTGAAAACCTATGCGGATGCAAAAACCATTTATCAGCAGGCATCCGATATGAAAACGGCAGAACAATATCCGAAAGACCAAATCAAGAAATGTGATGATGCACTCGGAGCGGTTGCCATTGACAAACAATACAATGACCTGATCAAACAGGCCGATACAAAATTCACGGCGAAAGATTATGCGGGCGCGAAAGATCTGTACACGCAGGCGGGAAATGTCAAACCTGCTGAAACATATCCTCCTCAAAAAATAAAGGCGTGTGATGATGCAATGGGTTCTGCTGCGATTGATGCACAGTACAAGGACCTGATCACACAAGCGGATACAAAATTCACGGCGAAAGATTATGCGGGCGCAAAAGATCTGTACACGCAGGCGGGAAATGTGAAGCCGAAAGAAATTTATCCGCCTGCACAAATAAAAAAATGTGACGATGCCGTTGCCGCCGATACAAAAAACAAGGCTTACAATGACCTGATCACTTCTGCCGATGCAAAATTTGCAGCAAGTGATTGGTCGGGCGCAAAAGACATTTATCAGCAAGCATCCACGATGAAACCTACGGAACAATACCCGAAGGACAAGATGAAAGCGTGTGACGATAAAATCAATGGAGCGGCAAAAGACAAGCAGTATGCCGATGCGATTGCCGATGCCGACAAGAAATTCGACGCGAAAGATTTTACGGGCGCGCGTTCACAATATGCAGTTGCGTCGGGATTGAAACCGACGGAACAGTATCCGAAAGACAGGATGAAAGCTTGTGATGACCAGATGGGTGCTGCCGCCAAGGAGAAAGCATATACAGATGCAATTGCCGCCGCCGATGCAAAATTCGATGCAAAAGATTGGGTGGATGCAAAAGCAAAATATACGGAAGCTTCCGGATTGAAACCGGCGGAACAATATCCGAAGGACCGGATGAAAGCGTGTGATGATAATCTCGCCGCGGCTGATTTGGATAAAAAATATACAACACTGATCGCACAGGCGGATGCAAAATTCACAGCGAAGGATTGGGCGGGCGCGAAAACAATTTATCAGCAAGCTTCAACCGTAAAAGCGAGTGAACAATATCCGAAAGACCAAATCAAATTGTGTGATGATAATGCCGCAGGTGAAAAAGACCAGAAATACAAGGATGCGATTGCCCAAGCCGATACAAAATTCGCTGCGAAAGATTTCAGCGGGGCAAAAGTACTTTATCAAACCGCATCGGGATTAAAACCGACGGAACAATATCCGATTGATCAAATGAAAAAATGTGATGACGGAATTGCAGCGTCCGGAATTGATAAAAAATACAACGACTTGATCAAGCAAGCCGATGCTGCATTTGATGCGAAAACATGGGCAAGTGCAAAAACATTTTATCAGCAGGCTTCCGCTGTAAAACCCGATGAGCAATATCCGAAAGACCGGATGAAAGCGTGTGATGACAATATTGCAAGTGCAGGAGTGGATAAGCAATACAACGATTTGATCAAGCAGGCCGATTTGAAATTTACGGCGAAAGCATGGGCCGCTGCAAAGGATTTGTATTCACAGGCGTCGGGTGTGAAACCTGCAGAACAATATCCGAAAGACCGGATGAAAGCGTGTGATGATAATTTGAACAGTGCGAAAGACAAGGCCTATAACGACATCATTGCTTCTGCAGATGCGAAATTCAAGGCGAGCGATTGGTCGGGAGCGAAAACAATTTATCAGCAGGCATCAACCATGCGTCCGGATGAACAATATCCGAAAGACCAGATGAAAGCGTGTGATGATAATCTTGCGGCAGCGGGCGTGGACAAACAATACCAAACGATCATTGCAGCGGCTGATGCAAAATTCACGGCAAAAGATTGGGCGGGCGCAAAAGCGAAATACCAGGAGGCGAGTGGTGTAAAAGCGAATGAATCCTATCCGAAAGACCAGATCAAGAAATGCGATGACAACCTTGATGCATTGATGAGTATTGACGCAAAATATCAAAAGGATATCGCCCGTGGAGATTCAGCCATGACTTCCGATGATCTTGAAACGGCGCAGAGTTCTTTCGAGGATGCAAAAAAACTGAAACCGTCGGAACCCTATCCGCCTAAAAAACTGGCTGAAATAGCTGGACTCATTGCCGCACAACAAAAGGATAAAGCGTACCGTGCATTGTTGGCATCGGGCGATAGTTTGATCAATGTGAAAGATTATGTGAATGCGAAAAAAACATTCACTACAGCAACATTACAAAGACCGGATGACCAATATCCGAAGGATAAATTGGCTGCGATAAAATTCATCATGGACAATCAGCAGGTGGAAGCGCAGAAACAGAAAAATTACGACCTGTTGATGTCGCAAGCGGATAAAAAATTCGCCGCCAAGGATTGGGCCGGAGCCAAAGCATTGTACAATAAGGCACTTCTCGAAAAACCGTTGGAGCTATTGCCGAAGACACAGATTCAAAAGTGTGACAATGCATTGAACCCGAAAGCTGTTGTCCATGTTGATTCATCGGCAATAAAAACCAAAGACCAATATGTGAGTGACCTCGTTTCAAAATATCCTCCCGGGGTTTCCACTTCAACCACACAGGATGGTGGCAATACGATTGAAACAAGAGTGGTCATTGTAGGAAACAAGGGATGGGTGTACACGAAAAAAACATACAGCTGGGGCGTTTTCTATTTCAAGGATGATGTACAGATTTCGGAAAACACATTCAATTATGAAACTTCACCGAATTATGTGAAATCCGAACAGGCGGATTACGATAAGGCGCATCAATAAAAGTGACAGGCAACAAGACAGGATTTTGCGAGGAGGAGGCAGGAAAAAAACAGTAACCCCGAATTGAAAAACTTTTTTTTCTTTTTTTTAATCGCATTGTTTTCCTGTCACCAACCGGAATCAAAACCGGATGCGGTTCATCCTGCAAACCGGAAACCCAAAACAATTTCAAGATGTGATTGCAAATTCCAATACGATTGGTTGGATTCATCACATTACAATTCATCATCTTCCATTTGCTCGCGATTTGATGTTCCCGATGGATTTGTAAGGATGAAAAACGCTTCGGGTTCATTCGGTGAATGGCTCACGGGATTGCCTTTGCTGGAGGAAGGAACACCGGTTCATTTGTATAACGGCGAATTGAAAGGTTATCAGGGTGCCCATGCGGCGGTGATTGATCTTGATGTAGGCGATGAGGATTTGCAGCAGGGCATTTACGCCGTAATTCGTTTGCGTGCGGAATATTTGTTCGCAACAAGACAATTCGACCAAATCATGTTTCCCGCAGATGCAGGATTGAATATAAGTTATAGGTTGTATTTGAAAGGACGAAGGGTTATCAATCAGGGAAATGTGACGAGCGAAAATTATTACGGAAAGAAATACAATCTCCCTGTTGACCATCAGGTTTTTTCACTTTACCTGAACGATGTTTTCAGGTGTGCCGAAGATTCGCAAGTGAGTAAACAAATGCGAATCATTCCTCCCGATTCAATGCAAATAGGAGATGTTTTTTTACATGTCGGAAATCCCGGTCACGCAGCAATTGTTGTTGACATGGCAATTAATCCCAAAACCGGCGAACGGGTTTTTATGCTCGCACAAAGTTACCGGCCGGCACAACAGATGCATGTGCTGAAGAATGATTACAATAAAAACATAAGTCCATGGTATCCCGTTTATTCCAAGTCAAGGCTGATCACACCGGAATATGTTTTCGATTGGGAAGAATTGAAACGATTTTAGAGCGAACGAATTAGGCTTTCAGCAAAGACGGTTTCCACATTTTCACCGCTTGGAAAGCTCCAAAGAACAATCCACCATAAACGAATTGGCTGATTGCGAAATTGTAACTGTAGAAAGGGATTCCCATGCTGATAGCTTCAACAAGACCACCGAAAGTTTTCGGATAGAGCAAAGGCTCGCTTGTCCAGAATCCAACCAACCACATGGCGGCATTCGTAATGAAAAAGAAAATCAATGAAGCGGCAAGTGAGGTGCCGATGAATCCGAAAACGGTTTTACGGTTTTGCATTGTCCAGCCGAGCATGGCAATGAATGCGAATGAAAGATAAACCGCCCAAGCCGTGTTATGGAATCCGATTACGAAATCGGTGGCAACCATCACCAACATCGGAATCAACAAACTCATCCAACGATTGGGAATGAACGCTCCGGCAAAAAGGGCCATTCCACCGATAGCGGTGAAGTTGGGTGGATGGGGAAGAAAACGAGTGAGCGCAGCTGCAATGATGATGGTTGTTGCAAAAGCAAGGCGCGGTGTGAAGAATGAGTTTTTCATAGTCGATTTCTGATACGCAAAAATAAGTTTTTTCCTTGACCTGCTGCAAAAAAGAAAAGCCCCGCATCGGAGCTTTTCCATTTCATGTATACTGCTTCTTCTTCTTGCTCCAGATACTTCCTTTTTTGTTCAATGTCTTGTTGTTCTGTTTTTGCGTCTTCACAAAATCCCTCTTCGCTTTTTTAGTGGCTTTCTGATTCTCCGAACTGAGTTTGTCGCTCGGATGGTTTTTGGCTTCCAGGTATTTATTCCTCGGACCTTCCTGTGATTTGCAGGAGACCATCAGGCCAAAGGAAAAAAGGAAAATCAAAAGGCGAAACATCATTGGTGTTTTTAGTATAACGCTAACCACCCTCATTTGGTACACAATTTTTTATTTTCCACCCTTTTTGTCCATCTGGATACGGTGATTGACAACGGCTTTCAAACCATCCACATCCAATTGTTTTCCGAAAAATGTCTTGTGTTCATCAACAACATAAATGGTCGGCGTTTTGTTTACATCGTAGTAGAATTTTTCCGTCGCCAATTCCATTTCATCTTTT
>CAYMZV010000116.1:0-11591 GCA_964394965.1 uncultured Chryseobacterium sp.
GCAGAAAACCTACATCGACAAAATCAACCGTTGGTTTACCACCGGTGTCCTTTCCGTTTCATTCGGCGCTGCTCTCGTCTGGTTTTTCATTGACAAACATCTTTCGCTCAATGTAATGACTGCGGTGTTGATTGTCGCTTGTCCATGCACACTGTTGCTCGCTTCCACTTTTACCAATGGGAATGTGTTGCGTTGGCTGGGAAGGGATCATTTTTATTTGAAAAATTCTTCTGTCATTGACCGTCTTGCAACCGCCGACACAATTGTGTTTGACAAAACGGGAACGATCACGAACGGTGGCGAATCACAAATTGTTTTTGACGGAAAAGTTTTGTCCGACAATGAGATTTCAGCTGTTGTGGCACTGGCATCACAATCGGGACATGCATTGAGCAGGAGGATTGTTTCCGCATTTCCGTCCGTCCAAAAAAATATTCCTGTAAAATCCATTCGTGAAATCACCGGCAAAGGTCTTTCGGGAATAATCGATGGTGATGAATATGTTCTCGGATCATCCGATTTCGCGGGCGTTTCAATTGCGGCAAAAAAATCCGGCGCAGAAGTTTGGTTGGCGATCAATGGAAAAGTCCGTGGGAAATTCATCATTCACAATCAATACCGGAAAGGGTTTTCCGAAATCGCGCTTCAACTGAAAAAACGGTTCCGTCTTGAATTGCTTTCCGGCGACAATGATGCGGAAAAGGAAAAACTCTTTTCCATTTTCGGTGAGTCGATGCATTTCGACCAATCCCCACAACAAAAATTGGATCGTATTTTGAAATTGCAGGCGCAAGGGAAAAAAGTCGTGATGGTTGGTGATGGGCTGAACGATTCGGGCGCGCTCATGCAGGCAAACGCAGGCATTGCGATTTCCGATGACATGAATAATTTCTTTCCAGCCTGTGATGCCATTCTCGATGGACAACATTTCAATCAGCTTCCACAATTCCTTTCCTTCGCACGAGTCGCGAGAAAAGTCGTGATCGCGAGTTTTGTCATTTCCGTTTTATACAATCTCTGCGGGATTTTCTTTGCCGTGCGCGGAGAACTTTCCCCGCTCATTGCAGCCGTCCTCATGCCCGCTAGTTCTTTCAGCGTCATTGCCATCACGACGATCTCCGTTCGTGTTGCCGCCTTGCGCTTGAAGAAATCCTGATTTCAATCATCCCGCTTTCCTGTCGCGCGTCATTCAGGAAATTTTTTCGCTCAAATACTTTTGAAGCGTTGAATGATTCCAATCCCAATGAGCGCAATTTTCATTCTTATCGGTGCAAGTCTCCTCGTCGCAATCGGATTCCTGATTGCATTCATCGTTGCGGTGAGAAATGGACAATTCGATGATGATTACACGCCATCGGTCAGGATGTTATTCGACAACGAAACAAAAACAGAAAAAGATCCCAAACTACCGGGAGAAAAAACTTCCACTAACGTATGACGACAATAACTCAACCCATCGAAAAATTCTCTTACGACAATACCATCGTAAAATGGTTCGCCTATGCAACCATACTTTGGGGATTGGTCGGAATGACTGTTGGATTGTGGATCGCACTCGATCTGGTTTTTCCGCAGATGAATCTTGGTTATTCATTTACAACTTTCGGAAGGGTACGGCCCGTCCACACCAACGCGGTGATTTTCGCTTTCGTTGGAAATGGAATTTTCATGGGTGTGTACTATTCGCTGCAACGCTTGTGCAAAGCGAGAATGTTCAGCGACAAACTTTCCAAATTCCATTTTTGGGGATGGCAATTGATTATTGTCGCAGCCGCAATTTCCCTTCCGATGGGATTCACCTCGGGAAAGGAATATGCGGAATTGGAATGGCCGATCGATATTCTCATTGCGATCGTTTGGGTGACATTCGGAATAAATATGTTCGGCACCATTCTCAAACGCCGTGAAAGGCATTTGTATGTTGCCATTTGGTTTTACATCGCCACGTTCATCACTGTCGCCATGTTGCACATTGTGAACTCCGTTGAAATTCCGGTTACGTTCATGAAAAGTTATTCCTGGTATGCAGGTGTGCAGGATGCGCTCGTGCAATGGTGGTACGGACACAACGCAGTTGCATTTTTTCTCACCACTCCCTATCTCGGCCTGATGTATTATTTCGTGCCGAAAGTTGCGAATCGTCCCGTGTATTCCTATCGCCTTTCCATCATTCACTTTTGGGCGCTGATTTTCCTTTACATCTGGGCGGGTCCTCACCATTTGCTTTACACAGCACTTCCCGATTGGGCGCAATCACTCGGTGTTGTTTTTTCCATCATGCTCATCGCGCCATCGTGGGGTGGAATGATCAATGGGTTGTTGACACTTCGCGGTGCGTGGGATAAAGTGCGTGAAGATGTGGTGTTGAAATTTTTAGTCGTTGCCGTTACCGCTTATGGAATGGCAACTTTCGAAGGGCCGATGCTTTCACTCAAAAGTGTAAATGCAATCAGTCACTTTACCGATTGGACCATCGCGCACGTTCACGTTGGCGCACTCGGGTGGAATGGATTTCTCACTTTCGGTATTTTATATTGGCTGATACCAAAAATGTTCCGCACACAATTGTATTCGAGAAAATTGGCGAATGCGCATTTCTGGATCGGTACACTTGGAATTCTGTTTTATGCGATTCCAATGTATTGGGCGGGATTCACACAAAGTCTGATGTGGAAAGAATTCAATCCTGACGGAACACTTGCAAATAAATTCCTCGACACCGTAACACACCTTGCACCGTTTTACGCCATGCGTTCATTCGGTGGATTGCTGTATCTCATCGGTGTGATCATGATGACTTACAACATCATCAAAACTGTGAAAGCGGGATCGTTCCTTGCGAATGAGGAAGCGGAAGCGCCTGCACTTGCAAAATCGTATGTCATTCATGGAAAAGAACATTGGCACCGTTGGATTGAACGTCGTCCCGTGCAAATGCTGGTGATCGCATTGGTGATTGTTTCCATCGGCGGCGCAATAGAATTCATTCCGACATTTTTGGTGAAATCGAATATTCCAACCATCGCAAGTGTAAAACCATACACGCCACTTGAATTGGAAGGTCGTGACATTTATGTGCGCGAAGGCTGTTACCTCTGTCATTCGCAGATGATTCGTCCGTTCCGCTCGGAAACTGCACGCTACGGAGAATATTCCAAAGCGGGAGAATTCGTTTACGATCATCCTTTCCAATGGGGATCAAAACGAACCGGTCCCGATCTCGCACGCATTGGTGGAAAGTATGGTGACGTGTGGCATTACAATCACATGTACGATCCTTCCTCCATGTCGCCGGGTACCATCATGCCTTCGTATCCGTGGCTGTTTGAAAACAAGATCGATTACACGGTAACGCCGAAAAAAATCCGCGCAATGCAAACATTGGGTGTTCCTTATCCTGCAGGTTATGACCAACTATGTGTGGCGGATGCGCGCCGACAGGCCGATTCGATTGTTGTGAATCTGAAACGGGCGAAAGTGCAGGAAGTGGCGCCACTCGATCGTGACAATGAGATCGTTGCACTCATCGCCTATTTGCAGCGCATGGGAACCGACATAAAGGCGAAACCGAAAACAACCGACAAACAATAAAAAAACATTTCCATGAAATTCATCGATTATCTCACCTCCATTTCGGGCATCGGAATTTTCCCGATGATCTCCTTGCTGGTCTTCTTCGTTTTTTTTGTTTCCCTCGGCATCTATGTCATCAAGGCGGATAAAACGCGATTCAATTATCTCGCATCGCTTCCCATTGATGAAAAAAAACCGGACGAAACCGATTCCACTCACGAATAAAAAAATGCGTATGTCATTTTTCAAATCCAAAAAAGCAAACCTCACCCTGTTGGGAATGTTGTTCTTTATCACAACTTTTGCCCAACAGCAGAATGCAACACCGCCCAAAGGCGGCAATACGATTCTCACCAATGGATTGTTCCTGATCATGCTATGCATCGTGATCATCCTGCTGTTTGTCATTATCGGAATGGCGGAAGTGGTGAAAGCGGGGGCAATGAAACAATTGCTGAAGTCACGGGAGAAAAAGGGAAATCCCGACAACACGAAAAAGATTGTAAGCGCGGTTATCTTTTTGTTGGCCGCCACTTCACTGTTTGCCCAGGATGCCCAACCCGTGAAGGTTCCAGAACCCGAGTTTACCTATTGGGGAATGGGCGCCGGAGTCTTTTACCTGATGTTCTGCGTGATTTTTTTCGAAATCATTTTCATCTACATGCTTTACCGGATGGGAATGATGCTGCTTGACCGTGATGAAATGAAGGTGAAATTATACGGCGAAAAACGTGCGGCAAAAGTAACGGAATCGAAACTGCTGAAGTCATTGATGGATGCGGTTCCGGTTGAACAGGAATCCGCCATCATGATGGATCACAATTATGACGGCATCCGTGAATTGGACAACAACTTGCCACCGTGGTGGAAATACGGTTTTTATCTCACCATTGTTGTTGCTGTGGTTTACCTCTTGAATTTCCATGTGTTCCATACCGGCAAACTTTCCATTGAAGAATACAATCAGGAAATGAAAGACGGTGCGGAACAGGTTGCCGAATACAGAAAAAGTGCTGTGGATCTTGTGGATGAAAATACGGTGACACGATTGACCGATCCCGCTTCATTGAGTGTTGGTCGGGATATTTTCATGCAGAATTGCACCCCGTGTCATGGCCAATTCGGTGAGGGAAAAGAAGGGCTCGGACCAAACTTCACCGATGATTATTGGTTGCATGGCGGAAGCATCAAGGATCTTTTCCGCTCTGTAAAATATGGTTGGACCGACAAGGGAATGAAATCATGGCAACAGGATTTGAAACCGTCCGAAATACAATTGGTTGTGAGTTATGTCAAATCACTTCGCGGAACAAACCCTCCGAATCCAAAAGAGAAACAGGGTGAATATTATGTCGACCCCGATGAAAAACCGATGGGCGACAGTACAAAATCAGGAAGTGACTCATTGAAAAAATCAATGAACATCGATTCCATAAAAAAATAATCTGCCGTGGCAACCGCTGGTATAAATGCAAAGGGAACAAATGACGACGGTGAAAACCACGAATCGTTTCGTGATTCCATTGCCACAATAAACACTGCCGGTAAACGGAATTGGATTTTTCCAAAACGCCCGCATGGAAAATTATACAAGGCGAGAACAGTTGTCAGTTGGGTTTATCTTCTCCTGTTTTTTTCCCTTCCATTCGTAAAAGTCAACGGTGAACCGCTTTTCCTTTTCGACATTCTCCAGCGGAAATTCATCCTTTTCGGAGTTGTTTTCTGGCCGCAGGATTTTTTCATTTTCGGAATCGGCATGCTCACGTTCATTGTTTTCATCGTTTTGTTTACCGTCGTTTTCGGAAGGGTGTTTTGCGGATGGGCTTGTCCACAGACAATTTTCATGGAAATGGTGTTTCGCAAAATCGAATATTGGATTGAGGGGGATTCGGAACACCAAAAAAAATTGGCGCTTCAAAAATGGAATACGGAAAAAGTCACAAGGAGGGCTTTGAAATACGGCGTCTTTTTTTTGTTGTCCGTGCTCATCGCAAATACTTTTCTCTCTTATGTGATTGGTGTGGACGAAGTGCTGAAAATTGCAAGCGAGCCCATCTCCCAACATGTCGGTGGATTCACTGCGCTGATTGTTTTCTCGCTCGTTTTTTTCGGTGTGTACGCTTGGTTTCGCGAACAGGTTTGTCTCATTGTTTGTCCTTATGGAAGATTGCAGGGAGTGATGCTCGATCCGAATTCAATTGTCGTCGCGTATGATCATGTGCGGGGAGAGCCGCGTGAAAAAATCCATCGTCTTGAAAAACTAAACACACATGGCGATTGCATCGATTGTGCATTGTGTGTGAAAGTCTGTCCAACCGGAATTGACATTCGCAACGGCACCCAATTGGAATGCGTGAGTTGTACCGCCTGCATTGATGCATGTGACGAGGTCATGGAAAAAACACATCGTCCGAAAGGATTGATCCGTTATGCAAGTGAAAATGGAATCAAGAACAAGGTGCCGCTGAAATTGACGGGAAGGATAAAAGCCTATTCTGTTGTTTTGGTTTTACTCATCGGCGTGCTTGCCACATTGATCGCCACGCGCTCGGATGTGGACGCGACAGTTTTGCGCGCAGGAGGAGAATTGTTTCAGGAACAACCGAACAATTGCATCAGCAACCTTTATACGGTTCGCGTAATCAACAAGACACGTCGCGATATCCCCGTCACATTCAAGGTCGAATCGGGCGATGGTGAAATCAACATGGTGGGAAAACCGATGACCGTGGGAAAAGAATCGAAAAGCGAAACCGAATTTTTCATTGTGCGCGACCGCTCTAAAATCGTTTCGAGAAAAACAAAATTGAAAATCGGAGTCTATTCCGGCGATAAAAAAATCGAAACCGTTTCGACCACGTTTCTCGGACCGGTTTCCAAATAAAAAATATCATGAAAATAAGTTGGGGTGTCCGCGTCACTGTTCTCTATCTCGCCTTCATGGCGATGATTCTCTTCCTGGTTTTCAGGACCATGAATGAAAAAGTCGATTTGGTGACTGATGATTATTACCAGAACGAATTGAAGTTCCAGCAGCAAATTGACCGCCAGAATGAAAGTGCAACACTGAATGTACAGCCTGCCGTGAAAATGAACGGCCGAAATGTCGAGCTGGCGTTCCCGGATTCCATTGCAAAAAAGAACATTTCCGGAACGGTGAAATTCTACCGTCCTTCCGATTCGTCAAGGGATTTTTCCACCGCGCTCGCTGTAAGTAGTGCAGGAACACAACTTGTCCCTGCGGAAAAATTGGAAAAGGGAATCTATCAGGTGCAACTCACCTGGAATGCCGACGGGAAAAAATATTACAACGAACTTTCAATTTATATCCCATAAAATGTTTGCCGTTGCCGCCTTGCTGTTGGGTTTGCTTGGAAGTGTGCATTGCATCGGCATGTGCGGACCGATTGCATTGGCAATTCCGTTGCAGCGCGACAGGACAAAATCACTTTTGGCGGGAATATCCATTTACAATTTCGGCCGTGCGCTCACGTATGCCGTACTCGGTGCATTATCCGGTCTGGCGGGAAGTGCAGTGCAATGGGCGACCGGACAACAAACGCTTTCGATTGCAGCGGGAACCCTGATCCTGTTGACATTGTTCACTGGCGCATTGGGGAAAAAGATGAAAATCACTTCGCCATTCCCAAAACTGTTTTCAAAAATCAGGAATGCGCTCGGCAAATTATTCAAGCGTCATCGTCCCGATGCATTGCTGCTGATCGGCATGTTGAACGGATTGCTTCCTTGCGGATTGGTCTACGCTGCGCTCGCGGGTGCAGGTGCAACGGGAAATTTTTGGAGCGGTGCACTGTTCATGTTCGTTTTCGGAATGGGAACAGTTCCCGTTTTATTCTCCCTGTCATTTGCAGGCTCGAGGATTTCATTTTCCATGCGGGAAAAAATGCGCAAGGCGGTTCCGGTTTTTGTCGGAGCCATGGCATTGCTTCTCGTGTTGCGCGGATTGGGTTTGGGAATTCCCTATGTTTCCCCATCCTACTCCAATGGAAAAATAATGTGCAGCCATTGTCAGCGGAAATGACCGTTATGGATTACACGTGTTTGATTTCCCCGTCACCATACTGTTTCACCTCTTTCAATGTTGCATTGCCCGAATAATGGACATAACCCTGTCCGTAATGTTTGATGGCTATTGACTTGTTCGCAAACAAATCGATATTGCCCTCTGCCATATTTTTTATGGAAAGCTCATCGGCGTTTAATTCAGACGAATTAAAATCTCCCTGGCTCTGATTCTTGATTTCGATGCGGCCGCATTTCCCTTTCAGCAAAACATTTCCCTGGCACTGGCTTAAAATCTTTATGGAAGGGGCATTGATATTCAATTCCGTATTGCCGACACTTTGGATTTTGATTTCGATCGGGTTTACGAGGGAAATCTCATTTACACAAACAACATTTGCATTTTCATTCCGGATATAAAGCATGTCGATTTGCCGTAAAAAAATCTTGATGTTGCATTTTGTGTAAACGGGTTTCCTGAAGTTTGCTTCTGCCGAAACGTAAAGGGTCCTGCCCGAATTTGCAGCTACAAAATTCTCTTGCAGGTTTTCATCCGTTTCAACAATTACTTTTTCATCGTCGGATTGATGCAACTCGATCAATCCTTTTCCCGATAGGTGAAGACGGATGAACGAACTCACCTTGATTTCCCTGGAAACAATGTTTCCGTTGCCTTTCACTTCAATCATTTGTCTGAGTTTTTTAAAGCTTACCATTTTTAATTTTGTTAGTCATTCAACACTTCACAATGAAATCCCTCGCGCTTGACGCACATGATTATCTCTTTCGTATCAAATTCCCGTTCATCATTTTCCACCCTCAGGATGCAGTCACAATCTTCCAAATCAAAATTGATGGCGGCATTCGGAAAAATTTCAAACAGTTGATTCGTTAAGCAATCGGCATCTTCTTTTTTAATTACATTAGTCTTGAAAATTTCGATCATTGCGATAAAAGTGTTTGCTGACGTTTTCGCTGCAAAAATAGTTGTGCAATGATGCGTCGGGTTACAATAAAAGGAGCAAAACTTATAGTTAACGGAATAATGGCGTTTGAGGTGAAAAATGGTTTTGGCGAGAGTCTGTTCAAGGACAACTTTTCCCAGCAGGATTTTGAAACGAAGGATTTTCGGACAGAATCCATGACACTTCCATTGCCATTCGGGACAACAAAAGCGACGCAATGGTTTTTTGACGGAATCAAGATGAGTTATTCCGAATCGGTTTTCAAGGAGCCCATGACACTCGATTGGAAAGGCGATACGGAAATGATTACCATGCAATTCAACCTGCAGGGAAAAACTTCCATGATTGAAAAAAACATGCCGCATGCCTTTGAGTTGACGGACAACCAGCACAACTTGTTTTACGGAAAAGAGGCAGAAGGAAAAATGAAAGTGGATGAGTTGAAGATGAAATTGTTCCTGATCCAGCTTTCAAGGGAATCCTTTTTCAACATTGCCAAGGATGGCAACGATGCACTGAAAAAATTTGCGGACAAAGTGGGATCGGGGAAATCGGTTGCATTTTCCGAAACCAACCTGAACATCGATTTGGATCTGCAGCATTGCATCAACTCCATCCTGAATTGCAATTATTCCGACTCGCTGAAAAGAATGTTCTTTTTTTCAAAGTCAATTGAAATGCTCGTCTTGCAGGCGGAGTCCTTCAACAAGCAGAACGGGAAAAAGAAATTGTATGTGAAAACGGATTACGACCGGGAACGGATTTTATATGCACGCGATTACCTGCTGCAACACATCGACTGTCCGCCTTCGCTTACGGAATTGTCGCGGATTGCGGGAATAAATGAATTCAAGTTGAAACGTGGATTCAAGGAAACATTCAGCCAAACCGTTTTTGAATACCTGTCGGATGTGCGTTTGGAAATTGCAAAAAACGATTTGTTGGAAAGGAAGAAATCAATCACGGAAATCGCTTTTGAATTGGGTTATTCCTCGCTGCAACATTTCAGTTCCGCATTCAAAAAGAAATTCGGCGTATCGCCAAATAAGGTTTTTTGAATTGCGAAAAAAACAATCTGAATGAGTTTGGGTCAAGGTGAAGGGGTGTTGACGGTTGAAAACCGATTCACTTTGCCATTGGATGCGCGCCGCCACCCGAACTTACATGCACGCTGCAATGTCCGCCACCGCTTGCGCCATGCACACCGCCGCCATAATATCCCGTGCCGTGGTAACTTCCCGAATTGCTCCGGTCGTTGCAACCGTGCTGGTCTTGACAAAGGAAACTGAATCCGACTTTCAAAAGCATGATGTTGTTCGGTGAACTTTTGGTGTTGTAAAAAATTCCATCGTTCAAACGATGCACGGAGTTGATGTCAACAATGTCACTTGATTTTTCGGAATGAGTCCAGATCAATTCAAAATCCAGATTTGCATTGTCGGAAAGTTTCACCTGCACGCCTGCGCCTGCGCCGTACATGAAACCGGAAACATCCTTCAAATGGTCGTCGGACGATGAATTTCCCGTCGGATCATTATTGGGAGTAACCGACAAATCGCTTCCGATGTAACGGTAACCTGCAATGAAATCGACATACGGCATGAATTGCGAATTGGCGGTTGTCGAGGAAAAACGGGCCAGTCCATAAACGCCCATGTGCAAATTGTACAAACTGGCTTTTGCCAATCCGGACTGATCCGTCAGGGGAACATCCTGAAATCTTTTCACGCCAAATCCGGAAATATAAAATCCAGGGCCGACTTGAAAATTTATCGGATGCAAATCGCCTTTTCCGGCAATGGGAAATTTCCGAGTGAGAAAATCCATTCCTCCGCCCCATCCCTTGTCGGAAAATTGCGGTTCAGGAGATGACCAGGTTTTTAATCCGAAGACTTCGATATATCCCTGCGCGTGAATTTCATTTTGAAACAGCAATGGGATAAAAAATAGCAGGAGAGTAATTTTTTTCATCGAATGGTTTATTGGTGAAATTTTTCAGGGCGCTTTTTTATTTTTTCAGTGGCGGATGTTTTCCCGTTCACCCTTTTAATTGGATTTACGATTTGTTTCACAATTATTGTTCCCTCTTCTTTGTCACTATCCCCATTTAACAAATTTTGTAAGGGAAATTCATTCCCGTAGCGACCAATTCTTTTGATGGAATCGGTTTCATGCAAACGGCTGCATCAAATTCAAAAAACTGATAACGATCAGTTTTCCCGACTGACCATCCTCATCATTTGCTTGATCATCTTCAGGTACGTTTGTTGGTTAGAACCCCCATGGAAAAAGATCTCATTTACAAATATGATGTTGCGGCTCCCCGTTATACGAGTTATCCGACTGTTCCGTATTGGGAAAAGGAAAAGCCCGAACAGGAAACATGGCGCCGCGCCGTGGAAGACGCTTGGGTAACGGGAGGGGAAAAAATCAGTCTCTACATTCACCTTCCCTTTTGTGAAAGCTTATGCACCTATTGCGCCTGCAATACACGCATCACAAAAAACCATGCGGTGGAACAGCCATACATTCAGCGTTTGCTGAAAGAGTGGTCCATGTATTTGAATATCATAGACGGGACTCCGAGAATAAATGAATTGCATCTGGGTGGTGGAACCCCCACTTTTTTCAGTCCGGAAAATCTTTCCGAATTGATTGAAGCCATTCGCGGAACTGCCATCATTGCCGAAAAGGCGATTTTCAGTTTTGAAGCGCATCCGGCGAGTACAACAGCAGGGCATCTGGATTTATTATTCAAACAGGGATTTCGCAGAATCAGTTTGGGTGTACAGGATTTCAATCCGGAAGTTCAACGGCTGATCAACAGAAAACAATCGGAAGCGCAAGTACAGGCGATCACGGATCTCGCACGCATCATCGGTTACACTTCCGTCAACTTCGATTTGATCTATGGCCTTCCGCAACAAACCGTTTCTTCCGTTTCCGAAACCATAAAAAAAGTGTGTGCGATGCGCCCCGACCGCATTGCATTTTATTCCTACGCGCATGTGCCGTGGATACATCCGGGAC
>CAYMZV010000117.1:0-11587 GCA_964394965.1 uncultured Chryseobacterium sp.
AGAATGGTTTGGGGAGTGGGAAGAAAATCATTGGATCATTGAATTCACGAATCAACGGACAGTCATCTTGCAAACTACCGGATAATGATCCGACATTCCATTTTCCTGAATCGTTTTGAATTCGAATGCTTTCATGGAGGAACTGTGCAAAATATAATCGATGCGTGGAAAAGGGAATGGATTGATGAATGATTTTCCCAAACCCGATCCGCTTTCCAGAAATGCATCCTGCAATCCATCGGAAATGATTCGGTAGGAATAGGAGATGGGCGTGTCATTGAAATCACCGCAAACAATTATTTTATACGGACAGTTGGCCATGTGCTCGGCAATGGATTCCGCCTGGTGCGCACGCTTGATGTACGCGCGTTTCATGCGACGCAAGATATTTTTTGAACTCTCCACTTCATCATCCAGATCTTCTCCTTTTCCCAATTGATCCAATGTTTTCATGTCGGCGTAACCCAAACTGACGCTTTGCAGATGCATGTTGTACACACGAACGGTATCACCATCGATCAATAAATCGGTGTAAATGCAAATGTTGTTGTTGCGTGTATTGAAAACGATTTTTCCCGTATTCACAATCGGGAATTTCGAAAATGTAACCACTCCCCAATGATCGTTTTTCCGAAGGGTGATCGTGTATTCCACATGCGCATAAGGAAACGACAACAGGCTTTTGAGTGAATCCAGATTCCTGAAAGTGCCTGAATCCTCATTGTAGAATTCCTGGATATTCAAGAGATCGGGTTTTTCATTGGCAAGAAGCGAAAACATTTTCCCTCGTGTTTTTTTATTCCCGGTCCAATTGTAGAGATCGAATAATTTCACATTATAACTCATCACCGTGAAAGCGGAAGCGGGAGCAGCGCTTGAAGAATGGAAACGAAACGGGAATTGTTTGGCATAGAAGGGAATGCTCAACAGTAAAATGGCAAGAGTATAAAATGCCTGTTTCCTCCTGCGGATTGTCCACCACAAAAGAAAAATGAGATTGAGCAGCACAAAAGCGGGATGCACCAATCCGAAAAAAGCGAGTGGCCAAAAAACGGCAGGACTGACGTAAGGTGAAACAGATGCAAGGAAAAGTCCGGCGATGGCGAACCAATTCAAGCCGAGAATTATTTTGTTGAACCATCCGAGTTTTTTTCTCGGTGGAGGAACGGTCTTTTCGGAATCAAGGTTTTCCTCTGTCAATTTGAATCTGTTGGGTCAGAAGTGGAATCAGAATTTATCGTGATTTTTTTGGAGGAATTCCTTTTCGTCTTTCGTCAAGCTGTCATAACCCGAACGGGAAATCTTGTCTAGGATTTCATCGACATGTCTCTTGATGGAAATTTTACTTGCATTGTACAATTCATCATTCGATTTTTGCGATCGGCTGTGTTCGACACGGAGGTTTTTGTTTTTCTTACGGAACAGTTTCATGAATCCTTCCATGAAATTTTTTCCCGTCCGAATCTGTGTTCCATAAATGATTCCGAATAATGCACCGCCGATATGCGCGACTTTCCCGCCCGTATTGTCGGTGAGATCAAGAACGGATGTAAGCAGGAAGGAAATCAATGCGAGCCATTTCAATTTCATGGCGAATCCAAAGGGAAACATCATGTAATCGGGACTGTAAGCGGCGGCGGCGACAACAATTGCCATTACACCGGCGGAAGCGCCTTCAAGTTGCGTGTTGAGTTGGTTGGGAATGAGATTGCCCATCAGCATGAATAAAATTCCACCGCAAATTCCACCGACGATATAGGTTCCGATCATTCTTGCGCCACCGAGCAAATCGATGAAAACCTTTCCGAGAAAATAAAGCCAGAGCATGTTGGAAAGGATGTGCATGAAACCGAAATGCACAAACATGTAGGAGAATAAAGTCCAGAAGCGTGGAATGAATCGATGGAGATTGGCGGGGAGGTCAATGAAATCCGAAACCGTTTCCTGACCGAAAACGTCTCCACCGAGAGCGAGAATGGAGATGATGATATTGATGGAAAGGAAGACCACCACGTTGATGATGATCAACCGGAAGAGTGCTCCGTAACTTCCATTCAACGCTATCCTGATATCGCGGGTAATGCTCATTGTAATTCTGAATTCGCAGTTCTCTCTTTTTGTTTTTTTATCGGTAACCGGTCATTGCAATCAATAGAAATGGGTTTTGTCCCTTGAATAAATTTTCACAAGTATGAAACCGAAAATCATTCCACCGATGTGTGCAAAGTGGGCGATGTTGTCGCCGGGCGACTGCTGATAGGCGCGCAACAATTCACCGCCTCCATACAGCAGGGCAAGCCATTTCAACTTTATCGGAATGCCCATGAATCCCATGAAATACATTTCGGTGTTAGGAAATAATAACGCGGCCCCGATCATTACACCATAAACGGCGCCGGAAGCTCCGAGCAAAACTCCCAATGGAGGATAATTCTGCAGCGTTTCAACGATTCCCATTCCTCCACCGACATGACGATAAACCTCAATGGATTCCCAGATTTGATAAATGATGGAAGAACCGACACCGCTGACGATGTAAAAAATCAGGAAGCGTTTTGTTCCGTAAGCGTTTTCCAGCAAATGCCCGAACATCCAAAGTCCAAGCATATTGAACGCGATGTGCGAAAAATTCGCATGCATGAATAAGCTCGTGATGTATTGGAAGAAATGGAAATCGGGAGAAAAGGGATGATGGAGTGAAAGCGTATTTTCAAAAGTGGAATTGCCTGTGATGTCGTAATTCAGGTCATGCGAATTCGCAAGTTGTGTGGTGATGAACAGGATCGCATTGATGATGATCAAGTTCAAAACACCGCGGGGCATTCTGTTTTGTGAAGTCGGACGGAATTGTTGGTAGGCCATCAGCGTTTGAATCTTTTATCCAATTCTTCAATCGGGAAATTAATGAATGCCGGTTTTCCATCGGGTGCATAGCCCGGTGTTTCACAGCCGAACAATTCATCGGCCAGTGCCTGCATTTCCAAAACGGAAAGTGAACGGCCCGCTTTTACCGAAGCCTGTCTTGCCAATGCGCGTGCAATGTTTTCCTGCGGCAACAAATGCAATTCCTGATCATTCAACTTGTAGGTTTCCAAAACCCCCTCGAGCAATTGCACACAATTCTTTTCTTCCGTTCCCGCCGGAATTCCGTGCAGCACAAAAGTATTATTGCCGAAAGAACGCAAATCGAATCCGAGCGAATTGAAATCTTCGAGCAGTGAAGTGATGATGGCGGAATCGGCAGGGGAGAATTCCAAAGTTTCGGGAAACAGCAACTGTTGCACATTCGCGGAATTCAATTCCAGGGCGCGCAAATATTTTTCAAAAAGAATCCGTTCATGCGCACGTTGTTGGTCAATGACAAGAATTCCCGATTTGATGGGCGTGAGAATGTAACGCTCGTGCAATTGCCAGATGGTGATCGTGTTCTTGCCGTCTGCACTTTCCAAATCGCTTTGCAGTGTTTGTTGTGCCTCTTCCATTCCCGGAATCAATTCGGCGGGAGGGAGTTTTTCGTTTTTTATATGCGCAGTGAACATTTCCTGCCAATTCGAATTTTCCTTTTGCGGAAATGCCTTTGGGGAATAATTTCCGGGAGCCGTATTCGGGGAATTCGTGGCAAACGGATTGTAATTCGGATTCACATGAATGCCGGGTTGCACAGGGGGACCGTTTTTGCTGTAAGGGATATCCATGCTCATCTCCTGATTGAAATCAATCGTTGGGGAAACGTTGTATTGTCCGAGTGCACGTTTGATGGATGAACGGAGAATCGCATATACCGCCCGTTCATCTTCAAACTTCACTTCGGTTTTTGTGGGATGGATATTTACGTCAATCGTTTTCGGATCAACATCGAGAAATAAAAAGTACGTAGCGAAAGAATCGTGCGGCAGCAATTGCTCGAAGGCCGCTTGCACTGCGTGATGGAGATAAGGGCTTTTGATGAATCGTTTGTTCAGGAAAAAGAATTGTTCTCCCCGGGTGCGTTTCGCAAATTCGGGTTTGCCGATGAAACCGGTGATGCCCACAATGTCTGTCGATTCATCCACAGGAACCAAACGCTGGTTGTAGGGATTTCCATAAAGAGCAATGATGCGTTGCCGCAAATTTCCACGTGTCAAATTGAAAACTTCGCTGCCGTTATGCGTAAGCGAGAACGCAATGTGTGGATGCGCAAAAGCAACACGTTCGAACTCTTCCACAATATGACGGAATTCAACAGCGTCGGATTTCAGGAAATTCCTTCGAGCGGGAACATTGAAAAAAAGATTTTTTATCGAGAGCGAAGTGCCGGTCTGAATGGCGCAAGGTTCCTGCGATTTGAAAACGCTTCCGTCAATTTCAATGGAAGTTCCTATTTCATCCTCTGCGCGTTTTGTTTTCAATTCCACTTGCGCAATGGCCGCAATGGAAGCCAATGCCTCCCCGCGAAATCCCATCGTGTGCAAATTGAAAAGGTCGTCGGCGGATTTTATTTTGGAAGTGGCGTGCCGCTCGAAAGAGAGGCGTGCATCGGTTTCCGACATTCCCTTTCCATCATCCACCACTTGGATCAGTGTCCGTCCCGCATCCTTGACAATCAGTTTCACGATTGTCGCTTCCGCATCGACTGCATTTTCCATCAATTCCTTCACCGCAGAAGCCGGGCGTTGCACAACTTCCCCTGCGGCAATTTGATTGGCAACTGAATCGGGAAGGAGACGGATGATGTCGGGCATTTTGCGGATGAAATATTTTCAGCACAAAGGTACTTTTTAGTCGCGAGATTTCGGAAGGAGTGGGAGACGGGGAAGATCTTTTTTCCATTGATTATTGGCCGACCATGATTCACCCACTTATCCTGTCAATGGCATCATTGTTTCAATATTCACAGGCACCTCTTCAATCCTGCAAAATCTCTCCTTAATCAACATTTATTTTGTTGAAAAGTCCGCTTGAACCGGTCAATAGACGTTTCGTTTGTCAATACTTTTAAATCCAGTCAATTACTCTGGAAAAGAAAATGAAAAATTTGTCCTGGAAAATATCGCTTTTGGTTTTTCTGTTGCCGTTTCCGCTGTTGGTGAAATGTCCTTCTTCCGAAGCATTTCCAATGGAGGCAAGTATGAAGTGGCAAGTGACGAATGAAAGTATCGCTCCTCCTTTTTACAGTGAAGAAAAAAGCAAGT
Source organism: uncultured Chryseobacterium sp. (assembly GCA_964394965.1). Taxonomy (GTDB): domain Bacteria; phylum Bacteroidota; class Bacteroidia; order Palsa-965; family Palsa-965. The sequence continues at coordinate 5,172 of CAYMZV010000117.1, forward strand.
GGGTGGATTCACTCATGAAAAGAATGACTCCCGATGAACGGATCGGCCAGCTTTTTATGGTGGCGGCATTTTCAAACAAGAATGCGAAAGAGGTGAAAGAGATGACCGCGATGATTACACAAAATAAAATCGGCGGTTTGATTTTCATGCAAGGCGGACCGGTTCGTCAGGCGACATTGACAAACAGATACCAGAAACTTTCCAAGGTGCCGCTCCTGATTGCAATGGATGCGGAATGGGGATTGTCGATGCGCCTCGACAGTACAATCAATTATCCGCGAGAGATGACGATGGGGGCCATGCAAAACGATTCGCTGATTTATGAAATGGGAAAAGACATGGCGCGCCAATGCAAACGGCTCGGTGTGCAGGTGAGTTTTTCCCCTGTGGCGGATGTGAATAATAATCCGGCGAATCCGGTCATCGGAACGCGATCGTTCGGTGAAAATAAATTCATGGTTGCGCAAAAGGCATTGATGTACATGAAAGGTTTGCAGGACAATGGAGTGCTCGCTTGCGGAAAACATTTTCCCGGTCACGGTGATACGGATTCCGATTCGCACAAAACACTTCCGACAATCACACACGATAAAACGGAGTTGGACACGCTGGAACTTTATCCGTTCAAACAACTCATTGCGCAAGGACTCGGAAGCATGATGGTTGCGCATCTGTACATTCCCGCCTATGACACCACAACGAATCAGGCGACGACACTTTCAAAAAATGTGGTGACAGGATTGTTGAAAGATCAACTCGGTTTCAAGGGATTGATTTTTACCGATGCGCTGAACATGAAAGGTGTTTCAAAATATTATGGACCGGGTGATGTGGATTTGAGAGCGTTGTTGGCAGGGAATGACATGTTGTTGTATTCTGGAGATGTGCCGAAAGCGATTTCATTGATAAAAGATGCGGTGACAAAAGGGGAGATCACGCAAGATGAAATTGATGCACGTTGCCGGAAAATTCTCATGGTGAAGCAATGGTGCGGATTGGATAAAAAGAAAATGGTGAAGATGAAAAACCTTTCAAGCGATTTGAATCAGCATTCATCGGAATACCTGTGCAGGGAAATGGCGGAACAATCCATTACACTTTTGAAAAACGACAATTCGATTGTTCCCTTCACCGATTTGGATACGTTGAAAATCGCGTCGATCTCCATCGGGAAAAAAGATTCAAATATTTTCCAGCAGCGTTTGAGTTTGTATTCACCCATGACTTTTTTCGCATTGTCGCGCGATGCAAAAAATGAGGAACGCGATTCCGTAGTCGGGCAGCTGAAAAATTTCAACCTCATTATTCTCAGTCTTCACAAGATCACACAGAAACCGACAAACAATTTCGGTATCGGTGATCTGGATTTGAAATTCATTGACACCCTGCAGAAAATGGGCAAGAAAATTGTCCTCGATGTTTTCGGTCCGCCATATTCCCTGAATGGGTTGACTGGAATTGAAAAATGCGATGCCATTGTCATGTCGTACGAAAACCAGCCTTACATGGAGGATTTGTCGGCACAACTTTTATTCGGAGGGATTTCCGCTTCGGGAAAATTGCCGGTGAGCACGAATTTGTGGAAAGCGGGAAGTGGTATTGCAACACCACCTCCCATCCGTTTCAAATACACCATGCCCGAGGAAATCGGTTTCAGCCGCGATGTGCTTGCACATATCGATTCCATTGTGGCGGATGGAATACGGCAAAAGGCATTTCCCGGTTGCCAGATTCTGATTGCACAAAATGGAAAAGTGATTGAGGAGCAATCGTACGGTTACTTCACGTATGATAAAGACCGTCCCGTAAAAAATGATGATCTCTACGATATGGCTTCGGTCACAAAAATTCTGGCAACGGTTCCTTCTGTGATGAAAATGTATGAAGAGAAAAAAATAAACATTGACGAAAAACTGGTGACATATTTGCCAGAATTGAAAGGAACGAACAAGCAGGATATCGTCATTCGCGAAATGTTGGCGCATCAGGCCGGTTTGCAGGCGTGGATTCCTTTCTGGATGAAAACGGTTGACAAGGATGGCAACTTGAAAAAAAGTTTATACCGCAAAACATTCAGCGATTCATTTCCTGTTTACGTTGCTCCATCACTGTTCCTGCAAAAAACATACAAGGATTCCATTTACAAACAGATCAATGAAAGTCCGGTGAGCGGCGAACACAAATTCCTGTACAGCGATCTCGGCTATTATTACCTCAAGGAAATCATTGAAAACAATTCACGCATTTTGCTAAGTGATTATGCCATGAAAAATTTTTACAAGCCGCTTGGACTTCCGACGCTCGGATATCAACCGCGTTTGCGTTTCGCGAGTTTAGATTGTGCGCCGACGGAGAACGACACCAAATTCCGCAAGCAGCAATTGCAAGGCGATGTGCATGATCAGGGTGCGGCGATGCTTGGCGGGATAGGCGGACATGCGGGTGTATTCAGTGATGCGAATGATGTGGGTGTGATGATGCAAATGTATTTGAACGGAGGAACGTATGGAGGCCATCGTTATTTTCAGACGGAAACGATAACGGAATTTACGCGGTGCCAATATCCGGAGAATGGAAACCGCCGTGGAATCGGTTTCGACAAACCCGAACCTGATCCGAAAAAGGGAAATCCCGCTTGCGATTCCATCTCACTGAAAAGTTTCGGTCATCAAGGATTCACAGGCACACAAGCGTGGGCGGATCCTGAAACGGGAATGGTATTTGTGTTTTTGTCGAATCGCGTTTATCCGGATGCGGAAATAAATAAACTGGCGAAAATGGGAATCAGGGGAGAGATCATGAATCTGATCGTGGAAGAATTGAAAAGGAAAAAATGATTTTCCGCTTGTGATGGGAAAACTCAGTCATCGAATTTCAGGTTGTTTTGCTTCCCGAAATCGGACATGTAAATCATCAACAGATTGTAAAAATAAAATGAGTTGCAATCATCCGAATAATTGCATCTGAGGGAGAAAATAAAATAGTATTTCCCGAATTCGGGATTCTGCGAAGAGCAGCCGAATCTCAATTCATGTTGATTGCCCGTCTCGACAAATATTTTCTTGTCGGCAAAAGCCGAAGTCAAATCGCTGGTGAAAATGTGTGGAATGGAATCGGATGTTCGCCTCAAATCCGGATGAGTTTTTTCTTTGGTGGTATCATCGTTGAAGATGTCGATGGATAATGAAATGAAATCTCCTTCGGCACTTTCATTTCCCAACGAAACCATGTTACGGATAAAGGATTTTGGCAATGGGGAATAATCCGATTGATGGATATTCACCCAACTCGAATCATAATCGTACCGGAAATATTTTCCTGAAAAATAAAATGAATCCGTTTTTGAAACTTTTGTTCCGCCAATCAATGGCATCAGGAAATTCCCTGACAGATTGTTCTCATGGATGAACGATTGCACGAATGGAATAAAATCCTGTTTGATCGAGTCTAATGAATTCTCGATACCATCACCAACGAATTGCGCAGCAAGCAGAAGTCCATTTTCCAATTCGGCGGTAAAGACATAAATGTTTTTTTCATATTCTTTTCCACGACGACTGTCAATTTTCTCGGCAGTGATAAGATGCCCATACAATTGATCCAGATTGATTTCTTTCGAATTGAATTCAAAAGCGCTTCGCAAAAAGGTTTTTTTCGATTTCGGTGTTGTGATCGAATCCCCGGTATCGTTGCAGCCTATCCGCAGGAAAATTTTTCCATTTTCCAATTGTTCCTGATCGGAATCATAATGAAGAACCAGGTTCCAGGATTTTTGGTTGCAAATGCCATTGGTTACGGAATCAATGTCCCAATTTTCCGGCACTGAAAAATTAACGTGGATGGTATTGACAAAAAAGGAACCGTTGTCTGAAAAAACTTTTGTCGAGATGAGTTGGAGCAATGCGAGCAGAAAGGCTTTGGACAAAAGTTTCATCTCATAAAAATACAAAAAGCGCAACCCTTTCAGATTGCGCTTTTGATTATTTAAGAAATCTCAAATTAGAATCCCAACATGATTCCCGCTGTAATATTGATGAGTCCGGTACTCATCGCAAGACTGTGTCCGCTTGAAGAGTTGGTGGAACTTCCGATGGTATATGTTTCAGTGGTGAATTTCGGTGTACCTCCAAGATAATCTGCGCCGATTGTAATTCCGAGTGCGTCACTTGCGTGAATGATGAGTGCTGCACCGGCGTCATAACCGAAAGTTTTCACGGGAGTGAAAGTGCTGACGCTTGTAACATTGAACGGTGCCGGCAGGGTTTCTGTAACCGATGAATATTTTGAAGTCATCAAACCCACAAGAACGTGCGCGTGGATTCCAATTTTATCTCCTGCGGGAAAAAGGAAAGCCGGACCGACAAGATAGGAACCCGTATAATGTGAAGTTGCGGTTACTGTTGAACCGGAACCGTATCCATAAACAGTCATGTAAGTTTTTGTATCAAATCCATTCATGTTTCCTCCAATGGAAATCATGGCGCCTACGTTATCGCTGAACATATATCCGCCTGCAACATGAAAATGAAATCCGGGTTTCGCCCAACCTGTAATATGGGTTGTGTCATTATGACCAAGCGTATCCTTTTTTCCGAAATTACCCATCGGTATTCCGAGACCAAGACCGACTCCTACAAAAATTTTCTTGTTGTCACCGCCTTTTCCATGGCCATGACCGTGTCCACCCGTATAATCATAGTAAGGTGAGCTGAAAAGTGCAGTTGAAAAAAACAGGATGAATAATGCGGAGAGAAAGTTCAATTTTTTCATGTATAAGTTTTTTGATTTGATGATAAATGTATGTCAAATTCAAAAAATAAAAAAAGCGCAACCGTTGCCGATTGCGCTTTTAATCAAAGTGAAAAATGATTATCCGTTTGAATGGAGTCCGATTGCATTTCCTTCCGTGTCGATCATCACGGCCATGTAACCGATCTCGGGAGAAATCTGTGTTTTTGGGCGCATGATTTTTCCACCGGCTTCGGCCACCTTATCCAATACCGATTGCAGATTGGGATTGCCATTGAGATAGAGCAGTACACCTTCTCCGGATGGCTTGTGGTATTCGCTTTTTGCCAGGCAACCGGAAACTTTTCCATTGCCCATTTCAGCTGGGAACCCGGCCATTTTCAATGGTCCCATTTCCATGGTTTCCATTTTAATACCGAAAACCGTTTCATAAAACTTTTTCGCGCGTGCAAGATCCGAAACCGAAATGTCGAACCAGTTGAGTGCATTTACTTTTCCGTCCATTTTTTTGTTGTTAGTGGTGAATGAATGATTATTTATTGTGGTTAACCGTTTGTTTTATTGGGAATGTGAATGTACGATCTTTAGGATGTTCTCCAATCCACCCAATGCTAATAAACGTATATGCATTGAAAGTGATTTTAATGAGAAGTTTCGGTTACCTGTTTTTCGTTTTGCTTTTTCCGTTGGTGTTGGCGGCTCAACAAAATGATTCCCTGCAACTGAGGAAATCGTTGAGCATTAATTACGACAATGATTTTTTCTCGGCACTGGATTATTATTACACACAGGGAATCCACATTGAATTGTTTTCTCCCGCACTTCGGAAAAATCCCGTTTCGAAAATTCTTGTGAAACTTCCCAGCGGAAGCGATGAGGCTTTTGGGATTTCAGCCAATCAGCAATGTTACACGCCGAGAAGCATCCGCAACGATTATATTTCTGTTGGCGATCGGCCTTTTACCGGTTCACTCTTCATCGGTTGCAGCCGTATTTCACTGAACAGTGAAAAACATCTGAGGCTCACGGCGAATCTTGATTTGGGAATCATGGGACCGAATGGTTATGGGCATGAAATACAAAGGGGAATTCATCGTTGGACACACAGCCAAACGCCGGAAGGATGGCAGTACCAACTTGCCAATACACCCATCATCAATTATTCAATCGGAATCGAAAAAGGGATATTGAATAAAAAATATGTGGATGCGCAACTCTTTTCACTGCTCCGTGCGGGAACTTATTTTGATGATGCAAGGGTGGGAATGAATGCAAGAATCGGATTGCTGAAGGATTATTTTCAACGCGAGCATTCCGAGAACAAATTCCATTGTTGGGTTTTCGGTCGGGGAGAAGTGGAATTCGTGGGTTACAATACCACGATGCAAGGCGGATTTTTTACCGATAACATTTACACGCTTCCCGCATCAAGCGTTACACGAACGGTTTTTTGCACTTCGGGGGGAATTGTACTTTCCTATAAAAAACTGCAACTCGAATACACGAAATATTTCTTAAGTCCCGAATTCACCAATGGGGAATCGCACCGCTGGGGACATTGCAACATCACCATCCTGTTCTGATTTCAGGATTCATTTCCCGTAGAGCTTCTCATATTTAGCTTTCGCATATTCCATGAAATGGGAAAAATTCAGCTTTTCTCCGGT
>CAYMZV010000118.1:0-11559 GCA_964394965.1 uncultured Chryseobacterium sp.
CGGTAATATCTGAAAATGGAAAATCCTTTTTGCGGTTGTAATAGCCATCCGTAAAACACCAAATCATTTGTGCCACCAAATGCGATGTCAAATGTTTACGGTCATACGCCGGATTCAATTCATAAATTCCCATCGACGTGCATTTGTCGCTGATGCCCGCATAACGCGCAAGCTGACACGCCTCGTCACCAAAAAATCCGTTCGGCGATGCATTTCCATTTCCCGGAGCTTCACTCTGCCGAACCGCACCCAAATCAAAAGAGATAATGTCCGCATTGCGGATAATCGGTTCCACATCTTCCATCTTCGCACGCGCCTGCCCGAGACGGTGCGTATCGAAATTCAATTTTTCCATCAGCTGCATCGCTTCCTGCTCCACAAAATAAGTTTGGAAACCGATGTTCGAAAAATTGAAAAGGAAATTCGGCTGATGCAAAATTATTTTGCTGAGAAACGACCGGGAATTCAATTCTTCTCCCGCCGCACCCAAATCAAATTGCGAATCGATGGAAACAACATTTACCGTCTGCTCCAACTTTTCGTAACCGAGATATTGCGCATAAGTCAAATCCTGTCCGCCACCGATGATGATCGGAAGAATGTTTTTTTTCAGCAACTCACCCAACACCGTTTTCAAGGCGTAATCCGTATCGGCAGGTGTATGTCCCGCACGTATGTCACCGAGATCCGCCATTTTCAAATTCCAATCGCCCTGAAAAAGTTTGTACAGGTTTTCCCTCACCGTTTCGGGTGCAAGTGCAGCACCCACATTATTCACGCAACGGCGATCCTCATTGACACCGATCAGAACCAACTGCACACCATCGAGATCCGGCCAACCGGTTGCTGTCGAATTCACACGCAACACATTTCCGAATTGGGTGGAAAGAAATTTTTTCTCAGCGAAAATCCTGGAAAAATCAACCGGTTCGAAAAAATCCGTGAAGTCAAGTGATTGTGCCATTCCTGATTTTGTGTTTTTCAAATATCGGGAAATAGTTATTGCTGATCGGTGATTGGCATTCAGTGGTTTTCAGCAATGCAATGTTCGTAACGTAAAATCGCAACACGATTTTTCCAATACACCGATGCCTGCGAAACTTTGCAAGGCACAAACTAAAAATGGAATGGATGGAAAGAAATTATTTTTTCTTCGCCGTTGTTTTCTTTTTCGCCGCAGCCGTTTTTTTCGGAGCCGCACGTTTTACTGCTGGAGCCTTTGGCGCCTTGGCAACTTTCTTCGGGAATTTTTTCGCTTCCGCTGCAGCCTTTCTCGCCTTGAAAGCCTTCTTGTAAGCGGGCATGTTTTTTTCCTGGTCTTCCGCCAACGCAAGGCATTCCGCCAACGAGAAGGAAATCGGTTCGCGGTCTTTCGGCAATTTGTAATTCTCTTTTCCTATTTACAGATACGGACCCCAACGGCCATTCAGCAAACGAACATCCTCACGACCCTCTTCACGGAAAACCTTTATTTCCTTTTCCGCATCCGCTTTTCTTTTCGCCAAAATTATTTCGATGGCACGCTCCGTTGAAAGTGTATGCGGATCATCCGTTTTCGGAATGGAAAAGAATAAACTGTTGTGTTGGATATACGGACCGAATCTTCCAATGGCGATTTTCATGTCCTTGCCTTCGAATTGTCCACCGATGCGCGGCAACTTGAAAAGTTCAAGCGCATCTTCCAATGTAATCGCCTCGAGACGCTGGTCTTTTTTCAGGCTTGCGAATTTTTTTTCCGGCTCATCCGCTTCACCGATTTGCACCAACGGACCGAATCGTCCAATGCGTGCATAAATGTTTTTTCCGCTGACCGGATCTTTTCCAAGCAAACGTTCTCCACTTGCGCGCTCCGATTTCTCCTCCGTTTGCTCAACGGTTTTGTGAAACGGAATATAAAAATCCTTCAGCATTTTTTTCCATTGCACTTTGCCATCCGCAATCTCGTCGAACTCCTCTTCCACATTCGCCGTGAAATGGTAATCCATGATTTTCGGGAAATATTGGATGAGAAAATCCGTCACCACCATTCCGATATCGGTTGGAAACAATTTCGATTTTTCAGCACCTGTATTTTCTGTTTTTATCTCCTCGAAAATCTGTCCGTCGCGAACCGTCAACACATTGAAATTCCTCGGTTTGCCTTCACGGTCCTCTTTCACCACATAACCGCGATCCTGCACAGTTGAAATCGTCGGGGCATAAGTGGAAGGTCGACCGATGCCGAGCTCTTCCAGTTTTTTCACCAGACTCGCTTCCGTAAAACGTGACGGGTGATGTGTGAAACGTTGCGTTGCCGTAATGGAATTCGCATTCAGCATTTGTCCCATTTTCAATGCGGGCAACATTCCCTCTTTCGTTTCATCATTTTCATTTTCCTCCTCGTCATCTGAAGATTCCAAATACACTTTCAGGAATCCATCGAACTTGATGACTTCACCTTGGGCAACAAAATTTTCCGTTGCCGTGGAAACATTGATGATCGCAGTTGTCTTTTCCAATTCCGCATCGGCCATTTGAGAAGCGATCGTACGTTTCCAAATCAAATCGTACAAACGCGCTTCGTCACGTTCCGCATCAACGGAACTGTGTTCCAGATAAGTCGGGCGGATGGCTTCGTGAGCCTCTTGCGCACCTTTGCTCTTTGTCTTGAAATGGCGGATGAAAATATATTTATCGCCGTAATTTTTTGCGATTGTTGTGCGTGCCTGGTCGAGTGCGGTTTCAGAAAGGTTGACTGAATCCGTTCTCATGTAGGTTATTTTTCCCTGCTCGTATAAATGTTGCGCAACCGTCATTGTGCGCTTCACCGAAAATCCGAGTTTGCGGCTGGCTTCCTGTTGCAAGGTGGAAGTTGTAAATGGAGCCGATGGCGATTTTTTCGCCGGTTTGGTTTCGAGTGACCCGATTGAAAAAGTTGCCGTCTTGCATTTTTCCAAAAATTCGCGCGCCTCTTCAATCGATTTGAAATTGCTTTTCAATTCCGCCTTGAACGTTTGTCCGTTCGAGGAAAACAATCCGGAAACCTTATAGGAGAAAACCGATTTGAAATTGGAAATTTCGCGTTCACGTTCCACAATCAATTTTACCGCCACACTTTGCACACGCCCTGCTGAAAGCGATGGTTTGATCTTTTTCCAGAGGATCGGCGACAATTCAAAACCAACCAAACGATCCAGGATCCTTCTCGCCTGTTGTGCATCCACCAGATTTTTATCAATCGATCGCGGTGTGTCAATCGCTTTCAGGATGGCACCTTTAGTAATTTCATGAAAAACAATGCGGCGTGTTTTTTTCACATCCAGCTTCAACGCTTCCGACAAATGCCAGGAAATGGCTTCCCCTTCACGGTCCTCGTCAGTCGCGAGCCACACAACCTGAGCATCCTTCGCCAATTTTTTCAATTCGGCAACCACTTTTTCCTTGTCGGAAGAAACTTCGTAATTCGGTTCAAACCCTTTTTCGACATTGAGTTCCTCCTGTTTTTTGGCAAGGTCACGCACATGCCCGAAGCTGGATTTTACAATGAAATCCTTTCCAAGAAATCCTTCAATTGTCTTCGCTTTTGCAGGAGACTCAACTATCACGAGGTTTTTTGCCATCTGAACTTTTCTTTAATCAAATTTCTACTTCACATGATTTTTCTGAATCCACTTTTCTGTTGCCGCAGATTTTGTGGAACGGGTCGCAAAGAAAAACAATCATTTACCACAATTCCAAATCCAACCATCTTCAGGCAAATATTCCAACCCCAAAATTTCCTCCTCATTTATACTATATAAAAGGTGTGTTAAAAATCGCCCGAAAAAAAAATTTTTATCCAAACTCAAAAAAGCGTGTCATTTTGTCAGAAGTGGTGGTTTTTGGTAACTTTGCAATCCTTTTGAAGAAGGATCATAAAAATGGAAGAGGCTGAAAAAATTATCGATGAAAACCGTCAGGGTGAAGCCTTGATGCTGCCGACGAATGTTACGGGCAATAAAAAAATGTACCTGGAAAGTTACGGTTGCCAAATGAATTTCGCCGACAGTGAAATCGTCGCGTCGATTCTGACAGAAGGCGGATTCACAACCACGAAAGATTTCAATGAAGCCGATGTGATTTTCGTGAATACTTGCGCCATCCGCGACAATGCCGAACAACGTGTACGCACACGCCTCACCGATTTCAGAAAAGCGAAAAAGAAAAATCCCGATCTCATCATCGGCGTGCTCGGTTGCATGGCCGAACGCTTGAAAGATAAATTTCTCGACGAAGAGAAAATTGTGGACATCGTTGTCGGTCCCGATGCCTATCGCGATTTGCCGAACCTGATTTTCAAGGTGGAAGGCGGACAGAAAGCGGTGAATGTGATTTTGTCAAAAGAGGAAACGTATGCCGACATCACTCCGGTTCGTCTCGATACAAATGGCGTGAACGCATTCATCAGCATCATGCGCGGATGCGATAACATGTGTTCGTTTTGTGTTGTGCCTTTCACACGCGGGCGCGAACGTTCACGCGATCCGGAAAGCATTGTCGCCGAAGCGAAAGATCTTTTTGCAAAAGGTTATCGCGAAATAACATTGCTCGGACAGAATGTGGATTCATATATCTACGCAGGCGGCGGATTGAAAAAGGAAATTCTCACCGAGGAGCAACGCACATCGGCAACCACATTTGCACAATTGCTGGAGATGGTGGCGCAGATAAATCCCGATTTGAGAATCCGTTACAGCACTTCCAATCCGCGCGACATGACGGATGATGTGTTGCATGTGATGGCGAAATATGAAAACATCTGCAAGAACATCCATCTTCCCGTTCAAAGTGGAAGTTCAAGGATTCTCGAAGCGATGAACCGCGGTTATACGCGTGAATTTTATCAGGAACGGATTCTCGCGATCAGGAAAATCCTTCCCGACTGCGGAATTTCGTCCGACATCATTACCGGATTCTGCACCGAAACGGAAGAGGATCACCAACAGACTTTATCATTGATGGAGTGGGCGGATTATGATTTCTCTTTCATGTTCGCTTACTCCGAACGTCCGAATACATTGGCGGAACGCAAATTTGACGATGACATTCCCGAAGAAATAAAAAAACGCCGTCTCGCCGAAGTGATTGCATTGCAACAAAAATTATCGGAGCGAAAAACAAAAACGCATCTGAATAGAATTCACCGTGTATTGATTGAACGAACTTCAAAACGTTCCGATGAAATGTGGTCGGGAAGAAATTCGCAGAACATCGTTGTCGTTTTCCCGAAAGGAAATTTCAAGCCCGGAGAATATGCGGATGTGTTTGTGGACAAATGCACAGCGACGACCTTGATTGGGAGGGTGATTTCTTGAAAGAAGTTGAAGAAAACCAAAAAATGATATTTGCATTCAGCCAAAAATTAAACTGATTTTTTGTCTTGTCTCTTGACTCTTGATTCTATTTTAAAATGACCATCCAAGAAATAAAACTCCGTTTCGGAATCATCGGCACAACACCGCAACTCGATCGCGCGATTGACATTGCCGTGCAAGTGGCACCGACCGATCTTTCCGTACTCATCTCCGGTGAAAGCGGAACGGGAAAAGAGGTTTTTCCGCAAATCATCCATCACCTCAGTGCAAGAAAACACGGTCCATACATTGCCGTCAACTGCGGCGCCATTCCCGAAGGAACGATTGATTCGGAATTGTTCGGTCATGAAAAAGGTTCGTTCACCGGTGCGAATGAAGCGCGGAAAGGATATTTTGAAGTGGCGGATGGCGGAACAATTTTTCTGGATGAAGTGGCGGAAATGCCGCTCGCTACGCAGGCGCGTTTGTTGCGCGTACTCGAGAGCGGAGAATTCATACGGGTGGGTTCCTCGAAAGTGCAGAAAACGAATGTGCGCGTCGTCGCAGCTTCGAATGTGAATCTGATGGAAGCGATCGGTCGTGGGAAATTCCGCGAGGATTTATATTACCGCTTGAACACTGTTCCGATTACGCTTCCCCCTCTGCGCGACCGAAGGAATGACATTCATCTCCTGTTCCGAAAATTCGCCGCCGACTTTGCTGCGAAATACAGAATGCCGGTGATAAAATTATTGCCCGAAGCGGAAACAATGTTGACGAGTTATTATTGGCACGGAAATATCCGTCAGCTGAAAAATGTGACGGAGCAACTTTCCATCATTGAAAAATCGCGGGAGATTGATGCGGCGACATTGAACAAATATTTGCCCGACTACAAAAACGCTTCTGCGAATATGCCTGTTCTCGCACGCAATGATGCGGGTGCGAACGATCCGCGTGAACGTGAATTCCTGTATCAGTTGTTGCAGCAAATGCGCGCCGAGTTGAATGACCTGAAAGCCCTGACGATGCAACTCATCCAGAATGGCGGAAGAATCACTCCCGAAATCCTTTCGCAAAATGCGCCCGTCATTCAAAAACATTTTGCCGAGGCAACCGCACAACCCCTTGCAAACGGTGAATCGGTTGTCATTCACAATCCGTCATGGAATACCAATCACGATGAAATCCACGCACATGAGGAAATTGTGGAAGATTCATTATCGTTGCAGGACAAGGAAATCGAGTTGATCAAGAAAGCATTGGACAAACACCGGGGAAAAAGAAAAAATGCAGCGAAAGAATTGGGAATTTCGGAACGGACTTTGTACAGGAAAATAAACGAGTACGATATCAAAGGATGAGAGCCCTTAAATTATTCTTCTTCGTTTCACTGTTGACTTTATTGCTGCAAAGCAATAGTTGTCCGGTAAGCTATTCACTCGGCGGTGGAAGAAAATTCGCCGACACGGTAACGGTTTCCGTAATGCCATTCACGAATTCCGCCCCGCTTGCAAAAGCGACACTTACCCAAACTTTTGCGGATGATTTGCGTGATGCCTTGCTGAAAACAAGGTTGAAATTGGTTCCGAAAAATGGCGACTTGAATTATGAAGGGAATGTTACAGGATATGCAATCACACCCGTTTCCATTCAGGCGGGCGGGAACAATAATGCATCCTCCAACCGATTGACCATTACAATCAATGTAAAATATACGGATGCGGTGGATGAAAAACTGAATTTCGATGCGTCGTTCAGTCATTATGCGGATTACCTGAGTACGCAAAATCTTTCTTCCGTTGAAGATGATCTGATCAAGCAGATTTCCGATCAGATTGTGCAGGATGTGATGAACCGTTCAATCAATGCCTGGTAAATGAATGCGCAGCAACTCATAACGTGGATGTCGCAACCGGGAAATACGGGAAAGGAAACCAGCGCGCAATTGGATACGTTGACACAAACGTTTCCCTATTTCCAGACTGCACATTTATTATACATTAAAAGCCTCCACAACGAAAACAGTTTTCTCTACAACAACCAATTGAAAGTTGCTGCAGCCTATGCAACCAACAGGAGAATCCTGTATGAATTGATTACCAAAAAAGCGGCGAAAGATGAGGTACAGGCGAAGCGGGAAAAAGAGGTTGCGGAAAAAGATGAACTGAAAAAAAACAGTGTTGAAGAAATAAAAAACGTTCCCAAGGAAATCATCCAGCCGGAATTCCCGAAAAAGCGTTTTGTTACGAATCCCGATGAGTGGGAATCTGGAATGTTGCGTCAATTGCAATTGCTCCATCATTGGAAAACCACTCCTGAAGAAATCATTTCCAAAAAAACGGAAGCGAAAACCGAAGCTGCGAAAAAAGTTGCAGAAGAGAATGTTGCGAAGGAAAAAATAGAATCACCGATCGCCGAAAAAGCTTCGGTGGAAACGGAAAAGAATCCAACGGCGGCCGATGAAATCAATACGTTGCTGTATGTGCTCGTGGAGCCAGGAGATGCCGAAGACATTTCCCAAATCGAGGAAGTGCAAACCGCAAACGAGGAAACCGAAAATTGGGAAGTGACCGTTCTTGATTCGAACGAAACGGATTCAGAAAAAACTGCAGCGACGGACACCTCGGATAAAAAAGAGAAACTGCATATTCCGGAAGACGAGGTTTCCCAGGAAATAATCCGCGAGGCGATCAGCTCCTCTATCGAATTGGAAGTTGACGATACGATTCCTTCATTGGAAGAATTGGGGATTTCCAAAAAAGAGATGACGGCTGACGAGTGGCAAGTGACAGGCGAAGAGAAAATTGCGGCCCCAAAAATTGAACCGGAAAAGATTGAGGAAAAAGAAATTTCCCAATCCGAACTGACCTTTTCCTCTTGGTTGAAACAAGTCACTGCCGTTGACGAAGAAAAAATTACCGAACAAAAACCTATCGTCAAATCCGATCTGGTTGAGAAATTCATTCAGGAAGAGCCACGCATCAAACCGAACAAGACGAGTTTCTTCAATCCGGTCAACATGGCCAAAAAGAGTGTGCAGGACAATGACCAGTTCATTACCGAAACTTTGGCAAGGATTTATGCCAAACAGGGCAATTTTTCGAAGGCAATCCGAGCTTATCAGAAGCTTTCCTTGAAGTTTCCAGAAAAAAGCAGTTACTTTGCAGCCCTTATTGAAGAATTGAAACGAACACCTAAATAAAAAATCCTCAGAAATGGGCGCAGTTTATTCCGTATTGATCATTCTTACCTGCATTGTCCTGATCCTTGCCATTCTTGTTCAGAATCCAAAAGGCGGTGGACTTGCATCTGGTTTTACTACCGGCTCCCAAGTAATGGGAGTTCGACGCACAGCAGATTTCCTCGAAAAGGCGACATGGGTGCTTGTGGGTTTTCTCTTTGTATTGAGTGTCGCCACAACCGCTTATACTGGAAATGGGAAAACGACTACCACAACCGAAACTTCCTCTACAAAAGATAAAGCCGACCAGTTCAATAAAACAGGTGCAGGTGCAAAACAACAACAAAATGGTTTCATGAACCAGCAGCAAGGACCACCAGCCGGTGGAAAACCCGGAGCAATGAATCCAACACCGGGCAATCCGGCACCACCTCTTGGCACTCCAGCCAAAGGACCATTGAATGGCGGAAAACCTGTTCGTTAATTTTTGAAATGGCATTTAAGAATGTCAGGATGTCATTCCTGACATTTTTCATTTCACAGTTCAGCAACATTGTCCGATAATAAAAGGATATCATCCATTGGCACAATATTCGACACGACTGTTGCGCAAGAATCA
The DNA here is from genome assembly GCA_964394965.1 of uncultured Chryseobacterium sp. Classification (GTDB taxonomy): domain Bacteria; phylum Bacteroidota; class Bacteroidia; order Palsa-965; family Palsa-965. The sequence goes on from CAYMZV010000118.1 coordinate 9,116, forward strand.
CTCCCGTGATTGTCAAGATTTTCAAAACAAATTGTTAAACCAAATCAATAAAAATTAAAATGGCGAACCCGAAGATCAAACCTTTGGCCGACCGTGTGGTCGTTGAAGCAGCCCCTGCAGAAACCAAAACTGCAAGTGGATTAATCATTCCCGATACTGCAAAAGAAAAACCACAGCGTGGAAAAGTCGTTGCAGTTGGAACCGGAAAAAAAGATGAACCGATGACAGTAAAAGTCGGCGATAACATTCTTTACGGAAAGTATTCCGGAACAGAAGTCATGATTGACGGCAAGGAATTCCTCATCATGCGCGAATCGGATATTTTCGCAGTGGTTTAATTCAACAATCAGTTTAACTTTTTAATACAAAGAAAATGGCTAAGAATATTTCATTCAACCTTGAAGCAAGGGATGCCCTCAAAAGAGGTGTTGACGCATTGGCAAATGCAGTGAAAGTGACTCTCGGACCGAAAGGCCGCAATGTTGTCATTGATAAAAAATTCGGTTCTCCTTCCATCACGAAAGACGGTGTGACCGTTGCAAAGGAAATCGAGTTGAAGGATGCTGTTGAAAATATGGGTGCACAAATGTTGAAGGAAGTCGCTTCGAAAACCGCTGATGTGGCGGGTGACGGAACAACAACTGCAACTGTTCTCGCTCAGGCAATTGTTACCGCTGGCTTGAAAAATGTTGCTGCCGGTGCAAATCCAATGGACCTGAAACGCGGCATTGAAAAAGCTGTTTCATCTGTTGTTGATGGCCTTAAAAAAATGTCGAAGAAAGTCGGTGATGACAATGAGCGCATCGAACAGGTGGCAACCATTTCCGCCAACAACGACAATGCAATCGGAAAGTTGATTGCACAAGCAATGGCGAAAGTGAAAAAAGAAGGTGTCATTACAGTCGAAGAAGCGAAAGGAACGGAAACAACTGTTGAAGTTGTGGAAGGAATGCAATTCGACCGCGGTTATATTTCCGCTTATTTCGTAACGGATGTGGACAAGATGCAAACCGTTCTTGAAAATCCACTCATCCTGATTTACGATAAGAAAATCTCGAACATGAAGGAGTTGCTCCCGATTCTCGAGAAAGCCGTTCAAACCGGAAAACCAGTTTTGATCATTGCAGAAGATGTGGACAGTGAAGCGCTTTCCACTCTTGTCGTAAATAAAATCCGTGGCTCACTCCGCATTGCAGCGGTTAAAGCTCCCGGATTCGGAGATCGCCGCAAAGCGATGTTGGAAGATATTGCAGTCCTTACCGGTGGTCAACTTGTAAGCGAAGAACGTGGTTACAAATTGGAAAGTGCAGAACTTTCTTTCCTTGGAACTGCTGAAAAAGTCACAATCGACAAAGACAATACAACAATCGTTGGCGGAGCAGGAAAGAAAAATGATATCGTTGCGCGTGTGAATCAAATCAAATCGCAAATCGAATCCACCACTTCCGATTACGACAAGGAAAAATTGCAAGAACGTCTTGCGAAATTGGCCGGTGGAGTTGCCGTTCTTTATATCGGTGCTGCAACGGAAACGGAAATGAAAGAGAAAAAAGACCGCGTGGATGATGCGTTGCATGCAACACGCGCTGCGGTGGAAGAAGGAATTGTTCCAGGAGGCGGCGTTGCCTACATCCGCGCACAGGAAGCGCTCGACAAACTCAAAGGAGAGAATGAAGACGAGACAACCGGAATTCAAATTGTAAGACGTGCGCTTGAAGAACCGCTTCGCCAGATTTGTGCGAACGCCGGTGTGGAAGGCTCAATCGTTGTTCAAAAAGTGCGCGAAGGAAAAGCCGATTTCGGATTCAATGCACGCACCGACAAGTATGAAAAATTGTACGATGCGGGTGTAATCGATCCGACAAAAGTGACACGTGTTGCACTCGAGAATGCAGCATCGATTGCCGGTATGTTGCTGACAACCGAATGTGTCCTTTCCGAAATCAAGGAAGAGAAACCAATGGCAATGCCAGGCGGTGGCGGTGGAATGGAAGGAATGATGTAAGACAGATTTTCAGATTCCAGATTTTTCAGATTCCAAATTCCAATCACCACGGGGTTTGGAATCTGTCTTTTTTGACCTTTGGATTTTGAATCTTCTTATCTTTATGAGCATGAGCAAAATGAGAAAAATCGCTTTTATAGGAATCGGCTGCGCTGTTGTGCTGACGATTCTCGCTGTGATTTTTCATTTCCCTCCGGCAATAGGCGGGGTTCATGCGCTTCCCTTTTGCATGCTACTCATCATTGACAGTTCACGCAAAAAAACCGAATGACGATTTTGTTTTTTCCAAGACAATAAGTTTTATCTTTTCAAAAAATAATTTCCATGAAACTTTTCGCCGTCGACAGAATTCTTCCTACAGCAACCGAGGATAACATACGTGGAGTTGTGATCAAGGAAGCGCTGCATATCTGGATGCTGTACACCAAGGACATTGTAC
>CAYMZV010000119.1:0-11473 GCA_964394965.1 uncultured Chryseobacterium sp.
AAAAACACATCTCGATCACAAAGAGGTAAATGTCATTGACCTGATTTTCGGCACAAGGAATTTCAGTCCCGGAAAAAAGTTCGAACACGAATTCTATTTTGGCATCGGCATCCGTTTCAAGAACACAACCACATTCGGACTTACGCCCGATGAAGTCGACAATCGGGTGTATGGCAATTCGCTCTTCCTGCCTTTGATCATGCAATCCGGAAATTCCGTTCATCTCGATCTGCTGTTCGGAATTAAAATCGGTATCGGTGTTAAAAAACGCCAACGCAAGATTTTATAAACATCCCATTGTGATTCTTTCGCATTATCCTACTTGCTAATTTTTGTATCTTCGTATCACTTTGTTTGGCCGAATGTCATTCTAAACAATTTGCTTAAGCAACGTACGCCCCAATGAAACAAAAAGGTAACGTCAAATTTGTCAGTCATGACCAAAACGAATTTTTCGCTACGCTGAAAAATCGTGTCGACAATTATTTCCAGGAAAATCACATTTCAAAGAATTACAACTCAACGATGGTTGTAAAAAGCTTTGTTCTCCTCGGCACCTATTTCATTCCATTTCTCATCATCATTTTTCTTCAGCCCCCTTTTTGGGTGAGTCTCATTTTATGGTCAATCATCGGCATCAGTATGGCCGGCGTAGGCATGAGTGTGATGCACGACGCAAACCATGGCGCTTATACCAAGAATAAAATCGTCAATACGATCATCGGCAGTTCATTGAATTTCCTGGGTGGTTCCACACACAATTGGAAATTGCAGCACAACATCATGCACCACACCTATACCAACATTACCGGATTGGACAATGACATTGATGATAAATTGGGAATGCGTTTTTCCCCGCATACACGATTGCATTTCCTGCAACGCTTCCAATTCATCTATGCTTTCCTCCTGTATGGAATTGTGACCTTGTATTGGGTAACGCTAAAGGATTTCATCCAATTGATTCGTTATTCCCGAAACGGTGTGAATCCGAATTCCAAATCCGATAACCTGCAGTTTTTCTTCCGCATACTTTTCAATAAGGCGGTTTATTTTTTCATCGCACTCTTTGTCCCGATTTATTTCCTGCATATTCCGGCTTGGCAAATCATTACCGGTTTCCTGTTGATGCATTTCATTGCGGGTGTCATCCTTTCCGTGATTTTCCAAATGGCGCATACGGTTGAAAACACTTCCCATCCGATGCCCGATCAAACCGGTTCCATACAAAACAACTGGGCGATCCACCAAATGAACACGACTGTCAATTTTGCACGCGACAGCAAATGGATTTCCTGGTATGTGGGTGGACTGAACTTTCAAGTGGAACATCACCTGTTTCCGAAAATCTGTCACATCCATTATCCCGAAATTGCACACATTGTAAAGGAAACCGCCGAGGAATTCAATGTTCCTTATCTCGAAAATCAAACTTTCGGCGAAGCTTTCCGTTCGCATATAGCCACCTTGAAACGGTTCGGATCCATTCCCCCGATCGGTGATATTGTTGCAGGCTGATTCCAAATTCATTGCCCTAACCAATTTTTAATTCCGATTACCGCAATTTGCGTAACGTTTTTTCGTTGTTGCATTGGTTTTTCATTGGACTTTATTGTAATAAAATACAACATGAAAAAAATCATACTCACCTCGCTACTTTTTTTTGCAGGAATTTTTCTTTTCGGACAAAGCCATTATTCCGATTCAACCGCCGAGAGACCGAAAAATGTAATCGTGATTGACGCAACAGGATTGCTGCGGCAGTTTTTCAATTTCAATACCGGCACCAATTATTATTATTTCCCGAATGATTACATTATCGGGTACAGGAGAAAATTTGGAAGGAATGAAATCAGGCTGAATATCGGCGGACAGATTTCTCAATCCAGCGATGTGCAAAACGATACGCTTCCGGGAAAAAGTTCAAACAACACTTTTTCGATTGCAATCGGTTACGAACGTCACAGGCATCTTACACGTCGGTGGTCGATGTATTATGGCGGTGATTTGATTTACGGCTACAGGAAAAGCATTTATTTAAGTACATGGGCGTTGAACAATTCGGAAAATGATAAAAGCGTGACCAACACTTATGGTTTCGGTCCCCTGCTCGGATTGATTTTCGGAATCAACCGCAGAATGCAATTGGCAACCGAAACGAATTATCAATTCCTATATGAGAAGGAAGTCTCAAGCCGGATCAATACGCTTTACCCGCAATACAACAGTCATGCTACAGGTAACGAAACCATGACCAATTTCATTCCACCGGTTTCCCTTATTCTCAGGATACAATTCTGATTTCATTTGATTTTTCTTTTTGAATAACTTGCAGGGAGATTCATCATGGCTTCCGCAAAAAAAATCCCTTTTCCTTTCATTCTCGATCAACTTTCCAGAATCGAATTCGCCACCAAACCCATGTTCGGCTGCCATGCGATTTATGTGCGTGAAAAAATAATGCTCATCCTTAGAAACCGGGAAGACCATGAAGATGCGAATGGGGTTTGGATTGCCACTTCAAGGGAACATCATGCTTCATTGAAAAAAGAAATCCCTTCCCTCCATTCGGTTTACATCCTCTCGAATGGCAAAGGTGAAACGGAATGGCAAATGATTCATGTGGATGCCGATGATTTTGAAAGTTCAGCCATCCGTTTGTGCGAAATGGTTTTGAAAGGCGATCATCGCATTGGGAAAATCCCGAAGAAAAAAGCGGCGAAAGAAAAAGCGGCAGGAAAAAAAGTCGCAGAGGGCGGTAAGAAAGGGAAAACAAAATGAGAAACTTTTTTTATTTGTTCTTCGCATTATTGTGTTTCACTTCCTGTGGAAATGGCAAAGACGAACAGCATTCCAAAACAATTGCCGCACACCATGATTCATTGGAAAACAAACACAATCCGGAAAAATCCCTGCAACATGTCCAATACAACTGTCCGGTCGATTCAAAACAGACTCCTTATCACGGCACATTGAAAACAGCAGTGAGTTGGGAAGACAAAAAAGGGAAAAACATCTTGATCATCGCCGAACGTCCGCAATATTTCTGGAAAGACGAAAACAAATCCATAGGAAAATATTGCGATGATCCGGACGACAACACCGAAGTGACCGAATTGTTTGCATGGCAGTATGTCTTTGATGCACAGGAAAACAAATGGAAAAGTTTATGGACGCTGAATGATTTTGAATTCGGCTGTTGTGATGTGGAAATGGAATATGTTCCATATACCTTGCGCATCAGCGATCTGGACAGCAACGGAATTGCAGAAAGCATTTTCACTTATGCCTCTTCAGCCGGCGACGGTCCGATAGATGATTTTTGGCAGGGGAAATTGATTTTGCATTCCGACACCTTGAAATATTCCATCAAGGGAAATCTGGGCAACAAACAAACGGATACCAACAACGAATTGATCTATTCCAAGAATTTCGATCAACTGTCTCCGCGATTCAAGAATTATGGCAAGCAAATGTGGAAATACAGCGATTCAATCCAGATCTCGTCCTACAAGGCTAAATTCAACTCTCGGCTGACCATGTGATTGCGGTTTTTATTCTGCAGGAACGCGCAACAAATAAATATCCTCTCCACCATAAACTCCACCGTTCGAATATCCGCTCAGGATAAAACTTTCATGATCGGCCGCAATTCCATACGCTCCGTCATTGGAAGATGTTCCCAACCAACTTTGTTTTTTTAGCGTCCCGTCGGAATTGATGAGCAGAAAATAAACATCCTCGCCCGAATTCGCGCGACTGTTGCTGCGCGCCGCAATCGCATACGTGTTGCCCGACACGCACATGTCCTCCGCCCCATCGTGCTGTGCGCCTCCATACGTATAGTACCAGCGTTGCACACCATTGTTACCGATTGCGCGGATGAAAACATCGTGCGTGACAAGATTTGTTGAAGCTCCCGTGTGACCGGAAATCACCCAACCGTTTCCATCGATTGCAGGAACCACCGTATGCGGTTCATCATATCCCGCCGTTCCGAAATCATAAAAGGCGGTTTGTCTTCCACTGTCATCAAGCAACAAAAGAAATCCGTCGGTGGAATTTGTCAACGTGCTGTTCGTATATCCCACCACCACATGATTTCCATTTGCACTTTCGCAACTCGACATCGCACCGTCTCCTCCATTGCCACCGCAATTGTAACTCCACAACGAATCGCCGTTGTTATCCAAACGCAACATCCACGCATTGTCGTCATGCCCGCTGTTGTAGCTACCGCAAACAAAATATCCATTGGCAAGTGTCCTGATATCCGTCGCATCGTCGTTGTGCGCTCCACCATACGTTTTTGTCCACTGCACATTTCCATCTCCGTCTGTTTTCACAATGTAAAAATCATCGCCACCGAATCCGAAACTGTTTGTTGAACCGCCGAGAATGAATCCCCCATCGGAAGTCTTGTCGAATGACCAACATGTTTCATTTCCACTTCCGCCAAAATATTTCAGCCATTTTTCATTTCCCTCGTTATCCGTTTTCATCAGGATCATATCCGTTCCCCCATTAGGCCCGGCTCCATAACCACAAACCACAATGCCCCCATCATTCAGCAATTTCACTTGCATTCCCGTTTCATCGCCAGCTGTTCCATAAAAATGTGTGAATGACGGTTTCGGAAGATCGGGGGGCGGATCTTTTTTGCAGGAGGAAAAAAGGAGCGGCAGAAAAAAAATCGGCAGTGACAGGCAAAAGGATTTCATGAGTAAAAGATACGAAGTAATTTTTCCATTGGAAATGGTCTCCCCCTTTGTGTTTTAAAAATATCCATTGGCATCCGGACCGCAACAGCAAAGCAAATCGATGATGCTGAGATTGGGAATGAATCCATGACGTTCCTCAAAAACCTGAACATAACGTTTCGGGTGAAAGGATTCGTCGCTTTCTTTTTTCGGTGAAAATGTTTTCCGGAAATCAGCTGCATTTTCATACGAAGGGAAATATTCTGTCGTGAATTGGATTTCCTTTTTGCATTTCAACAATTTCATTGTAGTCGAAAGCAAATCGGAATTGAAATCGATCAGGTTTTTCCAGTCGTTCTTTTTATAAAACGGGGAAAAATAATAATCGTAAAAATCGAAGAAAGGCGAATTCCCATAAGCTGAACAGATCGATTGCCAATGTTGCCGTTGCCAATTCCCGTCATAATCGATTTCGATTTCATGCATGGGTGTATGGTTTTCCTTCTGATGAACGGGAATGATGAGATCCTGGATTCCGTTCGATCCCACAATGCGGCAACGATTGCGGTAAGTCTGTTTGATATAATGTTCGTGCCTCTCGATTCCTATTTTGCCGTACAGGAACAATTTCGAATACCACCGGATGGATCCGAGATAAACGGAAGGAAGAATTGCAGTTTCGAAATCATTCATTTCACAAAAATATCATCCACGGATTTCAGGTGACGCATGGTTTGGAAATTTCCAATAAAATCATTCTATACTTTCAAAACACCTTCCCCATCTCACTTTTCCATTGGCGCGATCGAATGAAAATAAAATCATGGTCGCCTTGCCGACAATGTGATCTTCGGGAACAAATCCCCAATAGCGCGAGTCCATCGAATACTGTCGGTTGTCGCCCATCATGAAATAATAATTCATCCTGAACGTGTAACTCGTGCAGAATTTCCCGTTGATGAAAATGGAATCGTTTTTCACATTCATCGTGTTGTGTTCATAATTCACAATGATCCTTTCATAAAGCGGCAAACTGTCCACCGTCAATTTTACGGTGGCGCCTTTTTTTGGAATCACAATCTTTCCATAATTATCCAGATTCCACGCAAACTTTTCGGAATGCGGAAAAAGCTGTTCATCATAAATTCCCTTCTGGGAAACTTCCGGCTCAACGGAGATGATCTGGCGAATCAATTTGAGGCTGTCGGCCTGCGAAGGAAGCAAAGCCAATGTTGCAAAAACATATTTCCCCTGCCGGCTTTCGCGCACCATTCCAATCCGTTTCAGATTGACAATATTCCTATTCGAGGAATCCATTTTCACAATGAAATTGAACAAAGCCTTTGCCGGGAATGGAATCGATTTTCCATTGATGAAAACTTCCCTGTCAATCAATTGAAGCGTATCACCCGGAAGTCCAATGCAACGCTTGATGAAATGCGTGCGATGGTCGACCGGATAAACTTTCGCTTTTCCCGTCAATGGAAAAAGATCTTCGGCAGGAAAATTGAAGACCACCACATCGTTGTGCTTTATTTCCGAATAGCCGGGAATGCGCATGTAAGGGATTTTCCACCATTCCACATACGAGGGTGAATTCCCGATTGTCTGGTGTGAAAACGGAATGCTCAACGGTGTCATTGGCAAACGCGGACCATAAGCGAGTTTATTCACCACGATGTAATCACCCGCCAACAAGGTGTTGTCCATCGAATCGGATGGAATGGCAAACGGTTCGAAAATAAAAGTCTTGAGAATCAATACACCGATGAAAGCAAAAAGCAATGCTTCCAGCCACTCGCGAATCGGATGTTTTCTCTTTTTGTTTTTCGGGGATTTCTTTCCGTCAATTTCACTTGCGGCATTTTCAGGAATGGCATCGGAAGTTTTTGCATCCGTTTCATAATCCGCCGAAGGGTCATCATTTCCACCATTGAGCAACTCCGGATTTTCGGAGAATTCTTCGGCAGGAAATTTTTCTTCTTCCATTTGGAAATTTCAAGGATTCAAGGATTTATTTGATTTGCAAACACGGAATCAAGTGAGAAACCATTCGTGATTTTTGAATCCTTGAATACCCGGATCATTTTTTCCCGGAAGGGGTTGCTGCCGGTTTTGCATTTTCCTTGCGGCGGTTTTTCACTTGTCCATAAGCGACGATCACCACAATTCCACCGATCACCCACCACAAATAGGATTTTGACAAACCGTCTTTCGAAACGAATGCCATCATCCTGTCGGGACGGAAGCCTGTTGCATCGCCTTTCGACATCCACACAAAAACGGGTTTTCCGACAATGTGATCGGCAGGCACAAATCCCCAATAGCGCGAATCCAATGAATTGTGACGATTGTCACCCATCATGAAATAATAATCCTGCTTGAAAGTGTAAGTCGTTGCGGGACTTCCATTGATCCATATTTTTCCATCTTTCACACGCAAGTCATTTCCCTCATACACGCGGATTGCACGCTCCCACAACGGCAAACTGTCAATGGAAAGTTTGACTGTCATTCCCTTTTTCGGAATCACCAGCGGACCGTAATTATCCCTTGTCCATTGAAAAACCTTGGGTGAGTGCGGGAACAGATTATACGGTTCGAGATACGCCATTACCACATCATTCGGACACGATTCGGAATTCGTGAACAACATTCCTTTCGCCTGCATCACTGCAAATGTATCGACGTTCACATGCACACCGCCGGTCAATCTCGGTTTCAATTGTTCCAGCTGTTTGTCATTGACAAAAATGCGCATGTCATATCCTTTTGTTTCAGCATTGCGCGATTCGATTCCCTGTTTCGCCAATTCTTCCGAAGAAACATTTCCACCCACATCATAACTGAATTGCATGTGTTCGGGTTGCAATGCCTTTTCACCATTCACATACAACACACGATTGCGCACTTCAATTTTATCTCCCGCAATTCCAATGCAACGCTTTACATAATTGTCTTCCTTGTCAACCGGATGGACAATCACCCAATTGCTGTCCAAAAAAGCCTGTCGTACCTGATCGATTGTCTGTCCATACATCAACGCATCATCACGGATAATCTGGTAATAACTCGAGTTGCGGTCTTTCTTGAAAACGGTATCGCCTTCGGGAAAATTGAAAACAACAATGTCATTCCGTTCCACACTTCCGAAACCTGGCAAACGCATGTAAGGGAGTTCAATCCAATCCAAATACGAAACAGCCGTTTCGGAAAAAGGCAATGTGTTATGTGTAAATGGAATTGTCAATGGAATGGCTGGAACTTTTGCGCCATAACTCATCTTGCTGACGAATAAATAATCGCCGACGAGCAAAGTGCCTTCCATGGATGAAGATGGAATGACAAACGCCTCGAAGAAAAATGTCCGGATCAAAGTGGCTGCGATGATGGCAAAAATTCCCGCTTCGCCCCATTCCCTTCCCCAATGCTTGTTTTTTCCGGTAACGGGAACGCCCTGGAATTTCACATCCGTCGAAAATCCCAGATAAGGAACCCACAAAAAATATCCGACAACAGCAAAAACATGTTCCATGAATTTTCTTTTTCCGAAACAATTCGAAAGCAACACAATCATGATCGCCAGCATGTAAAAACCGACTGTCGGAATCAAGATGAGAAAAATCCACCACCAGGGTTTTTGAATGATGCGCAACCAGACAACAAAATTGTAAATCGGCACCAAGGCTTTCCAGCCTTTCTCACCGGCCTTTTCAAATGTTTTATACAATCCCGCAAGCAAAGCGACTGCGGATAAAAGAAGGAAAATGTGGATGGGACGCATAGTGTTATTTAGAAGGCGAAAGGTAATATGAATTCAGTTTGGATGTTGGCAGGATTAAAGGTTTGAAAGTTAAAATTATATAAGTTGAATGGCCTGCATACAAGTCTATCGGAATTTGATTTGTGTTTTTTCAACATTCAACTTTTCAACCCAATAGATCATTCATTCCGAAAATCCCTTTTCTTTTCGGAAGCCATTCGGCTGCAATGACAGCACCGAGTGCAAAACCTTCGCGGCTGAAAGCTTCGTGCGTGATGATGATGCGGTCGACTGCGGAGGAGTACGTGACTGAATGTGTGCCGGGAACCTCACCGGTTCTTTTTGAAACAATCGGCAATTCGTCAGCAGGAATTTCAGAAGGGGCAACATCACGGTAATCTTTCCACAATTTTTTCCTGTCAAGATTGGAAAGGATTCCGTCGGCGATGGTAATTCCTGTTCCGCTTGGAGAATCGATTTTGTGAATGTGATGGATCTCTTCCATCGACACTTCATAATCAGGATAGGGATTCATCAGCTTGGCCAACTGCTGATTCAAACGGAAAAAAAGATTCACGCCGAGGGAAAAATTCGATGTGTGAAAAATCGTTGCATCATGTTCCTTGCATTTTGTCGCCACAAATTCCATTTGGTCGTTCCATGCCGTTGTGCCGACTACAATCGGAATTCCCGCTGTGAAACATTGGATGATATTGGCAACAACTGTTTTCGGCGTACTGAATTCGATTGCCACATCGGTCTTTTTCAATTCATCAACCGGAAACGGATTCGAATTGTGCTCATCCACTTTCAAGACAATCGTATGTCCGCGGTGAATGGCTATTTTCTCAATGGCTTTTCCCATTTTGCCATAACCAAGCAATGCTATTTTCATTTTGTAAAGGTAGTGACAGGTGGCAGGTGACAAGTGGCAGGCTGAGGGAAAAATGGCATTTATTCTTGTGTCACTTGCCCTGTCCGCTGTCGCCAATGAAAAGTTGTCCATTTAACGAAAACCTTTATCTTTGCCGTCCCAATTAAGGGAAAAACTAAAAACAAAACAATGCCTACGAAGATCAGACTTCAACGCCACGGAAAGAAAGCCTATGCTTTTTTCCACATCGTTGTTGCCGACAATCGTGCCCCACGGGATGGGAAGTTTATTGAAAAGATAGGCACTTACAACCCGAACACGAATCCGGCTACAATTGAAATTGACATGGATCGCGCTTTTTCATGGATTAAGGAAGGCGCTGCGCCGACCGATACCTGCCGCGCAATCCTTTCCTACAAAGGGGTAATGTTCCGCTACCACCTCCATCGCGGTGTGGAAAAAGGGGCGCTTACCCAAGAGCAAGCGGATGCCAAACTCACAAAATGGATGGAAGAAAAAGCCGCCAAGGTAGAGAACAAGAAATCCGGACTTTCAAGTGCTGCCATCAATGCCGAGAAAAAACGGTTGGAAATGGAAAAAGCCGCCAACGAAGCACGCAGCGCAAAAATTGCAGCGAAAAATGCAGCAGTTACCGAAACCAAAACCGAAGAGGCTCCTGCAGCAGAAAGCACAGAGAACAACGCTTAAGCAGGACGTCAGATATTGAAAAAAGACCTGGGGAAATTTCCCGGGTCTTTTTTTTATTTGAAATTTGGAAAAAACATTTTCCGGAAATGGAATTCAATGAAATGATCGGCGAACAATTTTCCGCTTGCAACCGCGACAAAAAATGGTTTGCACCTTTACAATCGGCTTTGGAAGGATTGACGGCAAAACAGGCTTCGTGGAAAATGGGAAACGATGGCCATTCGGTTCTTCAGATTGTCAATCATCTTATCTTTTGGAACAACCGCTATCTGCAAAAATTCAAGGGAGTTGAGTCGGGAAAAATGCAAGGCGACAACAGTTCTACTTTCGAATCGGGAAATCCGGTTGAAGATGATTTGGCTTGGCAATTGACCGTTGAAAAAATAAATGCGGTGATGAATGAATTTGAAACTGCAATCCTGCAATGCGATAAAACCAAATTCGAAAAGATGGTTTCGCAAGAGAATAAATCGACTTGGCTTTCCGTTCTGGGTAATGTCAATCTTCACAATGCCTATCACATCGGTCAAATCGTTTTGCTTCGGAAAATCCAGGAATCGTGGGATGCCGGCAGGAACGGAGTTCATTGACAAAGAGTAAATTTGGCAAAAGTCGGTTCTGAAGTAAAATATGAAAATCGAATGATGAGAATGAAAACAAGACTGTTGCTTTTATCGCTTCTTGCATTGGGTTGCAACCAACCCGATCAAAAACCGAATACGGATTCCGTTGTTGCCACAAAAAAAAACATGGATACGGCGGCATCGGGAAAAAAATATGTTGTTGTTCGAAGACCGGATTTGGTTGACACAACTTTTGTTGACGGAAACCACGTCGTTTTTTTGCGACCCGATTCGGCCCGGTTTGCAAGCTATGCAGGCGATAAGAATTCCGTGATTTACGATGCCGATGCCAAATTCGGTGACGGAGTATCCAATGCAATTGACACCATCATCCACAACAAGAAATTCCACGGCATTCGTGTCATCATCTCCACGCGCAGGTACGTCAGCATAGTGGATTGCAAAACATGCCCGATGACAGTTGACCGCGATACGATTGATTACGGTGTTCTGCTCACCAGCAAGGGAAAAGAAATCCAATTGGAGAAAAACAACATCAACACCGGCGAACATTACCTTCAACTTGTCCGCGATTATTTCAAGGTGAAAAAGTGATGTGCGTATTTCCCCATGTGAGCATGAAAATTTTTGGGAAATGCAAATCACCTGAAAATGATTTTTCGAGAAGCCCTCGTTTCCGACTTCACCCGATTGCACGAAGTGAGAATGGCGGTGCGGGAAAACAAATTGTCGAATCCGAACCTGATTACGGAAAAGGATTATGCCGACTTCATTTCCGTTCGTGGAAAAGGTTGGTTGTGTGAAGTCGAAGACGCCCAATGGCAAAGTCCGGCAGATTTGAAGC
>CAYMZV010000120.1:0-11472 GCA_964394965.1 uncultured Chryseobacterium sp.
AAGTGGATGAAGGCGAATAAGATTTATCAGTGGCTGTGAGAAAACGCTTTCCGTCCTGAATTCGAAACTTTTCCCGATGATTCCCATGTAAATTTTTCCTTAAGGGAAAAGTGTTTTGTCAATTTTCCGTGGTTGCCACACACACTTTTGTCAAGTGCTGATTAAGGTTTTATCAAGCATTCGATTCCTGATTTTTCGAATCTTCAATTCGCAGAACTTCATTCGAAATCCCAAGCCGAATGAAGTTTTTTCCCGCAATTCCCATCTTCACTTTTTTGTGTTTCTCCCTTTCCGCGCAACAGACCATCAATGTATCTGTCAAGGCAACCCTTCCAACAATCATCAACGAATCATCAGGATTGGAAACATCAAAAGCGAATTCGTTGTGGACACATAACGACAGTGGCGGCCAGCCCGACCTTTACAACATCGATACGAATGGCGTGTTGTTGAAAACGCTTCATGTTTCGAATGCGACAAATGTCGATTGGGAAGAAGTGGCGTATGATACCGCAGGAAATTTTTTCGCTTGCGATTTTGGCAACAACAATAACGACCGACAGGATCTTGTCATTTACAAAATTGTGAATCCCGATCTCATTTCCGGAAATTCAGTTGCGGCACAATTGATCCATTTCACGTATCCCGATCAACATGGATTTCCGCCTCCGCAAAGCCAACGGAATTTCGACATGGAAGCCATGATCGTGATGAAGGATTCGCTTTACCTTTTTTCAAAAAACAGGACGAATCCCTATTCGGGCTATTCCAAAGAATACCGTCTTCCAACTGTTCCTGGAACTTATGTGGCAACGCTAGTAGACAGTTTTTATACCGGCAGCGGACAGCTCGACGATTATTCCTTTACCGCAGCCGACATCACTAACAGCCATGATTCATTGGTGATCATCTCCCATTTCCGTTTGTGGCTGTTTACGAATTTTACCGGCACGAATTTTTTCAGCGGAAATGTGCAGGAATTCATTTTTTCGAGTGCGACAAAAAAAGAAGGGGTCTGTTTCAAAAGCGCAAATGAACTTTATCTCACTGATGAGTATAACGGCAATGGAACAGGAAAACTTTATTATCTGAAATTCCCGATTGTGATCAATGGCACTGACAATACAAACGGGAATTTATCCGACGCGAAAATTTATCCCAACCCTTTTTCAAACGAAATAAATATCTCGGCAACGAATTTCCCATCCGGACAAATTCATTATGAGTTGCGTGATGCGTGCGGAAGAATATGCGCCATCGGCACGAATGGGTACACCGCAGGAGAAAGCATTTCAATCAATGTTTCGTCGCTGGAAAATGGAATTTATTTTCTCGAACTTTATTCGGGCGAAGAAAAATTGAAAACAGTTGAGGTGGTAAAGAATTGATAGGATTTTTTCACCGGCAAATCCATTATTCAATTCAGAATTCAAAACTCAGAATTCAAAATTCCTGCTCAGGTATTCGCAATGATATATTCACTCACTTTCGTCAGCAGATTGATCCGGTCTTTCCCGCGTACATTATGCAAGTGTCCGGGATAAACATAATAATCGCATTGCACATTCTTATCGACGCAGGCTTTCTGGAAAAGCAAACTGTGTTGCCATACCACCACATTATCGCTCGTTCCGTGAATCTGCAATAATTTTCCTTTCAGGTTTCCGGCATAATTCGTGAGACAGGCTTCCTTGTATCCATCCGGATTTGTTTGTGGTGTATCCATGTAACGTTCGGTGTACATCACTTCATAATAACTCCAGTCGATCACCGGCCCGCCTGCAACGCCGCAATTGTACAAACCGGCTTTGCGTGTCATCAGGGAAGTTGTCATGAATCCGCCGAAACTCCAACCGTAAACCGCCATTCGTTTTGCATCGTGATATTTCAGCGATCGCATTTATTGGTGTCCCTTTTCCTGTTCGGCAATTTGCTGCGTTACCATATGTTGGAATGTAGCCTGTTCGAATTTCATTCCGCGATTGTCCGAACCTCTTCCATCAACAGTGAAAACAATGAATCCCTGTTGTGCCATGTAATACAAAAACAAATCCGCACCACCGAGCCAGGAGTTGGTAACGAGTTGAACATTCGGCCCGTTGTAAACGTAAGTGAGTGTCCTGTATTTTTTTGTAGAATCAAATCCTGCCGGAAGAATCATTCTGCACCACAATTTTGTTTCGTTGTCGGCGGCTGTGATAGTGAACAATTTCACCTTGCAGCTTTGTACAGTCACCAATTTGCTCGAAGCGGAAGTCGGATCAACGGCGATGAGCGGATTTTTTGCAGTGAATAAGACTTTCACCTGTTTTTTAGTATTGTCGTAAATGGATTGAATGCAGGGAACGTCAACATCGGAATAAGTATCAATGAAATATTTCTTGTCGTCGGAAAAAATCGCTGCGTGTGTTCCTCCATTATGAATGACGGACCATTTATCACCACCTTTCAAATCGCTGGCAAGAATATCCTTGTCGCAGGAACCGTCGTGTGCAGCTTGATAATAAAGCGTCGTTCCACTCGGATCGAATCCATAAACATCAGTGACATTTACGGGATAACATGCATTGCAATTGAGTGTTGTTGATGAAAGTTGTTGCAACATTTTTCCATCCGTATTGAAAAGCAAAAGGCAATTCAATCCATCGGGATTTTCAGTTGAGCACAATTCACGTTGCCAAATGAATTCATCGGGATGACCGGGAACAAATTCCAACGGATGCATCGGATGAACATACTTCGGATCTTTTTCCTCGAACAATGTTTTATCGAATGCACCGGTCTCTGCATTGTAACGGTTCAACCACAAGTGATTCTGATCACGATTCAAGACAGCGATGTAAACGAATTTATCGTCGGGGCTCCATGCAATGTTCGTGAGGTATTGGTCTTTCGGCCCTTCCGTTTTCAGGAAAACAGTTTTCCCATTGCCAACATTGTAAACGCCAACCGTCACTTGATGCGAAGTTCCACCAGCCATCGGATATTTTATCATGTGCGCCTGCGCGGGTTGTTTCGTCAAATCCATGATCGGATAATCCGTCACCATAGTCTGATCCATTCTGTAAAATGCAAGAAGGTTTCCGCTCGGCGACCAAAAAGTTCCTTTTGAAATTCCGAATTCTTCGCGGTGAACCGATTTCCCATTGACAATATTGGTGTCTTTGTCATTGGTGATTTGCGCTTCTGCGGTTCCATCGCTTTTGGGAAGATGAACGAAAAGATTATTGACAACCGTATACGCCACATAATTTGTATTCGGTGCCACATCGGAATTCATTGCTGTGGTTGGCAATGCACTGTTTGATTTTGATTCCAATTTATTGGTGACAAGCGAATAAGTCAGTGTTGCATCGGTTACATCAAAGGAAAATGAAGTTGCATCTTTCCAAGTGATTGCCGGGAAATTTTTCTGATCGGAAACATTTGGAATATTCATCTGCTTGATCAGTGCGTTCAACTGATTGATATCAATGATTTTTTTCACCGGACCTTTTCCCACCGCATTCGAGGAAACCAACGTCTCAACACCATTCGGCTTGTCCACATAATAATATTCGTCCGTTCCCTTTATCCAACCGAGTTGATTGAGATGCTCAGGATAAAATCCCTGCGCAAAACCGAACACACAACTTTCAGGGGTAAGGATTTTGTCCTGCGCTGAAATTCTTGTCAAGGGAAAAAGCAACAAAAGGAAAAGCATTTTTTTCATTGGAAAAATTTTAGAATGGAATGATTTGGATTTCAGTTTATTTTTTTTGTTTTTATTTTTTATTTTTTCCCACGTCCCACGTCCCACTTCCCCCTAAAGTGAAATTATTCCTTCAATGGAAGCCGCCTTGCTGTATACTTCAATGACTGCATCGGCACTCAGCATCACTTGGCGTGCGGTTATGCTCGTGTATTTTCCATTAGTGGAAGGTTGGCGGTTCAATTCCGCATCATCCTCAAAAAAACTTTCAACCAAAGCGATCTTGTGATTATCGGAAGGGACAATGAACTTGAACATGTAAACGGAGGGCCAATTTTCCCTTTCCAATTTTTTTCTAAGCTCAGGGAAGTCTGTATTCATTGGATACGAATTGCAAATTTTTACAAAAGTACGAAATACGAATGTTTGCGAATCTACGAACTACGAATGAATGCGAATTGTCAAATGTGATGAATGGCAACTTATTCCAACATCACTCGTCCCACGTCCCTACGTCCCACGTCCCTCGCCCCACGTCCCAGTTCTACAGATACCCATCAATTTTGCGGCGGTCTTTTTTTGTTGGTCTTCCTTTGCCGGTGTGAAAAATGGGAGGGCCGATTTCCTTCATCAGTTTCAACTTTTCATATTCTTCGGGCGATGTCAAATCATCGAGAAATTTTTCAACGAATTTTGCAGCGACCCGATTGGGTGGAAAATCCTTTACGCGTATTTTTTTTGTGATGGGGCCGGATTTGAAATGCAGCTCATCGCCGATTTTCAATTCCTTGGCTGCTTTTGTAATGTCGCCATTCAATTTTATTTTTCCGCCTTTGCATGCATCAGCGGCAAGTGTGCGTGTCTTGAAGATGCGCACGGACCAAAGCCATTTGTCTATTCTCATATTTGTACGAAATACTGATTTGTACGAATCTACGAAATGCGAATCAAGACGAAATGATTTTTCATTTGTGTTTTCGGATTGTGAATGAGGAGATGTTTTTGAAATAGCCCTCCGAAGGACTCCTTCGGAACGGGAAAAATGTTCCTGAAAGGCGAAAATGTTTCGCTCCGATCCTTTGCAAAATCGAATGTGAATTAACGAACGCGTGCATCAATCCAAATTTCCTTTCGTACTTTCGTAAGCACCGGTTTTTTTATGCTTATGGAATTGTCTGAAGGTGATATCATCGATCACGATCATTATGGTCGCGGAAAAGTTGTGGAGGAACATGAACTTTTCTGGACAATCGATTTCGGAAAACGCGGTGTCATTGAAATCACAAAACGAAATGCCGATCTGGTCACTTTCATTTCATCGGCGGAAGAACAAAACAAAAACGGATTTACCATGGAAGAATTGGAACGCACACTTCGCCGTGTCCTGGAGGAATACAGCGACATTTCCGAAAACGTAGAACTCGGCGGAAGATGGGAGGGAGGAACCATGATCCTGCAACCGGCGGACAGCAATCAGAAATCGAAAGACATTCCGATCGAAACTTTTTTCCATAAGATTGTCATGCTGCGTGATCGCTTGCGTGTGCTTGAACAGAAAATCAATGCGCATGCGAAACTTTCCGACGAGGAAAAAGTGGACATGCAACAGTACATTACCAAAATATACGGGAGCCTGACTACGTTTAATGTATTATTCCAGAACAAGAATGATCATTTTGAAGGCGAAAAAAGTCAATAGCCATAAAAAAACAAATGAAGCGTGGATAAACTAGATCACCCCTTGTTGCAGAAATCAGGTTATTGGAAAATAGAAATCATTGACCCGACAGTTTGCTTTTATTGTCACACTTCGATTGACAAGATCAGTGCTGGGAAATGTTCCGTGTGTGGATTTCCCCAGATGGGAACGGAGGATGAGCAGAAAAAATTCATTGCCGAAAAACGTGATTCAAGAAAGCAACTCGATGTGATTCATGAAAATGGGCGGACCGTACGCAATATGCTTCTTATTGTATGTGCGCTTTTTATGGTGAGCTATCTTGTCGGATTTTTACAGCAACATGCGATTGAATTTTTGGTGGAGGGAATTATAATCGCCGTTCTGTTTTCGGGTGTTGGAATTTGGGGACAGAAAAAGCCCTATCAGGGAATTCTTGCGGGAATATTCCTATTCATTGGAATCATTGTCATTTATGCGCTCATCAACCCGTACTCGATTTTTATGGGATATCTCTATAAATTATTGATCATCGGATTTCTTTATTATGGATGGAAAGTGGGTAAGGCTGCGGAAAAATCGTCTTTTGAATTGCGCAGAAAAGGAATTGATGTTTGACCGCAA
Organism: uncultured Chryseobacterium sp.; assembly: GCA_964394965.1. Taxonomy (GTDB): domain Bacteria; phylum Bacteroidota; class Bacteroidia; order Palsa-965; family Palsa-965. The sequence goes on from CAYMZV010000120.1 coordinate 5,994, forward strand.
TCATTGCGGATATTGGTAATGGAATCAAGAAACGAGACCCGACCTAATCCTTCTTTTTCTTCTTTCCGCCTTTTGACGGAGCCATATAAACCATCTTCTCGACATACACATCCATCTCCAGCATCATCACCGGTGTTTTTATGCCTTTCTTTTCCGTTTCGGAATATTTGAATTTCCATCCGGAAACATGCTTGTAATAATGGATTTCCCTTGAAGTGTCGGATGGAATCAATTTCAATTCACCCGTGGAAGTCACTTGCCATTTTCCTTGCGAGGCTTTCTTTTTTTCATCGGCAAAAGTGGAATCGCCACCTGTGATGAAAGTGCTGTCCGCTTTCAACAGCATGTAAGTCGCCGGTGGATGTTTTTCTCCCGCCACAACTTTCACTTCCCATTTTCCGCAATACGTCGAGTCCTTTTGTGCGAAAGAAAATGTGGCAATGATGGAAAAGACGAAAAGGAAAAATATTTTTTTCATGGGAATTGCTTCAATTCATTAAATATAGGGAGATTCCACCACAACGATTTTCAACAATGCTTGTCCATTCTCATCACACACCGGAAAATCAACTTCCCAACCCAAACTGTTTCGTTGCCATTTCCTCAATCGATTTTCCAATCGCCAGACAGGCTGTTGCCGCAGGCGAAGGGGCATTGAGTACATGAATTGCATTTCCGTGATATTCGATTTTAAAATCATCAATCATTTCCCCTTGACGTGCAAGTGCCATTGCGCGTACACCGCTGCGGCTCGCCACAATATCTTCCGATTGCAAAGTCGGTATCAGGGTGCGCAAACGTTTCAGGAAATATCTTTTTGAAAATGCACCACGGTATTCGTCCAAGCCGAATTTCATGTTCTTCGCAAAAAATTTCCACGTGCCGCCGAATCCAAAAGCCGATGCAGTGTCGCGCAAACTGAAAGATGTTTTCCCATAACCTTCTCGCTTGAAAACAAAAACGGCATTCGGTCCGCATTCCACGCCGCCATGAATCATGCGCGTAAAATGCACACCGAGAAAAGGATATTTCGGATTCGGAACAGGATAAACCAGGTTCTTCACTTTTTTCATTCCCACTTCAGTCAGGTCATAATAATCGCCACGGAAACCGACAATTGCAGCGTCGGTTTTAGCACCTTCCTTTTTTGCGATACGGTCGCTTTGAAGTCCGGCACAGGTGATGATATATTTTGCAGAAAAAATTCCGCGATTGGTGATAATGTCTGTCGATCCTTCATGGTGAACGAAATTTTCCGCCTTTGTCGAAACGAAAATCCTGCTTCCCGGAAACTGCTGTTCAAGCAGCTCGCCGATCTTATTTGTCACACCCGGAAAATCAATGATACCTGTGCAACCCACACGGATTCCGGCAACACCTTCCACAAACGGTTCGATCTCCTTTATTTTTTTTGCATCGATCATTTCCAGATCCTCCACACCATTCGCCACACCGTTATTGAAAACTTTTGTCATGTGCGCAAGTTCACTTTCATGAGTCGCCACAATTATTTTTCCGCAAATGTCATGCGCGATTTTATGTTCCTTCGCAAACTTTACGATTTCCCTGCGGCCTTCCACACAATTCCTGGCTTTTTCGGAACCGGGTTTGTAATAAATTCCCGAATGGATCACACCCGAATTATGTCCGGTCTGGTGTGGAGAAAGATGATCCTCTTTTTCCAGGACTGCAATTTTCAAATGGGGATGACGCAAATTCAATTTCCAGGCAGCCGCCAATCCGACACAACCACCACCAACGACAACCACATCAAAAGAATATTTTTCTACACTCACAGGGATGAAATTTCTACAAAGATAACAGTAGATAGGAGATTTGAAATTTGAAATTCGGGATTGGGGAATTTGACTTACTCGCAGGTTGGACTTAACTGGCGATAACAATCGAAGTTGGAATGCCTTCACAAAAAAACAGGCACATTGCTGTGCCTGTTCAAACAAACAATTCAAAAACAATTTTCAATCTGTAAACCTGAGGTTGAATTTATTGCACTACAATTCGTTTGGTGGAAGTTTGCGTTCCCGAAGTGATTTTCAGAATGTAAATTCCCGAAGAGAGGTCAGTGATGTCATAATTTCCGGTGAAACTTCCTGCCATTGCATTCCTGTCCTCCAATGTTTTTATTTTTCTTCCGTCCATGGAAAAAATTTCCGCTGCAACATGTGCATCTTCTGTCAATGAAAAATCCACATGGAGATTGTCGCTTGCAGGATTCGGATAAACTTCGAGCGAAAGCGCATCGTTTGTGGAGGCGATTCCAGTGTTCAACGGTGTCAGTTGTGTGTAACCTACATAAACATTGTCAGCCGCACTGCAAAGGTTGTCGTTGTTTCCGGCAACACCCGAATAATAGGCATTCACGATTCCTGTTGCAGGTGCTGTCCAATCGAAAGTGAATGTGTGCGTGTCATTGGTTAATCCACCATTGAGCATGTGTGTTACAGTGGAGCGTCCCGTTCCCCAACCGTGCATGATGTGTGTATGGACAGGATCTGTAATGGTGAGTGTACCAAGTGTATTGTCGATTTGCGTGTTTGTATTTCCGCTGTTGTCGAGCATTTCAGCATTGAAACCGAAAATCAATTGTCCCGTTTCTGCAACTGTGATGTTGATGTGATAAGTGGTATTCGGAACATATTGGTTGCCGACCATTGCAGGAACAGAAGAGAATGTAATGCTGCCGGGACCGCCATTGTCGGGCAAGCCACCGTGACTGCTGTTTCCATTTCCTGCACCGTGACATCCTGCCTGTGAGCAAGTGTGCGGTTCACCGGGTGCACCAGTGCTAGTGGATGTGCCGCCGGCGTTCAGCGGATTGTCATGCGTACCGCCCGGTCCTGCCGAAGTGAGGATGACGAGAAATGTTGATACAACAAGTGAAGTCAGGAGTAGAGATTTTATTTTCATGGGTTAGGTTTTGATTAATGATGCAGTTTTGGGATCGGTGGTTGCCCCGCATGATTTTTTTTTAATGAGTCGGTGATTCAAGCGACTGGATATTTGAAAAATAAATCGAATTTTTTCTGACAACCGACAACTGACAACCGACAACTGCCTACTTTTACCGCCATGTTAGCAAACGATTTGATTTTACGTGCCGCACGCGGCGAAAAAACAGAGCGTACTCCCGTGTGGCTGATGCGTCAGGCGGGGCGAGTATTGCCAGAGTATCGTGAAGTGCGTGCGAAAATGGGCGGCTTCATCGAACTCGTAAAGACTCCGGAATTCGCTGCGGAAGTGACTGTACAGCCGGTGGAGATTCTTGGTGTGGATGCGGCAATCATATTTTCGGATATCCTTGTCATTCCCGAAGCGATGGGACTTCCGTATAAAATGATTGAAGCGAAAGGTCCGTGGTTTGAAAATACGGTCAGGAATTCCGCCGACATCGATAAATTGAAAATCGCCGATGGGGCAACCGACTTGTCTTATGTATGCGATGCGATTCGTCTGACCAAGGCGACATTGGCGAACCGTGTTCCCTTGATTGGTTTTGCAGGCGCTCCATGGACCATCCTTTCCTATATGATTGAAGGCAGCGGATCAAAAACATTTTCCAAAGCGAAAAAATTCCTTTACACCGAACCGCAACTTGCGCACCGGCTTTTGGAAAAAATAACGCTCTCCACGATTTCCTATTTGAAAGCGCAGATTTCCGCCGGTGCCGACATGATCCAATTGTTCGATTCGTGGGCGGGAATCCTTTCGCCGGAACAATACCGTGAATTTTCATTGCGCTACATTTCTCGCATCTGCGACGAGATTTATCAAATGGTACCTGTTACCGTTTTTGCAAAAGATGCGCACTTCATCCGAAAGGATTTCCAAAAGATAAATTGTCACACGGTTGGATTGGATTGGACAATGGACATTGCCGAATCGCGCGAATTGGTGGGCAGGGAAAAAACATTGCAGGGAAATATGGATCCCTGTTTGTTGTATGCCGATTTCGAAACGATCAAATCCGAAACGGAAAAAATGTTGCGTGCATTCGGACCGAATCGTCACATCGCGAATCTCGGTCATGGATTGTATCCGGATACGGAAGTGGAGAAAGTGAAATATTTTGTGAAGTGTGTGAAGGAATTCCGTTTTTGATTTTCTTCTTGCACTTTGGAGCGGAGGCTTGTGCGAACAGGGAAACTTTATTGCACCGGAAGATTTTATTCTAGCCCTGATTAGAGGGAGCTCCGCGACCGTAAAGCAGGAGTAAAGAAAATTTATTGCGCCAACCGTTGCGCTCCCGATCACCATCGAAATTCTTCTTCTATATTTGGGAATATAAATTGGATCAATGAAAAAAATCCCCGCGCTGTTTCTCCTTTTTCTGCTGGTGAAAATTTCATTCGCACAAAACACACAAACCATCCGCGGACAAATTGTGGACAAGGAAACCAAATCGCCTTTGCCCGGCGTTGTGGTGACGCTTTACAGGGATTCGGCAATGATTACAGGTGGCGCTTCCGATGCGCAAGGGAATTATAAATTGGAAAATGTGGCTGTCGGCCGTTATACACTCGATGCGCATTTTCTCGGCTACCTGCCCTTCACGATGCAGAACCTGATTGTGAATTCGGGAAAGGAAAATATCGTGAACATTGAATTGGAGCAATCGGTGAATGAAACGAAAGAGGTGGTGATTACGGGAACGAGCAAAGAGGGAACGGTAAATGATTTTGGAACGGGAAGCGGACGGCAATTTTCGGTGGAGGAGGCAAACCGTTATGCGGGAAGTCGCGGAGATCCGGCGCGCATGGCGTCCAACTTTGCCGGAGTGCAAGGTGCGGACGATTCGAGAAATGATATTGTGGTAAGGGGAAATTCACCGAGCGGGGTTTTGTGGCGGCTTGAAGGAGTTGACATTCCGAATCCGAATCATTTTGCGATTGAAGGGACAACGGGTGGACCGGTAAGCATGCTCAATGGAAAAGTATTGGCGAATTCGGATTTTTTTACGGGAGCGTTTCCGGCGGAATATGGGAATTCAATTGCCGCCGCTTTCGATTTGCGAATGAGAAACGGCAACAATGAAAAATATGAATTCACCGGACAGTTTGGATTTCTCGGGACTGAAATTGCGGGCGAAGGTCCGCTGAATAAAAAAACGGGTTCTTCCTTTTTGATTTCATACCGTTATTCCACGTTGAATATTTTTGAATCGTTGCACATTCCCATTGGTACGGGAGCGGTTCCGAATTACCAGGATGGCGCTTTCAAATTCAATTTCCCCTTGAAGAAAGGCGGAGACATTTCCATTTTCGGAATGGGCGGGGCAAGCAACATTGCCATCATCGTGAGCAAATACACTTCCTACTCCGATGAGTTGTATGGCGTTGACAATCGCGATCAGTATTTCAATACGGGAATGGGTGTTGCCGGAGTGACTTACATGAAACCGATCAACGACAAGACTTTTTTCCATGCGGTGATCGCCGGCAGTTCGCGTTATTCGGCAGCA
>CAYMZV010000121.1:0-11342 GCA_964394965.1 uncultured Chryseobacterium sp.
TGCTTCCGCCTTGTTCATTGCTGCAACTTCCCTTCTCGAAAAGGAAGATCATCTCGTTGTCCAGTTTCCGAATTATGCAACAAACATTGAAACGCCCTTCGCGATCGGCTGTGCAATCAGTCGTGTGGAAATGAACTTCGAGAATGGATTTCGCCTTTCGGTGGATGAAGTGAAAAAAAATATCCGCAAGGAAACCAGACTCATCAGCATCACGAACCCGCATAACCCAACGGGAACTGTCATTGCCGAAAATGAATTGCGCGAATTGATTCGTCTGGCAGAAGAGAAAAATATTTTTTTACTGGTGGACGAAACCTATCGTGATCTCAACTTCGGGGAAAAACCGCAACTGGCAGCGTCGTTGTCCGAAAATGTGATCAGCATTTCTTCCGTTTCAAAAGCGCATGGACTGCCGGGTTTGAGAATGGGTTGGATGATTACAAAAAACAAGAAATTGCAGGAACTGTTTTTGGCTGCCAAGGAACAGATTTTCGTTTGCAATTCCGTACTCGATGAAGAAGTGGTGTTTCAATACCTGCAGCATTCTTCCGCGCGCGAAACTTGGGTGAAAACGCACGTCCAGAAAAATTTTTCAATCGTGAAAAAATGGATGCATGAAAATGAATTCATGGAATGGATTGAACCTTCCGGAGGTGTGGTTTGTTTTCCGCGATTCAAGAAAAATATTGGAATGAACCACGGACTTTTTTATAAAACGCTGAATGAAAAATATGCAACGTATGTCGGTCCCGGACATTGGTTCGGCATGACTCGCGAGTATATGCGTATTGGTTTTGGTTGGCCTTCTTCCGAAGAATTGCAGGAAGGATTGGAAAATATAATCCGCGCCGCACAAACAACCCTTTCCTGAACCGGATTCCTTGCCCTCAACTTGTCATTTGCAATTGGTAATCTGCACAGTTGCAATCAATCCCAACGCTGTTTTTAATTATCTTAGCACCTCTCAAAAACCAGTATGGAAAAGGAATATTTCGCACATCCATCCGCAATTGTCGATGAAGGCTGTTCAATTGCGAAAGGTGTGAAAATCTGGCATTTTTCCCATATCATGTCGGGTTGTGTGATCGGTGAAAATTGCAACATCGGACAGAATGTTGTGATTTCCCCTGAAGTTGTTTTGGGAAAAAATGTGAAAATCCAAAACAATGTTTCGCTTTATACGGGCGTTACGTGTGACGATGATGTTTTTCTCGGACCGTCCTGTGTGTTTACAAATGTTACGAATCCAAGAAGTGCAGTGAATCGTCGCGGTCAATATTCGAAAACGCATGTTGGAAAAGGGGCGAGCATTGGTGCGAATGCAACTATTGTTTGTGGACATGACATTGGCGCATTTGCATTTATCGGTGCCGGTGCCGTTGTTACAAAAACGGTTCCTGCGTATGCATGTGTGGTTGGAAATCCCGCCAAGCAACTCGGATTCATGAGTGAGTTCGGACACCGTTTGGATTTTGATAAAAACGGAATTGCAATTTGTCCGGAATCAAGAGAGAAATACAAACTCGAAAATGGCCGCGTTGAAAAGTTGCTCTAACGGAATCCCTTCGGGAAAAGCTTGAAAGTTGTTTTATGACGAAAATAAGATTTGCAGTAATCGGTCAAGGTCATATTGGAAAGCGTCATGCGGAAATGGTGAGGCGGAATCCGAATGCGGAATTGGTTGCCGTCTGTGATGTGTTGCCCAAGGAACAAACCGGCAATGCGGAGATAAGGGAAAAATATTATTTGTCTGTCGGGGAATTGTTGCAACACCATCCTGAAGTGGAAGTGGTGAATGTTTGCACACCGAATGGATTGCATGCACAGCACGCGATGAAAGCGCTCGAAGCGGAAAAACATGTGGTGGTGGAAAAACCGATGGCACTTCACAAAAGCGATTGCGAAAATCTGATTTCAAAATCCATGCAGATGCATCGGCAGGTTTTTTGTGTGATGCAGAACCGCTATTCTCCACCGTCGGTGTGGATGAAGGAATTGGTGGAGAAAAAAATCATCGGTGATGTTTACATGGTACAATTGAATTGTTATTGGAATCGCGATGAACGTTATTACAAAAAAGGCGGATGGAAAGGAACGCAGGAATTGGATGGGGGAACGCTGTTCACACAATTTTCACATTGGATCGATTTGTTGTACTGGCTGTTCGGGGATATTTCAAATATCCAGGCGAAATTTCACGATTTCAATCACAAGAATCTAACCGAGTTTGAAGATTCCGGATTTGTGAGTTTCAATTTTAACAGCGGCGGAATGGGATGCATCAATTATTCAACCGCTGTGTGGGACAGGAATCTCGAAAGTAGCATCTCAGTAATCGGAAGCAAAGGCAGTGTGAAGATTGGCGGACAATACATGGACAAAGTCGAAGTGTGCCATATCAAGGATTACACCATGCCGCAACTTTCGGCTACGGAACCGGCGAATGATTACGGCGCTTACAAAGGTTCCGCGAACAATCACCATTTCATGATCCAGAATGTCATTGACACATTGCTTGGGAAAAATACGATCACCACAAATGCAATGGAAGGAATGAAAGTGGTGGATATGATTGAGCGGATTTATTCATTGAGAAAAGAAAACCGAAAAAATTAAATCGAAAAAAAATGTCCATCTACGAAGAAATAGTCGGTAAAAAGAAAAAAGTCGCAGTAATCGGTCTCGGTTACGTCGGACTTCCCATTGCACTCGCCTTCGCCAAAAAAATAAAAGTGATCGGCTTCGACATCAATGAGAAAAGGGTTGCGATGATGAGAAAAGGAATTGATCCGAGTCAGGAACTTTCAAAGGAAGCGTTCAAGAATTGTGATATCGAATTCACCGCTTCACTTTCCGATTTGCGAAAAGCGAATTTTTTCATCGTGGCTGTTCCCACTCCCATCGACGAGCACAACCTTCCCGATCTGAAACCATTGCTCGGCGCGTCAACTACAGTTGGGAAATGTTTGAAGAAAGGCGATTATGTGGTGTATGAATCAACGGTGTATCCGGGTTGCACCGAAGAGGATTGCATTCCCGTTTTGGAAAAGGAATCCGGATTGAAATTCAAAAAGGACTTTAAAGTCGGCTATTCACCCGAACGGATTAATCCGGGCGACAAGGAACATACGATTACAAAAATCCTGAAAGTGGTTTCCGGATGTGATGCGGAAAGTTTGGAGAATATTGCAAAGACATACGAGATAATTGTGGAACCGGGAACGCACCGGGCATCCTCGATAAAGGTTGCCGAAGCGGCGAAAATCATTGAGAACACACAGCGCGACGTGAACATTGCGTTGATGAATGAGTTGTCCATTATTTTTTCCCGGATGGGAATCAATACCTATGATGTGCTGGAAGCGGCGGGAACAAAATGGAATTTTCTGAAATTTTCTCCCGGTCTCGTAGGCGGACATTGCATCGGCGTCGATCCGTATTACCTCACGCACAAGGCGGAATCACTCGGTTATCACGCGCGTGTCATCAACTCCGGCCGTTATGTGAATGACTCGATGGGATTTTATGTGGCGAAAACAACGGTGAAAAAAATCATTGCTGCCGGAAAAAATATCGGTGAATCGAAAGTGCTGGTGATGGGCGCAACCTTCAAGGAAGATGTAAGCGACATCCGCAATTCAAAAGTGGCCGATATCGTAAAGGAATTGATTTCTTTCGGAGTCCAAGTTGATGTTGCAGATCCGCATGCCGACAGTGATGAGTTGAAACATGAATACGGTTTCGGCTTGAATAAAATCGGAAAGGAATACGATGGTGTGATTGTCGCCGTGGGTCATCAGGAATATAAAAACCTCGACGAGAAATATTTTACATCGTTGATGGGAAGCAAAGGCGTACTCGTGGATGTCAAGGGAATGTACCGCAAGAAAATAAGGAAATTGAGTTACTGGAGTTTATAAAGGGGATTACGGATGATACAGATATGCGGATTTTAAAGATCTATAGTTCCACTCGCTGTCTCCTCCGTAAATCCATATTCCGTATCATGCATAATCCTCCACCTGAACATGGAAAAATTTTCTCTTCAACCCGACGAACACTTGCTCATCAACGACCCGCATGCAATGTGGATGAAAGGAAACATGATGGCCGTTCAGGGACAATTGAAGCTGACCGAAAAAAGGATCGTCTTCGAAAAAAACGCAAACCCATTGGCGGGAATCCTTGCACTGTTCATGAAAAGCCAGCGCGAACATACCTTGCACGACATTCCGCTTTCGGCCATCACCAATTATTCGAAGTCGACATTCGGGAAAAGTGAAAGGCTCGTCATCGACAACGGAGTGAGTTTGCCACTGACATTCGCCACAATGAAAGTGGATACGTTTATCGCTGAACTGAAAAGATTAACCGGAAAATAATTCCCCATGAAAAACATTCTCATCACCGGAGGTGCCGGATTCATCGGATCGCACGTTGTCCGTTTGTTCGTCAACAAATATTCCGATTGCCACATCGTCAATCTCGACGCACTCACCTACGCGGGAAATCTCGACAACCTCACCGACATTGAAAAAAAATCCAATTACACTTTTGTAAAAGGGAATATTTGCGACACGGATTTTCTCGCCGGACTTTTTTCAAAATACGATTTCACGTACGTAATTCATCTCGCCGCAGAATCCCATGTCGATCGCTCCATCTCCAATCCCTTGGAGTTCGTCATGACCAATGTCGTCGGCACAGTGAATCTGTTGAACGCCGCAAAAAAGCAATGGCTCACCGACAAGCGAGAACCGGCAACTGAAAATCGTTTCTATCACGTTTCTACGGATGAAGTTTACGGTGCTCTCGGCGAAACGGGATTTTTTACCGAGAACACCAAATACGATCCGCATTCCCCATATTCCGCAAGCAAGGCGAGTTCCGATCATTTCGTGCGCGCCTATCACGACACGTACGGTTTACCGATTGTCATTTCCAATTGTTCCAATAATTACGGATCGAATCATTTTCCTGAAAAATTGATTCCGCTTGCCATCAATAATATCCGCAACAATAAGCCGGTTCCCGTTTACGGCAAAGGTGAAAACGTGCGCGATTGGTTGTGGGTCGAAGATCATGCACGCGCCATCGACGTTATTTTACACAAGGGAAAAAACGGCGAAACATATAATATCGGCGGACACAACGAATGGAAAAACATTGACCTCATCAAATTGTTGTGCAGGATCATGGACAAAAAGCTGAATCGTGCGAATGGCGATTCTGAAAAACTGATCACCTACGTAAAAGATCGCGCCGGCCATGATTTGCGTTATGCGATCGATGCAACCAAATTGAAAGATGAATTGGGTTGGATGCCGAGTCTGCAATTCGAGGAGGGTTTGGAAAAAACGGTCGATTGGTATTTGCAAAATCAAAAATGGCTGGACAATGTAACATCGGGAAACTATTCGAAGTATTACGATGAACAATATGTGAAGCGTTAGGAGCGCAACATTTTCTTTTTCTACAACCATTTATCCCGCTTTCCGCTTTTACTCCTCGCGACTTTTTTTCGGAATGAAATTTTCGTGAGCTGCGGGGTAACCGCTTCAATCGGGGCTGTTCCCGGCCATCTCTTCTTTTCAACTCATCTGCAAAAACAATCTGCGGAAATCTGCGCAATCTGCGGCTTTATTTTTCCACACACGTTGAAAACTATCTCTGCGAACTCTGCATCCCAGCGGTTAAATTTGTTTTCCATTAAAAACACTTATGTCAGAAATTACCGAACGCCTCAACATTCGTAAAGTTGCCGTCGAACTTTCCATCGATGCAAAACAAGTTGAAACAACCATTGCACTGCTCGACGAAGGGGCAACAGTTCCTTTTCTCGCTCGTTACCGTAAGGAAATGACCGGCTCACTCGACGAAGTGAAAATCATGGACATCCGCGATCGCATGCTGCAACTGCGCGAATTGGAAAAGCGCAGGAAATTCATTCTCGAAACAATAGAGGAACAGGGAAAGATGACGGATGAATTGCGTGACAAGATTCTCAAGGCGGATTCCGTTCTGCAACTCGAGGATTTGTATTTGCCGTTCAAGCCGAAAAGAAAAACACGCGCAACTGCCGCAAGGGAAAAAGGTTTGGAACCGCTCGCACTGAAAATATTCGCACAGGAAAATTTTGATGTCAAAGCGGAAGCCGAGAAATATGTCGACGCGGAAAAAGGGGTGGCCGATGCCGATGATGCCCTCGATGGCGCACGCGACATCATCGCGGAAATGATTTCTGAAAATGTGGAAGCGCGCGAAGCGTTGCGGAAATTGTTTCACGACAGCGCACTCATCCGCAGTCGCGTTGTGGCGGGAAAGGAAAATGAAGGCGAAAAATTCCGCGACTATTTCAATTGGGATGAAAAAATAATGTCTTGCCCTTCGCACCGCATGTTGGCCATGCGCAGAGGGGAAAACGAGGGAATCCTTTTGTTGGATTTTGCTCCCGACCTGGACGCGGCAATTTCATTGCTGGAGAAAAAATTCGTGAAGGGCAGGGGAGAAGTGGCGGAACAAATGAAAGCGGCCGCAAGCGGATCTTACAAAAGATTGTTGCAACCGTCACTCGAATCCGAATTCCGCCAGCTTACAAAAGATCTTTCCGATACAAAGGCAATCGAGGTTTTTGCACAAAATCTCCGCGAACTTTTATTGTCAGCTCCATTGGGACAAAAAACAATTCTCGCCATCGACCCCGGATTTCGTACCGGCTGCAAAGTGGTTGTCCTCGACAAGCAGGGAAAATTATTGGAGAACGATGTGATTTATCCGTCGCTCGGAAAACGCGAAGTGACGGAAGCGGAAGACACGCTTTTCCGTTTGATCGCGAAGCATCATGTGGAAGCGATTTCCATTGGCAATGGAACTGCCGGAAGGGAAACGGAAGAATTCATCCGCAACATAAAAGAATTGCCGAAAGAAATTCCGGTTGTCATGGTCAATGAAAGTGGCGCATCCATTTATTCCGCCTCCGCCGTTGCACGCGAGGAATTCCCCGATCAGGACATCACGGTGCGTGGAGCGGTTTCCATTGGGCGCCGCCTCGCAGATCCGCTTGCGGAATTGGTGAAGATCGATCCGAAATCAATTGGCGTCGGACAATACCAGCACGATGTCGACCAACCGCTTCTGAAAAAGAAATTGGATGAAGTGGTCGAGAGTTGTGTGAATGCCGTGGGCGTGGAATTGAATACCGCGAGCAAACAATTGCTTTCTTACGTTTCCGGAATAGGTCCCGCCATTGCAAAAAGCATCGTCGATCACCGCGACGAAAACGGGCCTTTCAAATCGAGAAAGGATTTGTTGAAAGTGTCGCGCCTCGGTGATAAGGCATTCGAGCAGGCAGCAGGATTTTTGCGCATCCGCAACGCAACGAATTTATTGGATCGCAGTGCCGTGCATCCCGAATCGTATCCCATCGTTCAGCAAATGGCGAATGATCTCGGTTGTGAAATAGAAGACCTCATCAACCAAAAGGAATTGCGCAAAAAAATCGATGCGAAAAAATATGTAACGGATACGATCGGACTTCCAACCCTGAATGATATTCTTTCCGAATTGGAAAAACCCGGTCGCGATCCGCGGAAAACATTCGAAGCGTTCAAGTTTCAGGATGGTGTGAATTCAATGGAAGATTTGCGCGAAGGAATGCGGTTGCCCGGTATTGTTACCAACGTCACCAACTTCGGCGCGTTTGTGGATATCGGTGTTCATCAGGATGGACTCGTTCACATTTCCCAACTCGCCGATGGTTTTGTGGATGATCCGAACAAGGTTGTGAAAGTGCAACAGCAAGTGATGGTGACCGTGACGGAAGTTGATGTTGCCAGAAAAAGGATTGCACTTTCGATGAAGGGAGAAAACACTTCAGCGAAAAATAAGATTCCCGAAAGGAAAATTCCCATCCCGAAAAACAATTCGTCATCTTCCTCGAAACAAAAATCATCGGGAAACGATTGGCAGGATCAGTTGGCTGCGCTCAAGGGGAAATTGGGGTAAGGCTCAACGGATTTCTTGCGAATACGTATCTTCGGAGTAGAAATTCCCCATGAGCATATTCTCCAGATTATTCAACAAGTCACAACTCGGGGAACCGGTAGATCTTTCTTTGGTGGGAGTTGACATGCATTCACATTTCATTCCCGGAATCGATGATGGTGCGAAGACGATGAAGGATTCTCTGGAGCTGTTGCGCGGAATGGAAGAGTTGGGTTACAAAAAGGTAATTACCACTCCACATGTCATGGGCGATTTTTTCCGCAACACAACCGAAATCATCACAACGGGTTTGGAACAGGTGCGCAATGCTGCGAAAGCGGAAGGATTGGAAATCGAAATCGAGGCGGCGGCGGAATATTATTATGATTTTGATTTGGAAGCTAAAATAAAATCGGGAAGGCTGCTCACTTTTGGATTGGATTATCTGTTGTTCGAGATTTCCTATATGAATGCACCGGACAATCTCGACGCATTCATTTTCCTGCTGCAAACGAATGGATACAAACCTGTTTTGGCTCATCCCGAACGTTATCCGTTTTGGTATTCCAAAAATCTGGAACACTTCGAGAAATTAAAGGACAAGGGCGTTTACTTTCAATTGAACCTGAATGCACTTTCAGGACATTATTCCATGAACGCAAAAAAAATTGCGGAGCAAATGATCGACAAGGGATGGTATGAATTTCTCGGAAGCGATTGCCACCACAGCGGACATATCGAGATGATGAAGAAAACGCGGAATGAAAAATCGCTGCAGCAATTGATTGCAAGCGGAAAGCTATTGAATAATACGTTGTGATTTTTTCCGTTACGCAAATTCAACCGAGACGAAACCCATCATTGGATTTCCTTCAGCGAAATCATCTTTCTCTTTTCGGGATCCCACACTTTCAACTGCAGGCATTTCCACATGTCCCAAGGTTTCATGGTTGTGGTTTTCGGATGTTGCAAGGCGGGGATATTTTCCATCGCTTCTGGCAATCGGTAAAAAGGGATTCTCGAATTGATGTGATGGATGTGATGGTAACCGATGTCGGCAGTAAACCAATTCATCACCGGATTCAATTTCATGAAACTCGACGATTCGATTGCCGCGGTTTCATAAGTCCAACCCTTGTGATCTTCGAACGTCACACCCGGAAAATTGTGTTGCGCATAAAAAAGGTAAGAACCGATTCCACAGGAAATCGTGAATGGGATTGCGATCAACAGCAAAACCGAAAGCCATCCCGCAAAATAAAAAACGGTAAGATAAAAAGCGGCGTGGAGAATCAACGCAATCAATGAATCGAAATGTTTTTTGGGATGTGCAAGGAAAGAGCAGATGCACATGCCATAAATGAACATGAAAATGTACCCGAAAAAAATGGTGAGTGGATGGCGAACGAATAAATATTCCCTGCGTTCCGCTTTTGAACACGAAAGGAATTTCTGTTTGGTCATGATCGGATAGGAACCGATGCTGGAACCGAATAGTTTTGAATTGTGTTTGTGGTGATAATCGTGTGAACGTCTCCAGATGCTTTGCGGTGCAAGAATGTACAATCCGAAAATGGCCATGATGATTTTTGCCAATGGCGATTTGTCGAGAATGGCGCGATGAGAATAATCGTGGTAAATCACGAACATGCGCACGATCAGGAATCCGGAAAGTATGCTGCAGAAAATTTTCGCTGCGAGATTGTAATTCCAGATTGTTCCAACTTGCGCGGCGATCAGGAATGATAAAGTGGAAAGTGAGAACAGCCAGCTTTTGAAAACATCTTCCTTCGCATAAGAACGCGTGGAAAGAATCAGGTCTTTGTTTTTAAAAGAAGCGGTGGCGGACTCCATGGCGGTTGAACGAGTGCAAAGATAATTAAGGGAATTGAGGTAAATGAGG
The DNA here is from genome assembly GCA_964394965.1 of uncultured Chryseobacterium sp. GTDB lineage: Bacteria > Bacteroidota > Bacteroidia > Palsa-965 > Palsa-965. Next base: position 9,887 of record CAYMZV010000121.1, read on the forward strand.
AATTACGGTAATTGGAAGATTAAGTAATTGGGAAAATCATTTTCCTGTCTTCTTCACCAGTCACTAGCCTTCTGTCACCTGCCACTTTTTCGCCACTGTTTTTACTTGCCGCTTTCCCCGCGTCCCTCGTCCCCCGCCGCTTCCCTTTTATGTTTCCACCTCTTGTGCGACCACAACCATAATTCCGGATGGGCAATGATGTCTTTCTCAAGCAGGCGTGTTGTCTTTTCCGTTATCTCGCCGTACTGTGTTTTTTGCGGATCGCTGCAGACATCCGTGAATTCCAATTCGTAATGGCCGCGTTTTATTTTATTCAGGCGTGCAAACACAACCGGTTGGTTGAATTCCTTCGCATATTTTTCCGCACCGAATAAAATGCCGGTTTCCTGATTGAGAAATTTCATCCAGTAACAATTCTTCGAATTCGGTGGCGATTGGTCAATGGCAAAAACAGTGGCATTTAGGTTTTTGTTCGATTGGAAATAATTCTTCACTTCATTTTTCGGCAACATCGTTGTTCCGAATTGTGCACGTGTCTCGATTAATTTTCGGTCATAATAAATATTGGAAAGCGGTTGGTAAATCACAACCATGTTATGCTTCACGAAGAGATGGCTGCCGGTGAGCAGCATTTCCCAACTGTTGAAATGTCCGACAGTAACGATCACACTTTTATTCTCTGCATGGTACCTGTTCAGCACTTCAGGGTTTTTGCAGGTCACATGCCTGCGCAACTGTTTTTCCGAAATGGTGAAAGTCTTGAATGTTTCCAGCACCAGGTCGCACAGGAATGCATAGAATTCCCGGCAGATCTTCTTTTGTTCTTCAATGGATTTTTCGGGAAATGAATTGCGGATATTTTCCATCACCACTTTTTTCCGATAACCCACAACATGATAAAGGATGAAATAGAAAAAATTCGAAATGCCGTGCAGCACAAAAAAAGGCAACACCGAAAGCGGAATCATCAACAGGTAGTAAAGAAGAAAATTGAATACGATCATTTCTTTGTTTGTGAAAAGCGATTCGGGTAACTAAGGTAATTAGGGTAATTGGGTAACGTGAGTTTGCCCTTATTTTCCCAATCATCCCAATTACCCCAATTAACTCAATCACCGATTCCCGTAGCGAAAAGTGATTCGGGTAACTAAGGTAATTAGGGTAATGGAGTAAAGTGCCTTTGCCCTTATTTCCCCAATTACCCCGATTAACTCAATCACCGATTCCGGTAGTGAAAAGTGATTCGGGTAACTAAGGTAATTAGGGTAATGGAGGAAAGTACCTTTGCCCTTATTTCCCCAATTACCTCAATTCCCTCAATCACCGATTCCCGTAGCGAAAAGTGATTCGGGTAACTAAGGTAATTAGGGTAATGGCGGAAAGTACCTTTGCCCTTATTTCCCCAATTACCCCAATTAACTCAATCACCGATTCCCGTAGCGAAAAGTGATTCGGG
>CAYMZV010000122.1:0-11324 GCA_964394965.1 uncultured Chryseobacterium sp.
ATTTCCGAGACATCAATGCAACCGGTGGTGCAGTTTTCTATGCAGGATTTTACAGTGTTGATCTTGGAAATAATTCCGGATTGAATTTCACGGCTTGTCAAATCCCTATGAGCAATGTTTGGCCCGGTGATGCCAACAATGATTTGACAGTCGACAACAGCGATGTTCTGTATGTAGGTCTAGCATTCAATGAAATCGGGTTTGTCCGTCCAGGCGCAAGCACATCATGGGTTGCACAACCATGTGTGGATTGGAATCGCATTTTCAGCAATCTCGTAAACATCAGTCACGCCGACTGCGATGGCAATGGAACAATCGACAGTACGGATTTGAATGCCGTATATCTGAATTACGGACAAACACATCCGCCGATTGCAAATCCAAACAATCCTTTAACGGGAAATCCCCGTTCAGGTGCGGATTTATTCCTTGATCCAACTGTCAACATATACTCGCCCGGCGATTTGGTTACGATTCCCGTGAAACTCGGTACGCCCGCTGTTCCTGCAAATTCAATTTATGGAACCGCATACACGATCACTTACGACAATTCAAAAATTGTCAGCGGAAGCGTTTCCATGACTTATCCATCCTCGTGGTTTACACCGAATGGAAATCGGGTAAGTTTCCAGTTGGATAATTTTCCCTCTGCAAAAATCGATGACAGTCAAACCAGAACCAATCTCACGAATGTTTCGGGAGATGGAAGCATTGCCTATTTGCATTTTCAGATTGCATCAACAGCCACGGGAACGATTGTTCTTGACATAACGGGTGTGACAGCAGTGGACAACCTCGGGAATCCGATTACACTCATGCCGATTGGAACAACGCTCAACATTATTCCGCTGTCGGTTCGGCAAAATTCAATTGCAGCCGATGTGCAGATTTTCCCAAATCCGACAAATGGGAATTCCACATTGACTTATTCGATACAACAAAAGGAAAATGTGCGATTTGAAATTTATGATGTAACCGGCAAGCTCATTTACACTGAAAACAAGCCGGAACAAAATGCAGGCGAATATTCAGTCGTCGTACCAATGGAAAAACTTTCCGATGGAATTTATTTCTGCCGCTTTACGGCCGGTCAAATCACGAACACAATGCGAATTGTCAAAACAGAATGATCCATTGTTGAGTTGAAAACATTCACATTGAATTTTACAAACGTGCAGCTTCCCCTTCTCCGCAATGATTTTCCCACTCTGAATTATGCGGGGAAATCTGGCTTATACATTTTACGTTCGCTTTTTTTTGGATTGAGCATAATGGCTTTTATTTTCCTTGCAAACAATTATTTTGCCCTCTCGCCCAACCGCTTGCTATTGATTATGATGCTTGCATTGGTTTTCAATTTTCTCGTCTACCATTTTTTTCTCCGTCTTCTTCCCGATTGGGTCAAACAAAAAGACATCACTGGAACAATTTTATTTTCCGGAGAAGAGATCATTGTCAAGCATGAAAATAAATCCGATCACATCAATTTGAATTCCATTCGCCAGATTGATTTGCACTCGGATGCATATTGCGGAAAACGTTTGGGGAAATATTACCGTTGCAATGGAATCAGCGAAATCAGGTTGACCGATGATTCAGGGGTGGTTTTCAATTTCCGTTACTTCATCAAAAACAAAAATCAATTCGAGCAGTTATCCGATATTCTCGGGCTTTGGTATAAAAAACATTTTCCCATTCATGAAAAAGCACACAATAATAATCTCATGTGTTTCCTCATGGATGTCGGATATAGTTATTCGGAAATTCAACGCTTGAAAAAACAATACGATGCTTCGTAAACGAAAATCATTGGTAATTTCGTAATTGGTAATCTGTAATCATTCCGAATGAACTTCATCACCTCACCGATCATTTCCACCACTCACGCTTTTTTCACCCGTAAAGGAGGTGTTTCCCCCGCCCCATTTTCATCTCTCAATTTCGGCGGCAGTGAAGACTCGCCCGAAAATATTTCCGAAAACAGAAAGCGTGGATTGTTGGCGGCCGGAATGAATCCGGAGAATGTGGCGCGACTGAATCAGGTGCATGGTAATGAGGTTTGCATTGCAAAACCCGGCAATCAAACGGGTGATGCCTTGGTGACAAAAGAAAAAAATCTCACACTCGCCATCGGTGCTGCCGATTGTTATCCGATTTTATTTTATGATGCGAAAAACAAGATCATCGGTGCCGCACACGCGGGCTGGCGCGGAACACTCGCACGCATAGCGAAGAATACGATTGAGGCGATGGAAAAATTGGGTGCCGAAAAAAAATTCATTCATGCAGCAATCGGTCCGGGAATTTCAGGAAAGAAGTATGAAGTGAGTGAAGATGTGATTGAACAATTCCGTTCAGCGAATTTCCCGCAAGGTTGTTGGCAGGGAAGAAATCTGGATTTGCTCGAAGCGAACAAATCTGTGTTGCGCCAAAGTGGAATTGAAGAAAAAAATATCTGGGCTCTTGGAAGATGTACAACCGAAGATGATTTTTTTTCTTACCGAAGAGACAAGGGAAAAACAGGAAGGATGTGGGCTTGTATTATGATGTGACAGGTGGCAGGCGAGAAGTGGCAGGTGACAAGTGCGAAGAGATGATATTTTTTTTCATTAAGCATGACACTTGTCCCATGTCACCTGCCACCCCTCAGTATTCAATATCCAAATCAAATTGCGATTTCAATTTGTTGATCGCAGGATTTATTTCCGCCAATCTCTTGAACTTATCGGCTGACGTATAGAATTTCTGTGTGCCTTCATCCTTGCTCACGATAATATCCAGATTGAAAACATAATTGTTCAACCCCTTTCTCAAGAAAGTCATCAATTCCGTTTTGTCGAGGGAAATCCGTTCCGATTGCATGGCATTCACAACAGTAAACGTTACCATCTCATCGGAAACTTTCACCGGTTTGTTCATTGTGAAAGTCGCCGCATCCATTTTGCGGCCTTTGCTTTTCAAATCTTCGGCAAATGCATTCCAAACGGTTTCCAGTTTTTCCTGTGAAAAAATTTCCGCCGGTTGGCGCGATGTTGCCGATGAAACCGCACTCTCCTCTTTTTTCTGTGCGATGGGATTCGTAAAACTTGAAATCGACGGAGTGGATTTCAGTAATGTTTTCTTTCCTGTTGTTGGAGCAATTGTTTGGGCCGCTGAATTTTGAATCGCAACTTCAGAATTGGGTTTCGTGTTTTCCGTTTCTTCAACTGCAGACGACTTTTCTTCCACAACCGTCGCTACCACTTTTTTTACGGCCGTTTTTTCAGAAGGGGAATTCTGTGAAATCAATGGAGAAGCCTTTGTCCCGAAGATCAGGTTTGGCTCGTCATTTTTTTTTTCGCCGGTAACCTGAGTTCCGGAAAGTGCGGTGAGTTGCATGAGTGCAAATTCGACCAACAACCGTGGATTCCTTGCACTTTTATAACTGACATCGCAGGTATTTACGATTTTCAACGCACGCAACAGAAACAGTTGATTGCATTTTTCCGATTGCACTTTGTATTGTTCACGGGTATTCTTTCCCGCTTCCAGCAAGGTCAATGTCTGTGGATCCTTGCACACCAAAAGATTCCTGAAATGTTCGGCCAAACCGGCAATGAAATTGTGTCCGTCAAAACCGTTGTTCAGGATTTCATTGAAAACCAACAACGCTCCCGGAATGTTTTCGGTGAGCAAATGATCGGTCATCTTGAAATAATAATCGTAATCGAGCACATTCAGGTTTTCGATTACGGCTTTGTAAGTGAGATTATTCCCCGCAAAACTCACGACCTGATCGAAAATGGAACATGCATCACGCAACGCACCATCCGCCTTCTGCGCAATCACATGCAAGGCATCGGGTTCCGCTTTCACATTTTCACTTTTCGCGATAAACTCCAAATGATTCGCGATGTCTTCCACCTGAATGCGATTGAAATTGAAAATCTGGCAACGTGAAAGGATTGTCGGGAGAATCTTATGGCGCTCGGTTGTGGCAAGAATGAATTTCGCGTAAACGGGCGGCTCTTCCAATGTTTTCAAAAACGCATTGAACGCTGCAGCCGACAACATGTGCACCTCGTCGATGATGTACACTTTGTATTGGCCGAGCTGTGGAGGAATGCGAACCTGATCGACCAAATTCCGAATGTCGTCAACGGAGTTATTCGAAGCCGCATCCAATTCATAAACGTTGAACGATTGTCCGGTGTTGAACGACAAACAGTTTTCGCATTTGTCGCAAGCTTCGGTTTCGGGAGAGAGATTCGTGCAATTGATCGTCTTTGCAAGGATACGTGCACATGTCGTTTTGCCGACACCACGCGGACCGCAAAAAAGAAATGCCTGCGCGAGGTGATTGTTCTTTATCGCATTCTTCAACGTCGTGGTAATGGCAGATTGTCCGACAACCGTATTGAAAGTTGCGGGACGGTATTTGCGGGCGGAGACGACGAAATTTTCCATTGTGGCTGCTAAATTAATTCATAAAGCGGGGGAAACGCGGAATGAGTTATGAAAAGGCGTAATTGTTTTTCAACAAAATGAAATGGAGTGTGGAAAAATTAATTGGGGGAAAAATCACTTCGCATATTCGATAATCCTTTCAACCCAATCCGAATTGTTTTTGCTGATTATTTCCCCTGTCGATTTCTTGACAATTTCCCCGCCAGTGCACTTGACCCAATTTCCATGATCATCATAAGTATAATTGTAGGTATCGGTTGTAGTATTTTGCGGTGTCACTTCGCTGATCATGTTTTTACTCCCACGATCATCATAACCAAAACTGGTTTCCTTCTTGGTTTTCTGAAAAACATTGTCCTCGGTTTGATTCGAAAGTTGTCCCTTTGCATTGTAAGAATAGTTGATGGTCGCAAACGGGGAAAGTGTTGGCGAACCTAAATTGACGAACTGGCGCATTTCCGTTTTCCTGTTTGATTTATCGTAGAAAAAAAGAACTTCAACATTTGTATCGCCATTCTCTTTTAATGTGAAATATCTTGAAAGCAGATTCCCTGAATAACCATAATATTTCAAAATGTTTTTATCTCCCAGCCTTCCAAATGGAAAATCCTCCTCACTGCTCAATAATCCGTTGTCAAATGAATAGTGTACCGTGTCAACCAATTTTTCCCCGAAATAATTTTTCATAACAGAACATAACGTGTCTTTTTGAAATGCAAAAACGGAACGCGATTTGGGAATCATTTTATCAACGCCATAACTCGCCTTTTCGATCAGGTAACCGAATGAGTTGAAAAGATAAACTGTGCTGTCTTTCAACTCACCCTTGACGATTTCACCGTTTTTTCCAACCTTGGTTTGATACTCTTCAATCGTACACGATTTGACTTTTCCATTCAATCCTGCATCCTTCAATGTTTTGATGTCATTGAAATCATTGGCGGGAAGATGAAAAACAAGCAACAGGAAAATCAATAAGGCGAATGGATGTTTTTTCATTGTGTTTGGTTCGAATAAACTTCCGGTACGTTTCAAACTTAATCAAAAACCGGAATCCATTCCAATTCATTTGCGGCAATTGACCATCTCTTTGCTTGAAATGACATCCTTCGAATTGTCGCCTCATTTTCCTATCTTAGCCATTCAATCACACCATCTAAAAACTCAACATGAAAAAGCTATACACTTTGGTCGGCGCTGCCTTGTTTTCGTCAGCAATGCTCGCGCAATCATCTTTCTCTGACGATTTCGAAAGCTACAATGTCGGCGATTATATCGGAACCGTTTCCCCGAACTGGACAACCTGGAATGGAGTGACGGGCGGAACAGAAGATACACAGGTGGAAGCTACAATGAACAATACCACCAGTGGTTCGAAATCCTGCTACTGGAATTCCACACTTGCAGCAGGCGGTCCGCAAGATTGCGTACTCCCATTCGGAGGCCAATACAACACCGGAACATTCACTTACCAAATGGACATGTACGTTGAAGCGAACAAAGGTGCGTACTTCAATTTCCAGGGAAATTCGGTTCTCGGACAATCCTTTGCAATGGAATGTTACATGCCGCAAACAGGCGCATTCACCATGCAGAACACACAGGGACAATTGTTGACGGGAACTTATCCAACCGCACAATGGTTCACCTGGAAATTCGTCATCAATCTCAATTCAAATGTCTGGACCGTTTATATCAACAATGTCGTGCAAGGATCTTTTGCAAATACAGTTGATCAAATTGCCGCGATTGACATTTACGCTTACAATGGAGCGGCTCCAGGAAATAACATGGCCGGATTTTATGTGGATGATGTTTCCTACAACTATACACCTTACACACTTCCAACCTTGAACGCAGCCGTTACACAAATCGGTGGCGTAACAAGCGGACTCGCATCGATGCAAAAAAATGCAATCGTTACCGTTCGCAATTTGGGAACAACCAACATCACTTCCTTCGATCTTGCAGTAACGTACAACAGCAATACTTACAACCAGACTTTTTCAAGTTTGAATCTTGCATCACTCGCTTCTGGAAATTACACCATCACAACACCATTCACACTTGCCGGTGGAAATTTACCGATCACCGCAACTGTTTCGAATGTAAATGGATTGGGACAAGACGGAGATCCAACAGACGATTCAAAAACAATCAACCTGAATCCCGTTGTTCCTGCATCCGGAAAAGTTGTTGTCGGTGAAGAAGCGACTGGAACTTGGTGTCCATGGTGCGTACGCGGAACAGTGAACATGGATAAAATGGCAAACACCTACGGAAATTTCTGGGCCGGTATTGCCGTTCACAACAATGATCCGATGACAGTTGTTCCTTACGATTCGGCGATGGCAACTCATGTTTCCGGTTATCCAAGTGTTCTTGTCGACCGCAATGCCGCCATTGACCCATCGGTTGCAGAACCCGCTTTCCTCACTGAAGTGCAAGTTCCTCCCGTTGCCACAATTGCAAACTCGGCAACAATGGTTGGAAATATCCTGACAGTTACACTCACTTACACTTTCCCGAATGCAATGAGTGGAACCGGTTACAGATATGCTTTGGTGCTCACCGAAGACAGCTTGACCGGAACAGGTTCAACCTGGAGTCAGAACAATGCTTATGCAGGTGGTTCAAACGGACCAATGGGTGGATTTGAATTGCTTCCCAATCCGGTTCCGTATACACAAATGCATTACGATCATGTTGCACGTTTCATCAGTCCGGGTTGGGCTGGAACAGCAGGTGGATTTCCATCTTCCATTTCTGCGGGACAAATGTTCACATTCAATTTCCCGGTCACGATTCCTGCAAATTGGAACGTCAGCAAAATGCACATTGTAGGCATGCTCATCAAACCGAATGGATTGATTGATAACGGATCGATGGGAAGTGTGAATGCTGCATTGGGTCTTGGCATCGTTCAGAATCCGGATGCACCAGACAACATGAGCCTTTTCCCGAATCCGACAAACGGAACCGCTTATGCAAACATTGAACTCAACAAACCGGAAAATGTAATCATGAAAGTGATGGACATTACAGGTGCTGTTGTTGCAGAAAGGAATTACGGTGAAATGGCAGGATCGAATATGCTTCCGATTGAAACCGGTTCTTTTGCAAAAGGAATTTACATTGTGGAAATTCAAACCGGCACTGCAATCACCACGACGAAGTTGATTGTCCAATAACAAAAAATAATTCATGAAAGGAAGGCTGTCAGAAATGATGGCCTTTTTTTATTGGGGCAAGGAGAAATGAGACGGAGACTTGAGACGTGAGAAAATGGCTCGCTTCAAAAAACCAATCGGAAATCTACAATCCTTCCCTATAAACTCTCGCCACGTCTTTAAAAATCAATTGGAACCAGATTGTAAAATCATTTGGATGGGTATCGATTTCATGGGTGAGGCTCTCGATGCTGATCCATTTCCATTCCATCACTTCACCCGGATCGGGTTGGGGATTCTCGTCGCTTCTTCCCAAAAAAACATGATCACACTCGTGTTCGAAAATCCCGTTTCCCAAATCGGCCTTGTAAATGAATGAGAATATTTCTTTCAGCTTGGTATCCATTCCCATTTCCTCTTTTAACCTGCGCGTTGCCGCTTCATCCGATTTTTCATTTGGTCTCGGGTGACTGCAACACGTATTGGTCCACAATCTGGAAGAATGGTATTTTCCCAATGCACGGCGGTGAATGAGCAACTCCCCTTTTGAATTGAAAACGAAAATGGAAAATGCGCGATGCAAAACACCTAAACGGTGCGCTTCATTTTTCTCCATCACCCCCAATTCGCGATCGCGGGAATCTACAAGAATGACCTGTTCACTCATAAACAAAACCGGTTTGGGTCAGAATATCGAACGAAGATAATATCCATGATGTTACTTTGCTTAACAGGTTTTGGCTTTTTTCCACAGTCGGCGGTTGACGAACAGATCGGCCGTTTCTTAGTAACTTCGCCTTTCTCTATTCTCTACTATGACAATCGATCCTTTATGGGCCATTTCCCCTGTTGATGGCCGTTACCGGAAACAGACCGAAGAACTCGCCGATTATTTTTCGGAAGGCGCCCTGATCCGCTACCGCCTTCGTGTGGAAACGGAATATTTCATTGCGCTTTGCAAATTGCCCCTGTCCCAATTGAAAAAAGTTTCCGAAACCGATTTCAAGAAATTACGCGAAACATTTTATCAAGAATATTCCCCGACTGACGCCGCACGTGTAAAGGAAATCGAAAAGACAACGAATCACGATGTGAAGGCGGTGGAATATGTGATGAAGGAAAAATTCGATTTGCTCGGATTGGAAGCGTTCAAGGAATTCATCCATTTCGGATTGACTTCACAGGATATCAACAATACCGCCACACCGCTTCTTTTGAAAGAGGCACATGAAAATGTTTTGAAACCATTGTTGCTTTCCGTTTTGCATGAATTGGAAAAAATGGCAACCACGTGGGAAAACATTCCAATGCTTGCACGCACACATGGACAGCCCGCTTCGCCCACCCGACTGGGAAAAGAAATCGGCGTTTTTGTTTCGCGATTGAAAGAGCAATTGCGTTTGCTTGAACAAATTCCTTTCAGTGCAAAATTCGGCGGGGCAACGGGAAATTTCAATGCTCACCATGTTGCCTATCCTGAAATCGACTGGAAAAAATTCGGTGACGATTTTGTCGGTTCGCTTGGATTGAAACGTTCGCATCCAACCACACAAATCGAACATTACGACAATCTCGCCGCGTATTTCGACGGATTGAAACGCATCAATACGATTCTCATTGATTTGAGCCGCGATTTCTGGGCTTACATTTCGATCAATTATTTCAAGCAGAAAATAAAAGACGGCGAAGTCGGTTCCTCCGCCATGCCGCATAAAGTGAATCCGATTGATTTTGAAAATGCGGAAGGGAATTTGGGAATTGCAAATGCGATCTTCGAACACCTCAGCGCAAAACTTCCGATTTCAAGATTGCAACGCGACCTGACCGATTCAACCGTGTTGAGAAATGTGGGAGTTCCGGTTGCACACACGTTGATCGCCTTGAAATCGCTGCAGAAAGGTTTGGGAAAATTGATCCTGAATGAAGCTGCACTCGATCACGACCTCGAAGAGAATTGGGCGGTTGTTGCGGAAGCGATACAAACCATTTTACGCCGCGAAGGTTATCCCAAACCCTATGAAGCGTTGAAAGAACTCACGAGGGGAAATACCGCCATCACAAAAAATTCCATTCACGCTTTTATTGACACGCTGAAAATTTCGGATGCAATAAAAAATGAATTGAAAAAAATCTCTCCGCAGAATTATACGGGAATCTGATGATTCAAATTTTCGAATAATGTTCGTCTCGGGTTTCACCATCGTCCGCAATGCCATCAAATTCGATTATCCGATTGTCGAGGCGATCAGGTCGATTCTTCCCTTGTGCGATGAAGTGGTTGTAGCGGTTGGAAAATCGGAAGACGAAACCTTGCAATTGATAAAATCCATCAACGATCCGAAAATAAGAATCATTGAAACGGTTTGGGACGATTCCCTGCGTGAAGGCGGACGTGTGCTGGCGGATGAAACGAACAAGGCGTATGATGGAATTTCCGAAAAGGCGGATTGGTGCTTTTATATCCAGGGTGATGAAGTGATCCATGAAAAATTCCATCCTGCCATTCGTGAAACGATGCTCAAATGGAAAGATGAAAAAAATGTGGACGGATTGCTTTTCAATTACAGGCACTTTTACGGCTCCTACGATTTCATTGGCGATTCCAGAAAATGGTATCGGAAAGAAATTCGCATTGTCAGAAAAAATTCGGATATCCGTTCCTATCGCGACGCACAGGGTTTCCGGAAAAAGGACAATTCAAAATTGAAAGTGAAATCCGTCGATGCATTCGTTTACCATTATGGTTGGGTGAAACCGCCGGAAGCGCAACAGGCAAAACAGGAATCGTTTCACAAGATGTGGCACGACGACAACTGGATGAAAAAGAATATTCCAAAAGTGGAGCAGTTCGATTACTCGCAAATCGATTCGCTCGCAAAATTCACAGACACCCATCCGCTCGTGATGCAGGAGCGCGTAAAAAGACAAAACTGGAAATTCGATTTTGACCCGACGAAAAAAAAGTGGGGAATGAAAATGATATTATTGATGTGGGTGGAAAAAACTTTCGGCTGGCGGCCGGGTGAATACAAGAATTATATTCTCATCTAGTTTATTGTACGAAATACGAATTGGTACAACAGCAAAAAAATCATTTGCCGGAATTCTCCCTCAGGTAGATGATCATATCCGTTCTCGGCAATTTCCCTTCGAAACCTGCATTGCGTAATTGGGTTACCAATTGTCCCCGATGAAAGGAGCTGTGATTCATGGTATGCATGAGCATTCCGGAATTTTCCATGACATGTTCAACTGCCGACATGTCGTTGAAAGTTGTTGTTGCGGAAAAGAAAGAATCATTTTGTTGTTCGATGAATTCCAGAAAATCTTTTGCGCCTTCGGCAAAGCGCGACGGATGCGTGTCGGCGGGAAGATGCTTGCTTGGAAAAACACTCGGGGAAACGCCCTTGAATCGGCTGAGCCAAATGTATTCCGCATCCCAAATGTGAAAAGCGGTTTTGCGGATGGAAGGAAAACTGCTTTTGATTTCCCTGTCCAACCACGACGGATCGATTGTTTTCAAAACTTCCGCGAGTGCGTCGTTCGCCCAATGGTTGTAACAGACGTAAGTGAGGAGAAGGTCTTTTGCCGATTGCATGATTTACAGTTGGAAAGTTATACGATTGAAAAGTCTGTCGATAGCCCGGATAGAAGTGGAAAGCCCGCAGTGCAACGAGGACTTGCAACGGATAGCCGGTGAAGTGTTCC
>CAYMZV010000123.1:0-11264 GCA_964394965.1 uncultured Chryseobacterium sp.
TTACACCATGGCAACTCCATTTTTCTACATCATCCTTTTCCAACTGCCGGAAAAACTGAAAGCGATTCCACTCCATTACAAAATATCCGCATTTGTCATTCTGTTGCTGGGCATCCTGCTTTTTTTCTTTTCCACTTGGTACGCCGGCAATATCCTCCGCTTCAGTTATCTCGGACTTTGTCTGCTGCTGCTGCTCACGCTGCTTGTGCTTGTCGAACAATATATTTCTTCAAGAATGAAAATCATTTTACTCATTCTCTTTGCAATCCCCTGCCTGGTGTGGCAAACCTACTTGTTCAACATGTACCTTGGCAATGCGTGGATATTTACGTGAGATGATTCAATTACCAAACCTAATCCAAATGAGATCGAGGTGAAGGTGAATGGTGACGGTTTAAAAAATGAAAGTCGCAACTTTGATATTGATTTATTTTATTCCGAAATCATTCGATTCTGCGAACCAAGATTTTCACTTGCATTAAATTTGTATTTTCCTGATTGCATCCATGAATTATCCGAACAGCCTCCTTTCAATCGTCATTCCCGTTTTCAACGAGGAGGAAAATATTCCCGTGCTGTACGGAAAACTTTCCGATATTTTGCGCGATGTGGTCAATTTTGAAATCATTTTTGTGAATGACGGAAGTCGCGACAATTCACAGCAGGTGATCGGGAAATTGGTGGAAAACGATCGACGCATCAAGTTTGTCAATCTCACCCGCAATTTCGGACATCAGGCTGCCATCACTGCCGGGATGAATTTTGCATCTGGAAACATGACGGTGACGATGGATTGTGATTTGCAGGATCCGCCAGAACTGATTGTTGAAATGATGAAGAAACATGCGGAAGGTGCACGCGTGGTGTATGCACGGAGAAAAAAAAGGGAAGATTCATTTTTCAAGAAATATTCTGCGAAACTTTATTATTCCATTTTAAAAAAAGTCTCGAAGATGCCGATCATGGAAGAAAACATCGGCGACTTCCGACTCATTGACCGCAAGGTGATGGACGAATTGAAAAAGATGAATGAGAAATCCATTTACCTCAGGGGCATGATCGCGTGGCTCGGATTCAATTATGCCATTATCGATTATGACCGGCCTTTGCGAAAACACGGCAACTCCGGATTCAGTCTGGTGAAAATGGTTGGACTTGCGATGGATGGCATTCTCGGTTTTTCTTTGTTGCCGTTGCGGCTCGGTTTTTTTATCGGATTGATTTGCATTCTCGCCGGATTGTTTTTTCTCGGATACATTTCCTACGATGCCATTTTCAATCACGTCGATTATCCATTGTACAAATGGCTCACCATCGCATTGGTGCTGCTCGTCGGATTCATGTTCATCCTGCTGTGGGTAATGGCGGAATATATCGGCCGGATTTTCGATGAAACGAAAGGGAGACCTGTTTACGTGATAGACAGCACCGGCAATATTGACGAAGCATGAAAATTCTCGTATTGAATTATGAGTATCCGCCGCTCGGTGGAGGAGCCGGCGTCATTACAAAAAATATTTGCGAAAGGCTTGCTGCATTGGGCCATTCCGTTACCGTTGTGACAACGTGGTTCAAAACGGAAAATGAAACGGAACAGAAAAACAATCTCAAGATCATCCGACTGAAATCTGCAAGAAAGCTGGTTTACAAATCGAGCATTTTCGAAATGCTGTCGTGGATAAAGGCAAGCCGGAAATTCCTGAAAAATCATTGTGCGCAGGAAAAGTTTGATATCTGCTTTGCGAATTTTTCCATTCCCGGTGGAGTTGTCGCTGCGTATCTGAAAAAAAAGTTGGGCTTGAAATTTACAATCATCTCACACGGACATGATATTCCCTGGCGATTTCCGAAGCAAATGCTCTTCTTTCACTTGGCCACTTACTTTAGAATAAAAAAAATCTGCCGTCAATCGGAAATGAATTTTGTGCAAACGGTGGAAATGAAAAAAAACATTGACCGTTTTCTCGGTGAGAAATATGTCTCGAAAAATATGCTCATTCCCAATGGCATTGACTCGCGCCTGTTCCAGCCCGATCCTTCACGGCGAAATGAACCGTTCAAGATTGTTTTTACGGGAAGATTGGTCATGCAAAAAGATCCTTTCTCTTTTCTCGAAGCTGTGAAACAATTTTCAGGGAAGAATAGGAATTTCATTGTGCATATCATCGGCGATGGGCCTTTGCGCAAGGACATGGAAAATTTCTGTTCACAGAATGAAATTGCCGGCGTCGTAAAATTCACCGGTTGGATTTCCGCCGAAGAAATTGCAAGGGAATATCAGTCTGCTCACGTTCAAGTGGTGTCATCACTTTTCGAAGGCATGTCAATCGCCATTCTCGAATCACTTGCCTGTGGTTGTTTTCTCATCACCACTCCGCTCGATGGTATCCGCGATATGGTAACGGAAAATGAAAATGCCACTATCGTCGGTTTCCATTCGCCAGTGGAAATTTTCAAGACACTGGACAATTATTACCAAAAAAGATTTTTAACCGGCAAGCAAATCCCGGCTGATACGCTCAATGCGTTGCGCTCCCGTTACGATTGGGATGTATTGGTGTGCGCTTACGAAAAATCATTCCGCCAAATCATCGCATCATGAAAGTCCTGCACATCATCGATACGCTGTGGCTGGGTGGTGCGCAGACGGTAATGAAAACTTACCTTGAAAAGGAAAAGTCAAACAGCGACATTTTTCTTTATGCACTGCGTCAAACGAATCCTATGATTGCGATCAGCCATGAAAATGTTTTTGTTTATCCTTCCTCTTCCAAATATTCCTTTTCCCCAATGAAAACCTTGAGGAAATTCATCGTTGAAAATAAAATCGAGGTTTTGCATTGCCATCTTCCGCGTTCCCAGGTTTTCGGTTTTCTCCTCAAGCGGTTTTTTTTTCCCGAAATAAAATTGGTGTTGCACGAACAGGGAATCATTTATGATCATCCTGTCGTTTTGCCTTTTTTATTCCGCATCTTCAATCGCAAGGTGAATGCTTTCATCGCGTGTTCTGCAAAAAATCGCGATGACTTGACGCGCAAAATAAAAAACGGCGAAAAGAAAATTTTCCTGCTGCCGAATTTTGTTGACACTGATATTTTCAAATCTGTCAACGCAATCGACAAAAAAACGGTGCGCGAAAAATTGGGAATCGGTGCGAATGATTTTGTCGTTGGATTTGCAGGAAGAATTGTAAAACGAAAAGGCTGGCACGAGCTGATCGAAGCTGCACACTTGTTGAAGTCCGAAAAAAATATCCGCTTCCTCATTTCTGGAATCGGTCCCGAACAGAAAAAAATGTTGCAACTCATCGACAAATATGATCTCGGGAAAAAAATAATTTACCGTGGTTATGTTTCCGATATGCCCGAATTTTATGCAACGACCGATTGTCTCGTGCTGCCTTCCCATTGGGAAGGAATGTCCTTGTCGCAGCAGGAAGCGTTTGCCTCGGGTGTGCCCGTTCTCATTTCCGAAAATCTCAGCGACACCACACAGCATTCATTTCCCACTTTCAAAAACAGGGACGCGGCAGATCTTGCAAAAAAAATAACAGCGCTCCGTACGCGTGTGCTCGAAGGAAATATTCCAAGTGACCCAAAACTTTTGGCGACATTGAAAAACAATGAACAACTTTTCATGGCCGGTCTGGAGCAGGCATACAAACTGTAGCGGATGAATTACCTGTTTTTTTCACCGATGGTCTGGAATAATTATCGCGGACGAAACGTGGAGCTTCCCGTTGCGCTCGCGAAAAACGGGAATGCCTGCACTTATATCAATCCACTGAATTACAGGAATGGGAAGAATGATGCCATGCGGTTCCGTCAGCTTGCCGATCATTCGCAGGAAAAAGTGAAAGTCATCGATCGGTTTTCCCGTTTGCCGAAATCAATCTGGATGCTGTTCAAGGAAAATCGCGACAATGTACGATGGGTGAAAAAACAAAAACCCGATGTGGTAATTTCTTTTGATCACCTGATGAGTATTTCCATTTGCCTCTATTGCAGCAGAAAAAAAATCCCTTTCATTTTCGATGTAATGGACGATTGGGAAATGATCGAGAAAAATTCATTGGTGCGTTTTTATTACAAACACATTGTCCGTCCAATCATCGGTCGCCGCGCATTTGCGATCACTTCCACCAGCAACAGGCAAGCGGAGCTTTTCAGGAAATACAATCGCAATGTCCATCTGATTCCCAATGGAAAACCGTTTGCATTCATTCAACAGGCAACAGCGTTTTTCACCGACGGAAAAAAAACAGTGAATTTCATTTCTACGCTGAAAGACTGGTATGATTTCGATTTGCTCTTCAACGTGTTCGCCGAATTTCCCGATTTGCAATTGAACATTTACGGTGAAGGTGAATTGCTCGATGAATTGAAAAATAAGGCTCAACATTTTTCCAACATCAGCATAAAAGGAAATGTGGATAGCGCACTGCTACCAAGACTGACAGCCGAATCATTGTTCGGAATCCTTCCACTGAAGTTGAATGCTCTCAATGAAACAACCTGTCCCATCAAACTTTTCGATTATTGGTCAGCGAAAAAAGCGGTCATTGCAAGTCCAACAGGTGAATTGAAAAAAGTCGGTCTTGACGGAGGAATGCTGTTTGCAACTTCGAAAGCGGATTATGTTGCAGCGATTTCGTCCTTGCTCAAGAACAGGGAACTGATGGATTCAATCGGTGCGAAAGGATACGACAAAATGTTGCAGAAATACAATTACGATTTGTTATCGCAACAATTCGAAAAAATTGTGGAATCAAATAACTTGCGTTGATGGAACTGAGCATCATCATCGTAAGTTATAACGTGCGGGATCTTCTCCGCGCATGCATCCATTCCATTTTTGTGCAATTGGGAAAAATTCCACTCGAGGTTATTGTGGTTGACAATTGCTCTTCGGATGAAAGTGCAACGATGGTTGAAAAGGAATTTCCATCTGTAAAAATCATCCGCAATCATTTCAATGCCGGATTTTCGGAAGCGAACAATCAAGGCATCAACATTGCAACAGGTGATTATCTGCTGTTGCTCAATCCGGATACGTTGCTGTTGGACGATTCCATTTGCCGATTGATTTCTTTCGTCAGGGAAAAAAACAACACGGTACTCGCCGCACCAAAACTGTTGAATGCCGACCGATCGCTTCAATATTCAGCCTGGCATGACAAAAAATTATCGGTTCTCCTTCAGGAAACATTTCGCATTTTCACGAGTGCCTATGCACTTGAAAAATATGCGATTCCGTACGAAGTGGAAAATGTGGCCGGTGCCGCAATGTTATTTTCAAAATCACTTCTTGAACGCACAGGCAATCTTGACACGGATTTTTTCTGGATGGAGGATTTTGATTTCTGTTATCGCGTACGCAAGTGCGGTGGAGCTGTTTTTTATTTTCCCGATGCGGTCGTTATCCACCACGGAGGAAAAAGCGTTATTCAAGATCCGGGCATCATGTATGCCAATGACAATATCGGCAAATTGAAATTTTACAAAAAACACAAATCCGCTTTCCAATCCATCATCGCCGGACTATTGATTCTGTTTCATCTTTTCGCGTATACCTTTTTCCTGCTGTTGTTGTCGCCATTCAGCAAAAAGTATCGGGAAAAACTGTTCCCTTATTTTCATGCAACCGTAAAATTCCTGAAATACATTTTCGGAAAAAAAGTTCCGATCACATAATCTGTCAGGATTTTTTTCTTGCAAGAATAACGAGCGAAGGGCGGAAGGAAGGAATCAAATACAGCAAGAATCGCATCCAGGAAAACAGTGTGGTTTTTTGCGGACCATTCTCCCTGAAAAAATAATTTTTCGCGATTGTAAAGTTTGTCCGCTGCAACAATTCAACCGTTTCGTGCATGGTGTATTCGCGCCAATGCAAACTCACGATATGATTTTTGCTTTTATCGAGTTGATCGAAAAATTGTTGGACGGGAGGATGGATTGATTTTCCAAAAAGAAGTTTAACCCGGTTCATGATCCAACCCTGATTCGGGATGGCAAGATAAAGCACTCCGTTTTTTTTCAGCACACGGTTGATTTCCTGCAACACGGGAAGCGGATTGAAATTCAAATGTTCAATCACTTCACAAATGATCACGGCATCGAATGATTCCGACGGATAAGAAAGATTTCCGTCACGCAAATCCAAACTGTCGAATGGAATATTATTCCTCCGATAAAGTTCGCGCAACTTTTCCGATTGGTGGAATTCAGGAATATCAGTGGCTGTCACTTCGAAATCCGCTTGCTTCAACACACGACTCACCACACCGAACAAAGAACCTATTTCCAACACCTGGCATTTTTTTTTCAAAATCGGCACCACATCATTCAGCGTGCGCGCATACGCATATTGCATCTCCTGCAGGTACGTATACTCATCCGCACCCGCACCCAACCGCAAGAGATCGATCGGATCATTTTCATACGTCTGGATAATTTCGTTGACCTGCTTGGTGTAATTCATGAAATTGGAATATTATCTCCAGATGATTCCCGGCAAGCGGAAAAAACGCAGCACGGTATTTACAATTTTCAGAATGGGATCTGCAACCGTGTGAATGGATTTCGGTTTTGCTTTTTCATTTTCCAAAATGACAGGCGAAGGAGTCCCTGTTTTTTCCGCTTGGAAATGGTTCACGTTTCCTTTTTCTATCACCAGCATTCCGTTGTAATAATGCAATCCGCGCACAGCATTGGTGAATGCATTTTCCTTCAATGAAAATTGTTCCGAATAATGCGCGTTGAGTTGATCAATGAAATTCTTGCTGTACTCGATGAATGTCCCTCTCCGCTTGTGTCCACCTCCATATTTCAACCAATAGGAAGTATGCAAATCCTCACACAGGTAAATGCCGTCACTTTTCACGTGATTGAACAATGTTTCAAATGTTCCGATCTGTTGCCGCATCGTATGTCCACCATCGTCAATCAAGATATCTATCGGTGGAATTTGTGCTGTTATTTTTTTCAGGAAATTTTCATCCGACTGCGAGCCGATGAAAATCCCGATCCGTTCCTCTTCGAATTTTTTGCATTCGGGATTGATGTCGATGCCGTAGATTTTCGCCTTGCCGCCGAAATAATGTTTCCACATTTGCAAGCTTCCTCCGTGCGACACACCGATTTCCAACACAACAATTTCCTTTCCGCGGTAACGGGAAAAATACGTTTCGTAAATGTCAAAATAATGAACGCATTTGTGAATCAGCCGTCCAGGATTCTGTCTGAAATAATGTTCAAGATCATTCATCGCATTTCCCGATTAATTTTCTTTTCTCCAATATACACCTGTCCAATCTATTTTTTTTATCTCTTCTGAAATCCCGTTTTCCATCCGGTAATCGTCAACCGCTTTTTTGCAGGCGGGAACTGCACCCCAATCATCCACAATGAGAAAACCGCCTTTCGAAAGTTTCGGGTACAAATGCACAAGACCATCCATTGTCGATTCATACATGTCGCCATCCAAACGCAAAACGGAAAGTTTTTGAATCGATGCATTCGGCAAAGTATCCTTGAACCAACCTTTCAGGAATTTCACATTGTCGCCGAGCAATCCGTATTTTTCAAAATTGTGTTTCACTTCTTCCAGCGAAACGGCGAGTTCGCCGAATAAAAAATGCCGATCGTTTTTATCGGCAGGATATTTTTTCTTGTCGGGACGTGGCAAACCCTCGAACGAATCCGCCACCCAAACATTCCTGTTTGCACCATCCAATTCATTCAGCAACGCCCGCATAAAAATGGTCGCACCTCCACGCCAAACGCCCAACTCGATCACATCGCCGTCCACATTATTCTCCACCGCTTCCCTTATGCATTGCTCGATGTTTTCAAGCCGTTTTATTCCGATCATCGTTTCCGCATGCGCAGGCCAATCGCGACCCTCCATGCGCAACGCTTCACCGCTCGCATTGATTTTGCAAATCGAATAGCCGAACATGCGATACAATTTATCACGCGTGCGCATTATCTTATTTACAAAACCGGGAGCCGCATGCAATGGTTTATATGCTTCCTGATTGGCGTGATGAAAATCCGTCAGCGTTTTTTTCAGCAACTCGATATATCCCGATTTCCCCTTTTCCATTTTTTCATTTTTTCAGCTGAAGAATTTTTTAAACCGTTTCGCAAGAATGCGGTGCGGGAAAAGCAATCGTTTTGCACCACGCTTGAATTCCAATTTCCGGTATTCCGTCAAAATCCGTTTTCCTTCCGTTTCGAAAAATACACGTTGTGCATTGTGACGTTCCGTTTCGTTGATGAATTTCAAGATTTCGTCTGGAACATTTTTCCCAATGGCAATTACACCCAATCCGCAACCGTGGAGAAATTCAAAAGATGGATAATTGTTTTTTATCTCATCCCAGAATTTCCAAACGCCAAAATCCTTTTCCCTTATTTGCGTGTCGTGCAATAACACAACCGCTTTTCCGGAAAGTTTCGGCAACCAATTTTCAAAATCATGTTTCACCGCTTCATACGTATGCAATCCGTCGATGTGCAAGAGGTCAATGCTGTTTGCGTCAAAATGTCCAATCGCTTCGTCAAATTTCATGCGCAGTAAAACGGCGTTGTCCGGATAATTTTTTTGTTGGTGCCGCACCACACTTTCATACACCTCTTCCTGATAAAATCCGGCTTGTGCATCGCCCACCCAACCATCGACAGCATAACATTTCGCCGACAAATCATTTTCTTTCACGGCTTCACAAAATGCAAAAAAGGAATTTCCACTGTGCGTTCCAAGTTCCACCACCGTTGAGGGTTTCAAGTGTTCCACGAGATAAAATGCAAATGGAATATGCTGCACCCAAAATTCGGGTGATTCAAGGCGTTTCGGAATGATGATTTCCTTTTTCAAAACAACGGTTTCATTTCGTGGCTGCAAATTTTCGGCTCACTGTGTTGTTTCGTAAAAGTACGGAAATGGCATCATGCGGTTTTGGCGAAATGTGTGATTGGATATTTCAAATCCATTCGGCAATCGGAATTCAAAAAGCACTGTGGGAAACAGTGCTTTCGGGTTTTCAAAAATAGGTTCGGAAAGAATCAGCGCAAGATATAATCGACTCCCTTTTTGTTGGTGTATTGCATGCATGTAAACAATGTCTTTCGCGGATGCCTGAATGTTTTTGTTTTCCTGACCACACCGTTGCGGTATATTTCCGTTTCCAATTTTCGCCCTTGCGGATCGAAATATTTCCATCTTTTTATTTTTATCCCATTCAGATAATGCCCTTTTGTTTTCACCATCATGTTGTCATACGCTTCACAGAAAACAGGATATGCTTTCAGGTTTTTATCATAGGTTGAAATTCTTTTCGGATTGCCGTTGGGGTATAATTCCTGAATCATGAATTTCCAATTCGCAGTGCCGTAAACCTTGTTTTTGTAAATCATCACGGCAGGTTTTGTCGAATCATTTTTATCGGTGATGACATAAATCTGTTCGGCAAGAGGGTATCCGATTGCAGGAATCGTGTCAACCATTTTCATGAGTGACTGATCGGAAACGGTTGAGTCGTAAACAATCGGCAGTATGTATGCCTTGAACGAATTGATTCCCCCTTCAACTTTCAAGGATTTGATTTCAGGATTTTTTCCGAAACATAAAACGGGGAGACAAATCGCGATACGGAAAATTGCGGGAAGATTCGGTTTCATCGTTCGAGAGGTTTACATCAACCATTCAACTTTAATGCCAAACAAAAGTGCCTGATGCAATTTCATTGGGGTGAATCGATCATGGACAGTCAATAATTGCCTGTTGGGCAATAAATAACGTACTCTAGACAAAATTTTGTTGCCAGAACTGCGGATACTTTTGAATATGCACATTGGCGAAAGGATCAAGGCAAGAACGAAAGAGTTTGGAATCGGCACAACCGAATTGGCGCGGCGCATCAATACGACCAAACAAAATGTGTACACCATTTTCGAGCGCAAATCGATTGATACGGACTTGTTGCAAAAATTAAGCAAGGCGCTCGAGTTTGATTTTTTCTCTTACTTCGGAACGACTGGAAATGGGGGAACGAATGAATCGCAAGGTCCTTATGGCGACAGTCAAAAGGAAATTGCCAAGCTCAAGGCTGAAATTGAAAAGTTGCAGACGGAATTGAAAGAGTTGCGTGAAGCTTATGCGATCTCGAAAGAGCTTCTCAAATTGAAAACGAAAAAAACACCCAAGAAAAGTTCAAGGAAATAAGGTGGCTGATTTTTCGAAATCAAATTCAGCAAGTGTAAATTTCAAATCGGGAATCATTTTTTCCCGAAATGAATCTGATACGCGATCCCGGCCCTGAAAAAGAAATTCGTGTAGAATCCGGGAACATCCTGACTGATGTCCTTATCGGTGATGTTCGCCGTACTGAGTTGAACGCCTCCGGTCGCATTCAGGTTCCACGTTGAATTCCTTCCGAAAGAATATTCGAAAAAGACAAATGCCATTGGCAAGGAAGTTTTGCGTGGAATCGATTTGATGAAAAACGGGCTGAACTCATTTGCATAATTTCCATGGTAATAATCGTAACGTAAACCCACTCCGAAAAATTTGCTTTGGCGATAATCATTCACATAAAATACCTGCACGTGATACGTTTCATAAACGAAATTGGTCTTGTACAAATGTGAATCCGTGCTGTCGTACACATCGGCATAATGCCCGTTTCCGTAATTATAGCCCACCTGAAAATTCAAGATGGAATTCTCCCCGTTCGGGCTGAAGTAATAACCCACGTGTGCGCCTGCATTCAAGTGGCTGTTGGAATCCAATTTTGTTCCATGCCATTCGCCACCCAAATAATAATGCGTGATGGGAGAATAATCAAGACTCGCATTCAATCCGGTTGCACCAACGGTTGTATTCAACTTGAGTGAATTCCCTTTTGCAAAAACGGGAGTCGATGGTGTTGCGGGAACATAAATTGCATTGCAACTTTCAAAAACGGGAATGAGGGCCGAGCACAAACAGAAAAGAACAAAATGTCGCATGTATTTTTTCAAGATGAAATTCATTGAATCAGTTTTTCCACCACTTCCGCAAAATGATTGTGTTCCAGTTCCTGAACGCGTGCCGCCAATTTTTCTGTTGTATCGTCGGGAAAAACCGGACAGGAAAATTGCGCGATGGATTTTCCCTCGTCAAAATTCTCATTCACAAAATGAATCGTGATTCCGGATTCCTTTTCCTGCGCGGCAAGAACGGCCTCATGGACTTTTTTCCCATACATCCCTTTTCCGCCG